>NZ_JBVJLS010000001.1:210002-350230 GCF_055584605.1 Nocardia sp. NPDC102475 | reverse complement strand
CGAGTTCGTAGGTGATATCAGCAGCGCTCAGCCGCGCGGCCCGCGGTTACAGGTGGCGCGTCGTATCGATTCCGAGCGACATGCCCGCGAGTCCGTGGCGGCGCACCGCGAGTTCGTAGGTGATATCAGCAGCGCTCAGCCGCGCGGCCCGCGGTTACAGGTGGCGCGTCGTATCGATTCCGAGCGACATGCCCGCGAGTCCGCGGCGGCGCACTGCGAGCTTGTCGGCTACGTCGAGCAGGGCTTTGGCGGCCGGGTTCTCCGGAGCGCGCAATACGATCGGGGTGCCCTCGTCGCCTGACTCGCGCAACTCCTGCTCGATCGGAATCTGGCCCAGCAGTGGCACATTCGCTCCGACGGCCCGGGTGAGGCGGTCGGCGACGGATTGGCCGCCACCGGAACCGTAGAGGTCCATCCGGGTGCCGTCGGGCAGATCGAGCCAGGACATGTTCTCGATGACGCCCGCGATCCGCTGCCGGGTCTGCAGTGCGATCGCACCGGCGCGTTCGGCGACCTCGGCGGCCGCCGGCTGCGGGGTGGTGACGACCAGGATCTCCGCATTGGGGATCAGCTGCGCGATGGAGATCGCGACATCGCCGGTGCCGGGCGGGAGGTCCAGCAGCAGCACATCGAGATCGCCCCAGAACACATCGGCGAGGAACTGCTGCAGCGCCCGGTGCAGCATCGGACCGCGCCACACCACCGGCGTATTGCCCTGGGTGAACTGCGCGATGGAGATCAGCTTCACATTGTGCGATTGCGGCGGCATGATCATCCGCTCGACCTGAGTCGGGCGCGCGTCGGTACCGAGCATCCGTGGAATCGAGTGGCCGTAGATATCCGCGTCCAGCACACCGACGGACAGACCGCGCGCGGCCATCGCGGCGGCGAGATTGACCGTGACACTGGACTTTCCGACGCCGCCCTTACCGGAGGCCACCGCATAGACGCGGGTGAGCGAACCGGGCTGGGCGAACGGGATGACCGGATCGGCGGAGTCGCCGCGCAACTGCTTGCGCAGATTCGTGCGCTGCTCATCGTTCATCACATCGAGGTCGACCGTGACCGCGCCGACGCCCGCGACGTCGGCCACCGCCTTGGTGACCCGCTGGGTGATCTCGGTGCGCAGCGGGCAGCCCGCCGTCGTCAGGTAGACCTCGATATGGACATTGCTATCGGCACCGATCGCGATGCTCTTCACCATGCCCAGTTCGGTGATCGGTTTGCGGATCTCCGGGTCGTCGACCTTCGCGAGGGCTCCCCGCACATCCGTTTCCGTTACCACTGGCATGGAATGAATTTTACGTTGTCTCAGATTCGCGGCAGGTCCCCGGGCTTCGGTGCGGTACCGGAGGCATAGGACCCGGCCCACGCCATCACATTCGCGACATAGGCCATGGAGTTGTTGTAACGCAGGATGGCCCGGGTCTGCTGGGTGAGATCGCGCATATTCAACCCCCCGTCGCACAGATACCTGCCCGCGGTCAGCGCCGCGTCGAACAGATTCTGCGGATCGGCGATGCCGTCGCCGTTACCGTCGGCGCCGTAGCGCTTCCAGGTCTCCGGCAGGAACTGCATCGGGCCGATGGCGCGGTCGTATCCGCTGAGTCCGTCCAGTGCGCCGCCGTCGGTGTCGTGAACGACGTGGTTGCCCGCGAGGCTGCCGTCGAGCACCGGACCGTAGACCGGTGTCAGCGGATTGCCGTCCGCGTCGGCCTTACCGCCGAAGGCGTGTGTCGATTCGACCCGGCCGATGCCGGCGAGCATGGACCACGGCATTCCGCAGACCGGATTCTCGGCGGCGAGTATGTTTTCGGCGTTCTGATACGCCGCGACGGCCACGCCGGGAATGCCGAGCGGGCCGGGTGGCAGCGCGGCCGGTTGCCTACCATCGGCCAGCGCAACGGTTTTCACGATCGGCGGTGCACTCGGCGCCTGCTTTGCCATTGCGTTCGCGACGAATTCGGTCGCCGCCGGTTCCGCGGCGACCGAAAGTCTGGCCGCCTGGTCGTCTTGATCGTCCCCCGGGATGTGTTGCAGGACAGACGATGCGGTCGGATCGCCGGTGCCTGCGGACGCGGCGACGGCCACGAGTCCAGCGGGGACCAATCCGGTCAATGCGATTACGGAGCTGCGCTTGATCGTCGCAGGCGACTGTTTTCGGTGACGCCCCACTGTGCGGTGACCCTCCCATTGACTCGATAACGAGCCCTTCGTGATGGACGAAGTAGAGGGTACCGCATTCGAGACCTTTTTGTTACTGCTTCGTTATCGGGTCTCGGTGTGGCGTCATCGTTTCGATATCAGGCCTGGTCTCAGCCCTGCGGGGCCGGTGCCGGGGCGGGCAGCGGGATCACGATGCCGAACGGGAGCGTGATGCCCGGTGCGGGCGGCGGGGTAGCTGCTTCGGTCTGGGGCGGGGCCGGCGCTTCGTCCACGCCGGGCTCCGGCGTCTTCTCCGGGGAGTTCTGCACCGTTTCGCCCGGCGACTGCGCATCGGGCGCGGGCTGGGCCGCACCGGGCTGGACCGCATCCGGTTGGGCCGGAGTGCAATTCGCGGGTTGTTGCTGCGGCTGCCGCTGATCCGGGTGCTGCTGGTCGTGCTGCTGCGGATCCTTCGGCTCCCCGTTTTCGGCAGCACCGTAGGTCTGCGCCGGTGCGATGGGCGACTGTGCCGGATCGCCTGGTGCGGGCAGCTGCGCCGGAGCCACCTGCTGCGGATCGCACGGCGGCTTGGGTACCGGCCGCGGGCAGAAGATGCCGCAGGGGATCGGCGGCAGACCGGGGATGGTGATCATCACCTCGGTCGGCGTCGGGATGGTCACGGTATACGGCGGCAGTTCGGGCTTGGTGGTGCTGGTCGTCGGTGCCGTCGAGGATGCGGCCAACATGTCCGGGCCCGCCGTGATCGGCGCGGTACCCGGTGGGATGAGAGCGGGGGAGATGCTCACCTGGCTCGGAGTGCCGCCGGTGCGGTAGGCCGCCGACCAGCTCAGCACATTGGCGGCGTAGGCGAGCGAGTTGTTGTAGCGCAGCACCGCGCGCAGTTCCTGCTGCGGATCACGCAGGTTCAAGTCGCCCGAGCACAGGTACTTGCCCGCGGCGAGCGAGGCGTCGAAGACATTGTGCGGATCGGCGATGCCGTCACCGTTGCCGTCGGCGGCGTACCGGCTCCAGGTGCCGGGCAGGAATTGCATCGGCCCGATGGCGCGCACCGCGCTGCCGTCGGCGGCCTTGATCACTTCGTTGCCCGGTAACGAGCCGTCCAGCGCGGGTCCGAAGATCGGCGTCACGGTGGTGCCCGCGGCATCGGTGCGTCCGCCGCCCGCGTGCAGCGATTCGATCCGCCCGATCCCGGCCAGCAGACTCCACGACAGACCGCAGCCGGGCATCGAGGATTCCAGCGCGAGTTCGGCATTGCGATAGGCCGCGAGCACGATTTCCGGGATCCCGAGCGCGCCGCCGGTCGCGGGCAGGGCGATGTCGTGCAACGGCACCGAACCCGCGAACGGCGGGGTACCGTCAGCGAGCGGAGTCATTGCTCGAAGTTTGCGGGGAGCCTCCGGCGTTACCGGAAGGAGACCAACTGTCCGGGACAATGCGGCTTCGCCGGTGTTGCCGGATGTTCCATCGGCGGTCGACGCCGCGAGTAATGCCTCGGGCGCGGTATCGGGAGTGGTGGATTGTGTGGTGTTGGTACCCGAGCCGGTGGCCACCAGACCTGCGACGACCAGGGCCGAGACGGTTATCGGAGCAGAGATTCGCATTCGGCCGCACCAATCCTCTACGTCGTGAGAGCGCCTGTCCGGGACATCCCCTGCCCGTCCGCTCGGGACAACGTCGTCCAGGTTACCCGTGGGTCACAACCTTGTAGAGCATTTCCTGTCAATCGTCAGCAACTGGCGGTGAAACCTGAACTGTGCCCGGCTTTCTGCCGGAGCTTTTCTTGCGATTGGCCTTAATCGGTCTATCGGGGCTCGACTCGGAATCCGGTGACCGCGCGGCCTCGATCCGGTCCAGCACCTCTCGCATTTCCTCCAATTCCCTGCGCAAGTAGTCGCGCGTAGCAACCTCGCCGACTGCGATCCGCAGCGCCGCGAGTTCGCGGGCAAGGAATTCGGTATCGGCCTTGGTCTGGGCGGCCCTGGTGCGATCTTCCTCCAGCGACACACGGTCGCGATTGTCTTGTCTGTTCTGCGCCAACAGGATCAGCGGCGCGGCATACGCGGCCTGAGTCGAGAACGCGAGATTGAGCAGGATGAACGGATACGGATCCCAGCGCAGCGCGATCACGAAGATGTTCAACAGGATCCAGACGATCACCACAATCGTCTGGATCGCGAGATAGCGTCCGGTGCCGAGGAATCGGGCGACCCGCTCGCTGGAGCGAGCCAGCGCCTCGGCGTCGTAGTCGAAGCGGAACCGCGATTCCACCGGCGTTTCCAGGCGCTGGCGTGCCGGATTCTTCTCACTCGGCATCGGCTACCCCCTCGTGCCCCGCGACCGAGTTGTGGGCCGTATCTTCTTGCTCGCGCCAATCTTCCGGTAGTAGATGATCGAGCACGTCGTCCACACTGACCGCGCCGAGCAGATGGTTCTCCTCGTCCACCACCGCACCGCAGACCAGGTTGTAGGTGGCGAAATAGCGGGTCACCGCACCGAGCGGGGCATCGGGACGCAGCGGGGCCAGATCGGTGTCGAGGATGCCGCCGACCAGGTGTGCCGGGGGTTCGCGCAACAGTCGCTGCAAATGCACCGAGCCGAGGAAGCGGCCGGTCGGTGTTGCGGTCGGCGGCCGCACCACGAACACCATGGTGGCCAGCGCGGGCGTCAGATCCGGATTGCGCACTCGGGCAAGCGCTTCGGCGACGGTGGTGGCCGGGGTCAGGACCACCGGTTTCGGTGTCATCAGACCACCCGCGGTATCGGGGGAGTGTTCCAGCAGCCTGCGGACTGGTTCGGACTCCTCCGGATCCATCAGTGCCAGCAGCGATTCCCGCTCACCCTTCGGCAATTCGCCGAGCAGGTCGGCGGCGTCGTCGGGATCCATCGCCTCGAGCACGTCGGCGGCCCGGCGCACCTCGAGGTGGCCGAGCAGATCGACCTGATCGTCGTCGGGAAGTTCCTGCACGACGTCGGCGAGTCGCTCGTCGTCGAGTGCGATCGCCACCTCGATGCGCCGCTTCTCGGGAAGTTCGCGCAGCATATGCGCGACATCGGCGGGACGCAGGCCCTCGAACTGCTCGAGCAACTGGGTGACGTCTTGGCCCGGCCTGCCGATCTCGTACGGCGTCAGCCCGCTGACCTGCGTCCAATCCGCTACGTGCACGGTCCGGCGTCGGCCGAGCCTGCGATGTCCGCGCACCGCGACCCTGGTGACCCGCCAGTCCCTGGTCCGGGTCTGTTCGATACCCAGATCGACCACGAGCACATCGACATCCGCGAGGTCGGGCAGATCCGGATCATGAACGCGCACCGAAGAATCCACGATCTGCGCGAGTGCGAGCATCTCGCCCGGACGCTGGGTGAAGCGGCGCAGGCTCACCGTGCCGGTATTGAGCGCGACGACACCGGGTTCGATCGTGGTCACCCGCAGCATCGGTACGAATATTCGGCGCCGGGACGGCAATTCGACAACCAGGCCGTGCACCCGGGGTTGCTGGCGGTCGTAGCGGACGGCCACGACGACGTCGCGGATGCGGCCGATAGACTCGCCGTCCGGGCCGAGTACCACCAGTCCGGCGAGCCTGGCGACGTACACCCTGGTTGCTGCCATGGCTGTCAGGTTAGAGGGTTCGCTGACCGGTACTCACACCATGCCACGATCGACGGGAGTGATCATGAAGCCGCGCCGCTCGGTGCTCGCCTGCCCCGGTAGCAGCAAGAAGATGATCGATAAGGCCAAGGGCTTGCCGGTCGACGAGGTATTTCTCGATCTGGAGGATGCGGTCGCCCCCGCCGCCAAGGCCGAGGCCCGCGCGAATATCGTCGCCGCGCTGAACGACACCGGCTGGGGCGATCAGCTGCGGGTGGTGCGGGTCAACGATTGGACCACCCAGTGGACCTACGCCGACGTGATCACCGTGGTCGAGGGCGCGGGCGCGGCACTGGACGCGATTCTGCTGCCGAAGGTGACCGATGCCGGTCAGGTGCAGGCACTGGACCTGCTGCTCACGCAATTGGAGAAGGCCAGCGGGCTCGAGGTGGGGCAGATCGGTATCGAACCGCAGATCGAGAACGCCATGGGTTTGCGCAATATAGATGAGATCGCCACCGCGAGCCCGCGGGTGCAGACCCTGGTCTTCGGCCCGGCCGACTTCATGGCCAGTATCAATATGCGCACGCTGGTGGTCGGCGAACAGCCCGAGGGTTATGACACCGGCGATGCCTACCACCACATTCTGATGACCATCCTGCTCGCCGCCCGCGCGCACGGCCTGCAGGCAATCGACGGCCCCTACCTGCAAATTCGGGATATCGATGGATTCCGCAGGGCGGCCGGGCGCACCGCGGCACTCGGTTTCGACGGTAAATGGGTGTTGCATCCCGGACAGATCGAGGCCGCGAACGAGATCTTCAGTCCGCGCCAGGCCGATTACGATCGCGCCGAGCTGATTCTGGATGCCTACGCCTTCCACACCTCGGAAAAAGGCGGTGCGCGCGGAGCGGTAATGCTCGGCGACGAAATGATCGATGAGGCCAGCGCGAAGATGGCTCAGGTAATCGCTGATAAGGGCCGAGCTGCGGGGATGACGAGGACCACGCGTTTCACATCCCCGAACTCCGGTTCGGAATAGCAGAATAGAGATATGACGAATCCCTTGGGGAACTCGAATCGCGCGCGCCAAGGCCTGCCGACGCCGCCTTCGGGCTGGCCGGTCGGCTCGTATCCGACCTATGCCGAGGCGCAGAAGGCGGTCGACTTCCTGGCCGACAACGAGTTCCCTGTGCAAGACGTGACCATCGTCGGCGTGGACCTGATGCAGGTCGAGCGCGTGCTGTACCGACTGACCTGGGGCAAGGTGATCGGCGGTGGGGTGGTTTCGGGCGCGTGGCTCGGCCTGTTCCTCGGCCTGCTGTTGAGCTTGTTCACCACCAGCGGCGGTTTCGCGCCGGTGCTGGTCGGCTTGGTCGGCGGCATCATCTTCGGCGTCATCTCCACCTCGATCCCCTATGCGGCGACCAGGGGGCAGCGCGATTTCGCCTCCACCATGCAGTTGGTGGCGGGCCGCTATGACGTGCTGTGCGACCCGAAGTCGGCCGAGCAGGCTCGGGACATGCTGGCGCGGTTGGCGATCTGAGCGCATGGAAGTTGTGGACAAGGTCCGCGCCGAGGTGCTGGATCACTTCGGTGCCGCCTCGACGGGTGTCGACTCCGCGTCGGTGACCTTTCTGGGCCTGGAGCCCATCGAGATTCTGCGCATTCCCGGCGACGAGCTGGTGCACTACGTGACCCTCGGCGGATCCCGTCATCCCATGGGCGATCCCAGTGATCTGCACGCCGATCCGGTGCGCGGGCCGCGGGCCGAATTGGTGCTGACGCTGCGTGCCGGGGTCGGCCCGAGTTCCGGACTCGCCCGCACCCTCGGCGTGCTCGTCGCGGCGCCCGCCGTGGAAGGTGTTGTGCTGCAAGCCGATGCGCTGCTCGATCTGGGCGAGCCGATGTGGCGCGATGCGCCGTTCACCGCGGTGTTGTTGGGGGACAGCGATATTCCCGAGGTCGCGCTGCCCGAACCCGCCGAACCGGTGCGGTATTTCGCGGTGGTTCCGGTGACCGCGACCGAGGCGGCCTGGGTGCGGGTGCGCGGGGCGCAGGCGTTGCGTGACGCGTGGGCCGAGGCGGGGATCGATGTGCACGATCCGGCGAGAGGCGCTGCGTCGCTGTAGTTCTCAGAGCCAGTTGTTGCGGTGGAAGTTGACGTAGAGCCCGATGCAGATGGCGAGCGTAACCGCGATGACGAGCCAGAAGGCCAATCCCGAGTCCAGCCCCGGTATCTGCGTGAAATTCATGCCGTAGATGCCGGCGATCATCGTCGGCACCGCGGCGATGGCGACCCAGGCCGAGATCTTGCGCATATCGGTGTTCTGCTGCACGCCGATCTTGGCCAGTGCGGCGCTGACCAATTCGCTCAGCGATTCGTCGAAGTCGGTAATGCGCTCGGCTACGGCGGTGTGGTGGTCGGCGACATCGCGCAGGTACCGCCGAATCTCCTTGGGCAGCGGTAAGTCCGTCTTCTGGCCGAGCAATTGCAGCGGGATCTGCAGCGGATTGACCGCGCGGCGCAGTTCGACGACCTCGCGCTTGAGTTGATAGATCGTTTCGATGGTCACCGTGGTGCGCGGGGTGAACACCTCCTCTTCCATCTCCTCGATATCGTTCTCGACCGCCTGTGCGACAGCGATATAGGAGTCCACCACGTGGTCGGCGACGGCGTGCAGCACTGAGCCGGGACCGAGTCTGAGCTGATCCGGCATGCCTTCCAATTCCCTTCGCACACCGGATAATCCGGTGTGCTCGCCATGTCGCACAGTGACCGCGAAATTGGGTCCGGTGAAGACCATGATGTCGCCGGTCTCGACGATCTCACTGATGCTGTGGATTTCGTGCGGGACGTAGCTGACGGTGCGCAGCACCAGGAACAGAGTGTCGTCGTAGCGCTCGAGTTTCGGTCGCTGGTGGCCGTGGACCGCGTCTTCGACGGCAAGTGGATGCAGGTGGAAGGTTTCGGCGATATCGGCCATTTGATACTGGTCGGGCTGATGCAGTCCAACCCAGACGAATCCGGTGCCGCGCTTGTTCACCTCGGCCAACGCGTCCGTATGGCTGAACCGGCCGGGCAGCCGTTCGCCGTCGACGTAGGCCGCGCAATCGACTATCGCCCGTGCCGTCGGCACCGGTATGTGCGGAATTGGCTCGGCCGCCCTTGCCTGGCTCCGGAACGACGGTAGCGGCGGAATTGATGGCACCGACCGATGCTACGTCGCGTGCGCGTGCATGCGCCGGGTGAGCGCACGGTATGAAAGAAGGCGTGCGCATCGACCTCCATACCCATTCGACCGCGTCCGACGGTACCGATACCCCGGCCGAACTCGTCCGCAACGCGGCAGCGGCCGGCCTGGACGTCGTCGCGATCACCGACCACGACACCACCGCCGGGTGGACCGAGGCGGTCGACGCGCTACCGAAGGGATTGACGCTGGTGCGCGGCATGGAGATGTCGTGTGTCGGGCTCGGTGAGGACGGGTGGCCGGTCCCGGTGCACCTGTTGGCTTACCTCTTCGACCCGACCGACCGGTGTTTCGCCGACGAGCGGGAACGCTTGCGCGCCGAACGCGTCGAGCGGTTGCGCGCGATGGCCGAGCGGATGCGCGACGACGGACTACCCATCGATCCGGATGCGGTCCTGGCCTCGGCCGGACCGTCGGCGGGGCGTCCGCATCTGGCGCGCGCACTCGTCGCGGCCGGTGTGGTGCCGACCGTGGACGCGGCCTTCACCGAATTACTGGCCCCGCACGGCCCCTACTACGCGGAGAAGGCGGATACGCCGCTGCGCCGGGCCGTCGAAATGATCGCGACCGCGGGCGGGGTCAGCGTGCTCGCGCACACCCGGGCGCGCAAGCGCGGGCGGCTGCTGGCGATCGACGATATTCGTGAACTGGCCACGCTCGGACTCGGCGGGCTCGAGATCGATCACCCGGATCATTCCGCGGCCGATCGCGCGCTGCTGACGGAGTTGTCCGCCGAACTCGGTCTGATCACCACCGGTTCGTCGGACTATCACGGATCCAACAAAACTATCCGGCTAGGTGAATTCACCACCGACCCCGCGCAATTCGAGGAACTCGCGGGCAAAGCGACGGGCGTGCCGGTGATCGCCTCGTGAGAGTGCTGCGCGGACTCAGCGGAATCGTCGCCGGTGGGATGTTCGTGCTGGCCCTGGTTGTCATCGGTGCCGCGGTAATCGCAGCTCGGCGCGGCTTTCCCGGACCCGGCGGCGAATCGGTGACGTGGCATGTCGCCACCTCGGCGATCGGCCTCGGCGCACAAATTTTTTCAGATCGTCATCGGGGTTTGGCAGCTTTTTCCGGATCGGTGGTCGTTTTTATTGTCGCCGGGATATTGCTGTGGACGCAGTGGTGGAGCTGATAAATCGGTAATGGTTGCGGTCGCGTGAATTGTGGCCGAACATTTCTCTTTGTGACGGAATTCGAGACGGATGTGCTCGTGCTCGGCGGCGGTCCCGCCGGGACCTGGGCCGCCATCTCCGCCGCCACCGCGGGCGCTCGGGTGACGCTCGTCGACAAGAGCCGCTGCGGTGCGAGCGGGCCGACTGCCGCCGGGACTACGTCGCTGTGGAATATCCCGCCGGGGACCGCGCGAGACGAGGCTGTGCGGCGTGCATACGCGCACGGCGGCGGTCTCGCCGAACCGGAATGGATGCTGCGCGTACTCGACGAAACGCACCGGCGGGTCGAACAGCTCGTGGCGTGGGGTTATCGGTTTCCCGGTGAGGGCCACGGCGCAACGCCATTGCGCGTATGCCTCGACGGCGCGAATTATCTGCGCCGGATGCGGCGCAGCCTGCTCGAAGCCGGAGTGCGCATTCTCGATCACCATCCCGCCCTGCAACTGCTCGTAGATCGGGACGGCACGGTCGCCGGTGCGGTTGGTGTGCAGCGGCACAACGGCTTTCGGACCTGGACCGTCCGAGCCGGGGCGGTCGTCGTCGCCACCGGCGGCTGCGCTTTCCTCTCCGGCGGCGCGGGCACCGATGTGGATACCGGCGACGGACTGCTGCTGGCCGCCGAGGCGGGCGCGCAACTGTCGGGCATGGAATTCTCCAGCGCCTACGGTCTGGTACCAAATGTGCCCGCGCCCCGCGACACCGCCTTCGCTCCCGGGCTGGCACTGCATTTCGCGACGCTCTACGACGAATCCGGTGCCGAGATCACCGGTCATCGCTCGGCAGCATTCACCGCCATCGCGGATGGCCGCCGGATCTACGCGGCCCTGGATGATGTGCCGTACCCGGTCCGGCGCTGGCTCTCCAGACAGGGGCTGGTCGACCACACCCGCCGGGTACCGCTGCGCGCGGTGCTCGAGGGGACTGTCCGCGGGACCGGCGGGTTGTGCATAGGCGGGACCGACTGCGCGACCACGGTGGCCGGCCTCTACGGCGCGGGCGATGTGATGACCCGCGAGCCGATCACCGGCGCGGTCAGCGGTTTCGGCGGTCAGGGTGGAGCATGGGCCATGGCCTCGGGCGTGTGGGCAGGAAAGGGTGCCGCACGCTTCGCACGTGGGCGCGGCGTGACGGGTCCGGTGCGCGAGGTGGCCGGTGCCGGACTGAATCCGGTGGCCCGCATCGATCCGCGCGCGGTGGTCGGGTTGGTGCAGGAGCACACGCTGCCATTGCGGCGCAGCTACTGGCGCAGCGCCGGAAGTCTGCGCGACAGCATCGGCGAACTCGACGCCATGTGGCCGGGCGCCGACTTCGATCTCGGCGGATTCGGCGTCGACCGGTTGCGCG
This sequence comes from Nocardia sp. NPDC102475, assembly GCF_055584605.1. NCBI lineage: Bacteria > Bacillati > Actinomycetota > Actinomycetes > Mycobacteriales > Nocardiaceae > Nocardia > Nocardia sp. NPDC102475. The sequence goes on along the minus strand of NZ_JBVJLS010000001.1, from coordinate 338,699 downwards.
CCAGGCAGGCGGCGGCGCTGCTGGCGGTGGCGCGCTGGACCAAATACAGTGCGCTCGCGCGCACGGAGAGTCGCGGGATGCACCGGCGCACCGATCATCCAGGCGCAGCGGCGGACTGGCGGGTGCGGCTGACCTCCGGCGGACTCGAGGCGGTATGGGTGCGCCCCGGGGTTGCCGATAAGATGCCCGAGCCCCCGGCGCGGCCGGAACTCACCGCGGCCGATCCGCTCCCGTTGTGACAGCTCACCGGATACCGCTGCCGAACTGCGAGTTTCTGCTTACCCCCTGGTAATTCCCGCGACCTACCCTCGAAAGATGACGCTCGACCGGGATACGACACGCCGGTTTGGCAATGCGTCCTCCCGGCTGGCAGAATGTTGCGGATTCCCGCCTACGCCACCGCCGGGTTCGGGAACAACGGAGATCACCGCCTCGCGACGCACCGTCGCGACCCGAGGATCTCCCCGCACGTTTCGTACGGACGCACCCGTCCGACCTTCGCTCTGCGGATCAGTGCCGCGCCACGTTTCGGTAGTAGATCGTCGCATTTCCGATGCTCTCGGCTCGCCCCGAAATGTCCCGGTCAGCGCACTCGATGAGCGTGTGAAACAGCTCATACCCATGTACCCGGCGGTAACCGTCCCCCCGGCTTGTCCGACCCGATCAGGAGTGAAATCGTGTCATCTGTGACTGACGCAGTGAATGCCACCGCAAGCCTTTCCGAAATTACCCAGGAAGAAATTTTCGCGGGCCACCTAGGCGGCAAGCTCTCGGTCGAACTCACCGCACCGTTGGACACTCAGCGCGACCTTTCCATCGCTTACACCCCGGGTGTGGCGCAGGTCAGCCTGGCCATCGCGGAAGACGAGGCGCTGTGCAAGCGCTACACCTGGACCGACCGGCTCGTCGTGGTGGTCAGTGACGGCACCGCGGTGCTCGGTCTCGGTGACATCGGTCCGCGCGGCTCGCTGCCCGTGATGGAGGGCAAGGCGGCGCTGTTCAAGAAGTTCGCCGGACTGAACTCGATCCCGATCGTCCTGGACACCAAGGACGTCGACGAGATCGTGGAGACCATCATCCGGCTGCGCCCGAGCTTCGGTGCGGTGAACCTGGAGGACATCTCGGCGCCGCGCTGCTTCGAGATCGAGCAGCGCCTCATCGAGGCCCTCGACTGCCCGGTCATGCACGACGACCAGCACGGCACCGCCATCGTGGTGCTCGCCGCCCTCAACGGTGCGGCCAAGGTGCAGGGTCGTGCCATCGACGGCATGAAGGTCGTGGTGTCCGGTGCGGGCGCCGCCGGTGTCGCGTGCACGAACATCCTGCTCGCCGCGGGTGTCAAGGACGTGACCGTGCTCGATTCCAAGGGCATCGTGAACCGTGAGCGCGGCGACCTCAACGAGGTGAAGGCCGAACTGGCGCAGCGCACCAACCCGCGTGGGCTCGCCGGTGGTGCGGCCGAGGCACTGGACGGCGCCGATGTGTTCCTCGGACTCTCCGCGGGCACCATCGCCGAGGAGCTGATCGCTTCGATGGCGCCGGAGTCGATCGTGTTCGCCATGTCGAACCCGAATCCGGAGATCCACCCCGATGTCGCGCACAAGTACGCCGCGATCGTGGCCACCGGGCGCAGCGACTTCCCGAACCAGATCAACAATGTCCTCGCGTTCCCCGGCGTCTTCAAGGGCGCGCTGGACGCGGGCGCGCGCCGCATCACCGAGGGCATGAAGATCGCCGCCGCCGATGCCATCCTCAGCGTGGTCGCCGATGAGATCGCCGCGGACAAGATCGTGCCGAGCCCGCTCGACCCGCGCGTCGCCCCGGCCGTCGCCGAGGCCGTGGCCGCAGCCGCCCGCGCCGAGGGCGTCGCGTAATTTCGACCCGCAGATACGGGGCTGCTCACTCAGGTGAGCAGCCCCGTATCGCGTTGTGCGGGTTGATCAGTGCGGAACGAAGACGGCCGAGACGAATTCTGCGATTTCGGCGTCGCTGAGGTTCTTGGCGATATCGGATTCGCAGATCATGCCGACGAGTCGCTTCTTGTTGTCGATCACCGGCAGCCGTTTGATCCGATCATGCTCCATCATGTCCAGCACCTCGCGGACATCGGCATCGGCGGAAATCCAGCGCGGGGTGCCCTCGGCCAGATCCCCGGCCCGTACCTTGCTCGGATCATGGCCCATCGCAATGCATTTCACGACGATGTCGCGATCGGTCAGCATGCCGACGAGCCGGTCGTCGCTGCCGATCGGCAATGCGCCGATATCCAGCCTGCGCATCATCTGCGCGGCCCGATCCAGCGTTTCGTCGGCGGGGATCCACTCCGCGTTTTCGTGCATGATGTCGCGCGCCTTCATAGAGCGACTGTTCACGGTACGCCTCCTGGTCTCGGATGAGTGATCCCGCAGAATTCGGCTCCGCGAGCGTGCGTCGAGCATCCGCGAAGCAAACTACTGCGGCCACGTCACATCGTGACCCATGTCACATCATTGGTCAAATGTCGGGCGGTCAGCGCAGGCGAGCGGTCATCGGCGCGACGCCGTCGCCTGCCAGCAGGTCCATTGCTGCTGTGCGGCCGGTGACGAGGAGTAGCAGTGCGGTGATCGGGCCGCGGATCTCCGGTCCGCTGCCGTGGGTCCAGTCGACGTCGGATGCGACCAAGCGGATGCCGTCGAGGCGGTGTTTATCCCATACCGGCCATCCGACGGTTACTGCATGGGCGGCCGCGGCAGCCGCGGCAGCCGGGTCGATCTCGATCGTGCGACCGAGCGGAATCGCGATGTCCTGACCGTGCACCATCGTGTCGAACAGGATATTGCGATAGTTGGTGAGCTTGGGCAGCTTCCGGGAATCGGCGTTGGCGTGGATCGCCGAAACGAGTTCTGCGGCTGGATGTTTCGCGTAACGCCTGGTGAGGTCATCGATGAACCGGTTGTAGTTGCCGCGCGCGCGGATCCCGGTGCCGAGCATGACGCCGATCGGGGGCGGCTGCGGTGTCAGCGCGATGTGTGCGGCGACCTCCCGGACTCGCCAGCCCGCGCACACTGACGGTGTTTCCCACTCGTCGGCCGAAAGGCCGGCCAGCAGGTCGGCAATCGCGCGCCGCTGCTGTTCGATGGTCTGCCAACAGGTTTCGCGGTCCATGGTGCGCTCCCGGGTTCGGACCTCTTGTAGAATTGGTCAGATAGACTTACCAATATAGTAAGCTTATCTGATCAACGTCAAGGAGTGGGATGGCCGACGACGATATGAATGTGGGCCTGCTGATGTTCATTGCGTACCGATCGATGGAGGACCGGATCTTCGCCGATCTCGCCGAGTCCGGATACGACGACGTCACCGTCGCCCAGGGGCGGCTCGCGGCGCGCATCGGTCCCGATGGCAGCCGCCTGACCGAATTGGCCGAGCAGGCCCAGGTCACCAAGCAGACCGCCGGATTCCTGGTCGATCAGCTCGAGCGCGCCGGCTATGTGCAGCGAGTGCCCGACCCGAGCGACGGTCGGGCACGGTTGATCGTGCTGTCCGAACGCGGGGCGAAAATGGCAGCGTACGCGAACGCCGTCGCCGACCGGATCGAGGCCGAGTGGGCGACGTACCTCGGTGCGCAGCGCATGCGGCAGCTACGCGAGACGATGGCCCGGCTGCGCGAGATCACCGATCCCTATGCCTGAGCTCTAGTCCGCGGTCTGCAGGATTCCGGCAGGGGTGACGGGCAGCTGAGATGTACGGCGTAGGCGGCCCGTGCCGGGGGCGCTGGCCCAGACCACGAAAGCCAGCAGGCCGTCCATCACCATGGCCAGAACCGCGACCAACAGGGCTCCAACGAGGACCCGGTCGTAGCGGTAGACGGCTATGCCGTCGAAGATGTAGCGGCCAAGACCACCCAGGTTTACGAAGGCCGCGATGGTGGCGGTGGCGATGACCTGCAGCGTAGCCCCGCGCAGGCCGGTGAGCAGGATCGGCAGCGCGTTGGGGACCTCGACGCGGAACAGGATCTGGCGCTCGGTCATGCCCATGGCGCGTGAGGCGTCCACGACATCGGCCGCGACATTGGCGATACCGGCGTAGGCGCCGGCCAGCAGCGGTGGAATGCCGACCGTGACGAGTGCGAGCAGCGGCGGAATCAGGCCGAGTCCGAGGCCGAGCACCAGGAAGGTCAGCAGGCCGAGGGTGGGCAGGGCGCGCATGGCATTGGCGAATCCGACCAGCAGCGCCGAACCGCGACGGGTGTGCCCGATCACCAGCCCGAGCGGGAGCGCGACGGCCGCGGAGAGGACGACGGTCAGGAAGCTGTACCAGAGGTGCTCGGCGATGCGGTGTTGGATACCCGCCGGGCCGCTCCAGTTCGCGCCGTCGGTGAAGTAGTGCCAGGCATCGATGAAAAGATTCATGCCGCAGCGCCTTTCGCTGTCCTGGTGTCCGCGCGCGTCCACGGGGTCGCCCAGCGTCCGATGGCGTACACCAGGCGGTCGAAGATCAGGGCCAGCGCCAGCGTCACGATGATGCCCGCGATGATCTCGTCCGGATAGTCGCGCTGATAGCCCTGGGTGAAGAGTTTGCCGAGCCCGCCGACACCGATCAGCGCGCCGACCGAAACCATGGCGATATTCGTGACCACCACAACGCGCAGGCTGGAGACGAAAACCGGTATGGCCAAGGGCATATCGACGGTCACGGTGCGCCGCAGCGAACTGAAGCCGACGGCGTCGGCGGCGTCGATGACGGTGGGCGACACCGAATCCAGTGCCGTCGGCACCGCGATCACCAGCAGCGCCGTCGAATACACGGTGAGCGCGATGATCACATTCAGCGGATCAATGGTCGAAATTCCGGCCAGTGGCGGAATGATCACGAACAGGGCCAGCGACGGAATGGTGTACGACAGGCTGGCCGCCGTCACCGTGACGCGCCGCAGCCAGGAGATCCGGCGCACCAACGCGCCCACCGGAATCGCGATGATCAGCCCGAACAGTAGCGGCACCAACGCGAGATACAGATGGGTCTTGGTGAAATCCATGATCTCGGAGAAGTTGTCGATCAGATACTTCATGCGTTTTCGGTTTCGAAGAAATGCCGATTGCGCTCGTCGTCTTCCAGCGTGCGCTGCCCGGCGAGTTGTTCGAGTACCTCGGGAGCCCGGATACCGCCGCGAGCCGCACCGGAATCGTCAACGGCGACACCGATTCCCGACGGTGAGGAGATCGCCGCGTCCAGTGCCTGCCGGAGGTCGCCGTCCGGCGGGAAGAGCGAGCCGCCCGCGGCGATGCTGTCGTGCAATGGCCGCCCGGCCCGAATGCTCTCTACGCCGGTGACATCGATCCACCCGCGCGGAACACCGGAATCGGTGACCACCAATACCCATTCGCCGCGGTCCAGCCGCAATTCGGCGAGTTCGGGTTCGGTCGCGGTGTGAATCTCGTGCAGTGTCAGGCTATCCGCACTGCGGAACGACAGTGCGCGATAGCCGCGATCACGTCCGACGAAGCCCGCCACGAAATCTGTTGCGGGCGCTGCCAGTACGCGCTGTGGATCGTCGTACTGCTGTAGGACGCCGCCCGGTCCGAATACCGCGATCCGGTCGCCGAGTTTCACCGCCTCATCGATGTCGTGGGTGACGAAGACGATGGTTTTGCGCAATTCCGCTTGCAGCCGCAGCATTTCGGCCTGCAACTCCTCGCGCACCACCGGATCGACCGCGCTGAACGGTTCGTCCATCAAAAGCACCGGTGGATCGGCGGCCAGTGCCCTTGCCACCCCGACGCGCTGCTGCTGCCCGCCGGAGAGCTGGGCCGGATACCGGTTGGCCAGCGATCGGTCCAACCCGACGCGGTCCAGCACCTCGAGTGCCGCCGCGCGGGCCGCGCGACGCCGAACTCCTTGCAGCACAGGCACGGTCGCGACATTGTCGACGACGGTGCGATGCGGCAGGAGTCCGGCGCTCTGGATCACGTATCCGATACCGAGCCGCAGCTCGACCGGATTCACCGTCGAAATATCCGCGCCGCCAACGGTGATGGTGCCCGAACTGGGTGTGATCATCCGGTTGATCATGCGCATCGAGGTGGTCTTGCCGCAGCCCGACGGACCGACGAAGACGGTGAACGAACCGGATTCGATGCGTAGATCGAGTTCGGAGACGGCGTGCGTGCCGTCCGGATAGGTCTTGCTGATACGGCTGAATTCGATATCGGACACGCTGGCTCCTACCCGGTGGGCTTGTTCAGCCCTTGGGCGGCGACCCATTGTTGTGCTGCGGCCTTGGGTTCGGTCTTGCTGCTACCGGAGACCGCCTCGTTGAGCTTCAGCAGTTCGTCGGTGGTGAGTTTCGCGGAGACCGCGTTGAGCGCGGCGAGCGCCTTATCGGTCTTCTTGGCGGAGTTGAACAGCGGCACGACATTCTGAGCGGGGAAGTTGTGCTTCGGATCCTCCAGGACCACCAGATTGTTCTGCGCGATCGCCGGGGAGGTGGTGAAGATATTGGCCGCGGTCACCGCGCCCTCGACCAATGCGCGCACCGTCGCGGGTCCGCCGCCGTCGGCGATCGGCACGAAATTGTTCGCCGCGATATCCAGGTTGTAGTTCTTCTTCAGACCGGGCAGACCGCCTGCGCGCTCCTGGAATTCGGCGGGCGCACCGAATTTCACCTCGGCCGAATGTGCGGCCAGATCGGCGATGCTGTGCAGGTTCCAACGCTCCGCGGTGGCCTTGGTGACCACGACCGCGTCCGAGTCCTGGCCCGGGGCCGGGGTGCCGACGGCGAGATCGGAACCGAGTGCCTTGGTGAGGGCGGCGTCGATATCGGCTGAGCTTGCCGCGGTGGCGTTCTTGTCCAGGTACTGCAGCAGGTTGCCGTTGTACTCCGGAATCACCGAGATCGCGCACTGGCGCAGTGCCGGGATATACGCTTCGCGGCTACCGATATTGAGTTTGGTGTCGACATTGAATCCGTTGGCGCGCAACACTTCCGCGTAGATATTCGCGACCGTTTCCGATTCCGGGAAGTTCGCCGAGCCGACAGTCAGCCCGTCGCCCTCGCAATTGCCCTTGGCCGCAAGCGGATCGGAGTTGCCACAGGCGGACAGGATCATGGCGGCGGCCAGTGCCGCGGCGGCGACGAGAATGCGGGCGGCGCGCAGCGTCAGCCGCAGCGCGAACCGCCCGTGCCGCGCGGCATCGGGGTTGATCGTGGTTTTCACTGGAGTCCTTCCGGCATGACGGGCGGTGCGAGAAGCCGTGCTCGCACGGCCACCCGGTACATTCTGGTTGTTCATATTGCCCGCTGCATGCAGTTCCTGTTCACTACCGAAGGTTGGTGTCGCCGGATGGGGTTGGCCGCGTCGAGGCGGATGCTGGCACGGTTCATGGTCGTCACGGCCGTCGCGCTGGCTGTTTCCTGTGGAAGCGACGATTCGGGCTCGACGATAGCGGTCGGCGCCGGCGATTCGATGGAATCAAATCTGCTTGCGCAAATTTATGCGGGCGCGTTGGCGCGGACCGGTGCGCGCACCTCGGTCAGCGCCGATCTCGGTAATCGGGCGGACTACCTGGCCGCATTGGATGCGGGCACGGTGACGGTGGTCGGCGAACACAGTGGCGAACTGCTCACCTTCCTGAATGCCGACGCGCAGGCGCGCAAGCCCGAGGTGACGACCGAGGTGGCAGACAAGTCCGCACCCGTTCGACTGTCGGTGACCGAGGAGTTGAACCGGTCGCTGCCGGAAGGACTCGCGGTCTCCGATCCGGCCGACGGCACGGATATGCGAGCCCGGGTGCTGCTGACCGAAGCGGCGGGCAAGGATGTGCGGTCGCTCGGCGCGCTCGCACCGCGCTGTGGCGAAATCCAGGCCGGGGTGGCACCGGTGCCGGGTGTGCTGCGAACGGCGGCACCCGTGCGGATTGCCGGTTGCGACTTCGCCGGTACCAGTCCCTATCCCGACGCGACTGCGCTGCGAAAGGCCTTGCTGGACGGTGAAATCCAGGCCGGGATCCTGACCGGCCCGCCCGAGCTGACCCCTGGTGCGACCGATGGGCTGACGGTTCTCACCGATAACGACTACGCGGTGCGAGCCGAGAATGTGCTCGCGGTCTACCGCAAGGGTCTGCTGGATGATCGGCAGATCAAGAAGCTGAACTATGTCGCGGGTGAGCTGACGACCGATGACTTGGCGGAGATGATCCGCAAGGTACGCGAAGGTGCCGCTGCCGCCGAGGTGGCGCGCACCTGGTTGGACGACCACGCACTCTAGAAAATCCCTGGTCACGACGGCCCGAGCGGTTCACGCTCGGGCCGTTTGCTATGTCGCCGATCACATTACCGATCGATTCCGCGGTCTTGTGGGTGGACTGTTCCGCGCCGTATATTCCACGTGGAGTATTTGATGCGGAGTATGTCGGTGGCCATGGCTATCGTGCTCCAGGAATTCGATCTCGCATCCGCGAGTGTTGTGCAGGAGGTGACCGGACATGGGGCAGCACGCGCGCCCGTCGGTGACGCCATTGGCGATCGCCGTGCTCGCGCTGCTCGACGAGCGGCCCATGCATCCCTACGAGGCGTATCAACTGCTGATCGCCCGTCGGGAGGACATCTTGGTGAAGGTGCGTCCGGGCTCGCTCTATCACACGGTGACGCGGTTGGCCGACCAAGGAATGGTGCAGGCCGAGGGCGTCGATCGGGACGGGAATCGGCCGGAGCGCACCACCTACCGGATCACCGAAAGCGGCCGGGAGGCATTGCGTTCCCGGATCGCCGAGATCCTGCGCAATCCCGGGCGGGAATACCCGGTGTTCCCGGTCGCCCTCGCGGAGGCGCACAACCTGCCCGCGCCGGAAGTGCTCGCGCTACTGCGGGAGCGGGTCGAGCGATTGGCGCAGGACCTCGCCGACGTCGACATGATGAGCCAGTGGGCGGGGTTGCACGCGGTACCGCGGCGCTACTGGATCGTGCTCCCGTACCTGCGTGCCACCATCGCCGCCGAGATCGCGTGGGTCGACAACCTGATCTCCGAACTGGACAGCGGCGAGATGGAGTGGGACGAATTCGATCCGGCCACCGGCGTCCGCATAACCGAACATCAGCACCCCTGGTCCGACCAGGAACATTCCGAACCACCCCCGGTGCCGCGCCGCTGGAACGAGACCAGCGCGTCATCGCCCTGATGTGTACCGGTGTGCACACGCCCTCCGGAACAGACATCCGAGATAGGAACCAAATCCATGACCACACAACGTAATCCGTGGCTAGCGCTGTTCGCGCTGGTCGTCGGCTTCTTCATGATCCTGCTGGATATGACCATCGTCGCGGTCGCGAACCCGGCGATCATGACGGATCTGCAGGCCGACATCTCCCAGGTCATCTGGGTGACCAGCGCGTATTTGCTGACCTATGCGGTGCCGCTGCTGGTCACGGGTCGGCTGGGTGATCGCTACGGGCCCAAGAACCTGTACCTGATCGGTCTGGCCGTATTCACCGCCGCCTCGCTGTGGTGCGGTCTGTCCGGATCGATCACCATGCTGATCGCCGCGCGGGCCGTGCAGGGTCTCGGCGCCGCGATGATGACGCCGCAGACCATGGCGGTGATCACCAGGACCTTCCCGCCGGACAAGCGCGGGGCGGCCATGGGTCTTTGGGGCGGTGTCGCCGGTCTGGCCACGCTGGTCGGCCCGATCCTCGGCGGCGTGCTGGTCGACGGGCTCGGCTGGGAGTGGATCTTCATCGTGAATGTTCCGGTCGGCATCGTCGCCTTCGCGCTCGCGGTCTGGCTGGTTCCGGCGCTGCCGACGCATGAGCACAAGTTCGACATCCCGGGTGTGGTGCTCAGCGGTATCGGTCTGTTCCTGCTGGTCTTCGGTATCCAGGAGGGCAATACCTACGACTGGTCGCTGCGCATCTGGCTGATGATCGGCGCGGGTGTTGTTGTGCTCGCGGTGTTCCTGGTGAATCAGTCGCGCAATACCGGTGAGCCGCTGCTGCCACTGGGGCTGTTCCGTGATCGCAACTTCGCGATGTCGAATGTGGCCATCGCGACCATGGGCGCGGCGGTCACCTCGTTTATGGTGCCGACGTACTTCTACCTGCAGGCGGTGCGCGAAATGTCACCGACCAAGTCCGCCTTGGTATTCGCGCCGATGGCGATCGTCACGGGCGTCTTCGCACCGATCATCGGCAAGGTCTCCGACAAGCTGCACCCGCGTCTTGTGCCCACCATCGGATTCATCGGATTCTCGGCGTCGATCTTCTGGTTCGCGGCGGTGATGACACCGCATTCGTCACTGGTGTGGTTCCTGGTCTCGGCCGCGCTGGCCGGTTTCGCCAACGCCTGCATCTGGGCGCCACTGGCCTCCACCGCAACGCACAACCTGCCGATCCAGCTGGCCGGTGCGGGCGCGGGTGTCTACAACACCACCCGCCAGGTCGGTTCGGTACTCGGTAGCGCTGCGATCAGCGCCTTGGTGGCGGCCCGCATGAGCGCAAACGGCCTCGGCGGCGGCAAGGTCTCCGAAGGCGGTGCGGGCCAGGGGGCCATCCCCGAATTCGTCAAGGACGCCTTCAGCACCGCCCTCAGCCAAGCCATCCTGCTCCCCGCGGGCATCCTCCTGATCGGTGTGATCGCCTCGGCCCTCTTCATCCGCCACGGCCAATCCGCCGCATCCGGCCCGAAGACCGACCTGGCCAAGGCTGACGCCGTCGGCGTCTGAGTTCTGTGTGCCCCGTGCGTAATTCGCGCACGGGGCAGACCCGTCAGCGGGCCAGACCCGTCAGCTGAGTCCAATCGATGGTTATCCGAATCGGTAGGTCGACGGTGGTCTGCGGCTCGTTCGGCGTCAACTTCGCATGCGGTCGGTATTGGCCGAGGACATGGTCGAGAACGAAGATCTCGATCATTGAGACGCTGTTATCGCCAATCCGGACAATCCAGTACCACGGGATACCGGCAATGGCGTACTCCGCTTTCTTCTCGACCAGGTCGATCCTCGTGGTGCCCGGCGATACGATCTCGATGACCAGCTTTACGAGGTGAGCGGGCAGCGGTCGGAGATCGGCGGGTGCGCAGTCGTAAATGCCGAGATCGGGTCGCCTGATGGTTGTTCGCGGCGTTTCCCACAGCAAGATATCGAAGTCGATACTTGTGTCCAGGCATTCGTCCCGATACTGGTCGACGTGCTCGGCGATTGCTCGGTCGACCATGTGTGCAAGTCTGAACGTCGCTGTCTGATGCGGTCGACTCGGTGCTTCCGCCCGGACCGCTTCGCCGTTCTCCACCTCAACCAGGCGGCAGAAGTCTTCGGGAAGTTCCTTCCAAATCTCCACCGTGATCGGCTCCGGCTGCAGGTTCTCTTCCCGCGCCCAATCGAATACGGCGGACATGCTGCTCCTCGGGACCGGCAACGAGTATCGGGCCGATCCTATCGTGGCAAGCGCAACCGGCTGGTAAGCGCGCACCGGGCCGGAAATGTTGTCTGATGCGCCGTAATCGTCAGCCGACCTGGATGGTGGTGGAGGGGTAGCCGGTGGCGCCGTCGGGGACTACGGGGGCGCGGGCTTCGGTTTGGGTTTCGCCGGTGCCGTCGGTGGCGCGGGCGCGGATGGTGTGGGGGCCGGGGGTGGCGTTCCAGTCGTAGACCCATTGGCGCCAGGTGTCGATGGATTGTTCGGTGGACAGGCGGGCGGGTTGCCATGGGCCGTTGTCGATTTGGACTTCGACGGCTCGGATGCCGCGGTGTTGGGCCCAGGCGACGCCGGCGATGGCGGTGCTGCCCGGTTGCAGTTTGGCGCGGGCGCGCGGGGTGTCGATGCGGGTGCCGGTTTTGATGGGGCCGTAGGCGGACCAGCCGCGTCGGGTCCAGTAGGCGGTGGCGCGATCGAAGCGAGTGATCTCCAGTTCGGTTACCCATTTGGTGGCGGAGACGTAGCCGTAGAGGCCGGGGACGACCAGTCGGGCCGGATAGCCGTGCGCGACCGGGAGGGGTTCGCCGTTCATGCCGACGGCGAGCAGCGCATCGCGACCGTCGGTGAGTACGGCCAGCGGGCTGCCCGCGGTGAAGCCGTCGATGCTGTGCGACAGGACCATATCGGCATCCGGATGCGGTCCGGCCTCGGCGAGCAGTTCGTCCAGGCGGTAGCCGCGCCAGCTCGCATTGCCGATCAGATCGCCGCCGACCGGATTCGATACACAGGCCAGCGTCACCAGCGTCTCGACCGGTGTGCGTTTGGCGAGATCGTCCCAGCTGAGCTGGATTTCGTGATCCACCATCCCGTGGATCCGCAACGACCAATCGTCAACGGATACCTGCGGCACGATCAGCGCGGTATCGATCCGATAGAAGTCGCTATTGGAGGTCAGATACGGCGTCAGCCCCGGCAATTTCAAATCCGCGTCGGGTGCGAGCGAAACGGTCGGCCCACTCGGCTCCGGCAATTGAATCGCCGCCCGCTCACCGGAAACATCCCGCCGCTGTGCCCCGATCAGCCGCCCACCCACCCCACTGAGCAACGCCAGCCCACCCGTGATCGCAATGCCCCGCAACACCTGTCGCCGCTGCGGTCCCGAAGCCGCAGGTTCCTTCTCGGCCGCCGCCGCGGTCGAGCGGGCCGCTGTCCCGCCGCTGCTCGACGCTCGTTCTTCCGCCGTGACCGGACCGGCCTCGGGGACCCCTGCCGCGCCCTGGTCGGCCGAGTCATGGTGGGTGGCAGCCGGTTCCGGTGTCGCCGATGACGATGCTGCCGCGCTCTCGCCAACCCCCTTACTGGGCGCGGCCGACATGTCGGTGCTGGATGAGTCGGCTTCGGTGGCAGTAGTTTTCGGCGAGGCGGGCCGGGCCATGTGTGCGGCTGCTGCGTCGTCGATTCGGGAGGTCAGGGCGCGGAGGGCGTAAATGCCTGCGGCGACACCGATTACGGTGGGCCAGACGGTGGAGAGTCCGGTGCGGCCGAAGGCTATGGCGGCGGTGAGCAGGCCGAGGGCGGCCAGGAGCCAGGACCCTCGCGGGTGATCTGTTCGTTCGATGGCTCCAATGAATCCGGCGACCAGCACGGCCACGAGTGCCATGCAGACGAACAACAGGGTCTTGTCATTGGTGCCGAAGGTTTGGATGACCCATTCGCGCAGGCCGTCCGGTGTGTGGTCGATGACGGTGGAGCCGAGAGCGTTCGGGGGTGCGCTGTCGGGGCCGATGAAGGCAGCCACGAGCTCGGACACGCCGAGCGCCAGACCGGCGGCGACAATGCCCGCCGCCACCCGAAAGCGCAGTTCAGCCATGGTCCGAGCCTACTGCCGGGTGCGGTCGGGGAGTATGACCATTCGGTGACGTGAACCTCAGTCCGCGGACTTGTGCCGCTGGTAGTAGCGGGCGACGCGGACCCGGTTGCCGCAACGCTCGGGTGAGCACCAGCGACGGCGTGGGTGGGCGGGCAGGAACAGCAGAACGCAGTCGTCGGCCTCGCAGCGCTTCAGCTTGCCGATCGCTGGATCGGCGAGCAGTTCGGCGGCGGCTTCGGCCAAGACCGCGGCCAGCTTCTCGGCCACCGTGCCAGTGCGGCGCGCGGTCGCGATCACCGCGTCGCCGCCCCACTCGAGCTGTCGGATCGCGGGCGCGGCGGCCTGCGCGGCATTGAGTCCGCGCAATGCATCGGTGGGCGGGCGACGATCGTGGAGCAGTGCGTCGAGGACGGCGCTGATGTGGTCGCGCACCGCATGAACGGCGGCGAGGTCGGCGGAAGTGGGGTGTGCAACCGCCCACTCCGGGAACCGTTCGACCTGCAGCGCAAGCCAATTCGCGAGGTCATCCGGCGTCGCCAGCAGATCGACACCGGTCGGCCGGGTATTGACCAGGTCCAATGCCAACGGCTCGCCGACCAGCGGAGCTTCACTCATGGATCTAATGCTACATCGAGCAGTTGACACATTAGAAGTGGATCCGCTAGAACTAATGCAACATCACGGATAGAAAGCATGTGGAGCCATGATCGAGCTGCCTGTCGTCCACAACCGCCACATCGATGTCGACGGCGTCGAGGTCCACTACCGCGAATCGGTCCCGAACCGCGCGGACGCGCCGGTGCTGTTGCTGCTGCACGGCTTTCCATCGGCCTCGCACCAGTTCCGCAGGCTCTTCGATGTGCTCGGCGCGCGGTACCGGCTGCTCGCCCCGGACTACCCGGGCTTCGGAAACACCACCGCACCAGCCGATTTCAACTACTCGTTCGACCGATTGGCCGATGTCGTCGAGTGTTTCGTCGAACGGCTCGAACTGCGCGAGTTCGCCATGTACGTCTTCGATTTCGGCGCTCCGGTCGGCTTCCGCATCGCGCTGCGCCACCCCGAATGGGTCAACGGCCTCATCGTCCAGAACGGCAATGCCTACGAGGCGGGACTATCGGATCTCGCTCGCGACTTCACCGCATTGCGGCCCGAGGACGAAGGAGCCGAAGACACGATTCGCGGTCTGCTCACACTGGAAGGAACCCGCGGCCAGTACGAGCAGGGCGTCCCCGACCCGACCGTGCTCAGCCCCGAATCGTGGATCCTCGATCAGTATTTCCTCGACCTGCCCGGCCGCAAGCAGGCCCAGGTAGCCCTCGCCTTCGACTACAAGTCGAATGTCGCTGCCTACCCCGAATGGCAGCAGTGGCTGCGCAAGTACACCCCGCCGACCCTCGTCGTCTGGGGTTCGAACGACCCCTTCTTCCCCGAGCCCGGCGCGCACGCCTACCTCGCCGATCTCCCGGACGCCGAGCTGCACGTCTTCGATACGGGCCACTTCGCGTTGGAGACGCACCTGGCCGAGATCGCGCCGCGCATCGCCGACTTCCTGGACCGCCTCCCCAGCTGAACGAAAAGCAAAGGCGCCGCCCGCAACTCGCGGACGGCGCCTCGCAAAATCAGCGTCAGCTGTAGATCTTCTCCACCTCGGACGCGTACTGCTTCATCACCACGGCCCGCTTCAGCGACATCTTCGGCGTCAGCTCACCGGTCTCCTGGGTCCAGTCGACAGGCAGGATGCGGATCTTCTTGACCGCCTCGGCATGCGAGACCTTCTTATTGGTCTCCGCGACCGCCGCATTGATCTCCGCGACCAGCGCCGGATTCTCGATGATCTGCTCGATCGGGGTCTCGACGGGCAGGTTGTTGCGTTCCTTCCAGCCCGGCAGCGCCTCCGGATCGAGGGTGATCAGCGCGCCGACGAAGGGCTGTCCGTCGCCGACCACCATGACCTGGCTGATCAGCGGGTGGGCCCGCAGCGAATCCTCCATCAGACCGGGGGAGACGTTCTTACCGCCCGCGGTGACGATGATTTCCTTCTTGCGGCCGGTAATGGTGACGTATCCGTCGCCATCGACCGCGCCCAGGTCGCCGGTCTTGAACCAGCCGTCCGTGAACGCCTCCTCGGTGGCCTCGGCATTGCCCCAATAACCGTTGAAGACAACCGATCCGCGCAGCAGCAGTTCGCCGTCTTCGGCGATCTTCACCGCATGGCCCTCGATCGGCTTGCCGACGGTGCCGACGCGAATATTGCCGGGGGTGTTCACGGTGATGGCCGCGGTGGTCTCGGTGAGGCCGTAGCCCTCGTAGATGGTGACGCCGACGCCGCGGAAGAAGTGGCCCAGGCGCGCACCGAGCGGTCCGCCGCCGGAGACCGCGGCCTCGCACTGACCGCCGAGCGCGACCCGCAGCTTGCTGTAGACGAGCTTGTCGAAAACCGTGTGCTTGAGCTTGAGCACCAGGCCGGGCCCACCGTTGTCGAGGGACTGGCTGTAGGCGATGGCGGTCTCGGCGGCCGCGTCGAAGATCTTGCCCTTACCGCCGTCGTGCGCCTTCTGCTTGGCGCTGTTGAACACCTTCTCGAAGACGCGCGGCACCGCGAGGATGAAGTGCGGGCGGTAGCTGCCGAACTGTTCGACCAGGGTGGACCAGTCGGCAGTGAACGCCACGATCACCTTGGCGTCGAATGCGGCCAGCGTGACGGCACGCGCGAACACGTGCGCCAGCGGCAGGAACATCAGCGTCTTCTTGCCCTCGGTGACGTATCTTTTCAGCGCGATCCGGTCGGACTTCGACTCCGCGTACAGATTCGAATGCGAGAGCATGACGCCCTTGGGGCGACCGGTGGTGCCCGAGGTGTAGATCAGGGTCGCCGGGGACTTGGCATTGACCTCGGCGCGGCGCGCGTGCACGGTCGCGTCGTCGAGGTCGGCGCCGCGCGCGATCAGATCGTCGACGGCGCCCTTGTCGATCTGCAGGGTCTCCTTCAGATCCGGCAGCGCGCCCGCTTCGATCTCATCGATGACCTTGCGGTGCTTATCGCTGTCGATCACCAGCAGCTTGGTGGCGGAGTCCTGCAGGATCCACTTGGCCTGTTCGGCGGCCGAGCTGTCGTAGATGGCGACGGTGCATCCACCGGCGGCCCAGATGGCGAAGTCGAGCAGCACCCACTCGTAGCGGGTCGGGGCCATGATGGCGACGCGATCGCCGAGCTCGAGACCGGAGGCGATGAGGCCCTTGGCGACATCGGTGACCGTCTTGGCGAATTCCGCGGCCTTGATTTCCCGCCAGCCGCCACCGTCGGTGACGTTGAACAGCACCGCGCCGGGCGACTGTTCGGCATGCCGGAAGACGTTATCGGAATTGTTCGCATCTTCCGGGACGGTGTAGGAAGCCGGGACTTCGAACTCTCGCATCAGTGCCCTTCCACGTGGGTTTACTCGCCAGTAATCTACGACACCTGTGACCGGGACGTCATTCCGGCCACCGGAAAACTGGTCCGGGTCAGTTTCGGCGGCCCGTCTGCACTCTCGTCGGGCCCCGATGTGTGGTCGTCGGACGGAGTCGGTCTCGAGTTTCGTGCGTTCGAACTAGCGCAGGTGAGCCACTATCTATCCTAGGTCGCGCAGCGAGATCGGTTGGACCGCTTCCCGCAGGAAATCGGCAAGTTCGGTCAGTGCCGCCGCGGCGGCCCCGACGAGCGCGGCCTGCAGTTGTGCGACGTGCCATAGCCCCTCGCTCTCGGTGAACCTGGTATGGACGCCCGCAACCCGCAGTGCCGTCACGAATTCGACACATTGCGAATGCAGCAGCTCGCTGACATCGACCTGTACATACGTCGGCGGCAAACCCCGCAGTTCACCGTGCAGCGGTGCGTAGCCGGTGTCCTTGCCGTCCCCGTCGCCGAGATAGGCCGCGGCGCATGCGCGCGACCACGGCCGGTTGATCACCAGATCGCGGAACTTGTCCGGGACCTGATTCGGATCCACCCACGGTGCGATCAGGCCGAGCGCCGCCGGGGTGTAGCCGTGTTCGGCGATGAGCCGCTGTGCGGTGGCCAGTGACAGCCCGCCGCCCGCCGAATCGCCCGACAGCGCAATCTGTTCGGGGCGGTAGCCGATATTGCCGACCAGCTCCAGGAAGGCCGATTCGGCGTCCTCGAGCCCGGCGGGGAACGGGTGCTCCGGCGCCAATCGGTAGTCGAGGACATAAACGGTGCAACCAGTTTCGTGCGCCAGCCGGGCTGCCAGTGAACGGTGCGTCGTCGGCGATCCAATCGCATAGCCGCCGCCGTGCAGGTAGAGCACCGCGCCTGCGTTCAGGTTCGGCCTGGCCGAACCCGCGGTGATTCGTTCCGCGGGTCGTCCGCCGAGGCGGAGCCGGTGCACGGTCGTGTCCGGTGGCAAAAACTGTGCGTGCGAACCGATATCGAGCAGCAGCCGCTGCAGCTGCCAGGGCAGTCGCGCGTTCAGCGAGACCCGGAAAATCGGACTCAGCAGCGCTCGCGCGACGGGTAGCGGAATGTTGATGTCACGCATGGGTTTTCCTCGATTCCCCGGGCTGGTTCAGGGTAGGAAGGGACGGTTCACAGCGGCGGCGATGCGCTGGTAGCCGGAGGCGGTGACCCGGACGAACAGGTCGAGCACCTTGGCCTCCCAGCCGATCAGCACGCGGCCGTGTCCCTTGCGGACGCCCTCGGTAATGGTCTGCGCGGCCATTTCCGGTGTGTGAATGGCCAGCTTCTTGTCGAACAGCGATGCGGCACTCTGGCTGTCGATGCCCTCGGCATAGGTGGCATTGCGGGCGACGGCGGTCTTGATGCCGCCGGGATGCACACAGGTCACCTTGACCGGATGCTTGCCGGCAAGCATCTCCTGGCGCAGCGACTCGGTGAACCCGCGCACCGCGAATTTGGCTGCGTTATAAGCGCTCTGGCCCGGGACGGCGATGAGGCCGAACAGGCTGGAGACATTGACGACGTGGCCATCGCCGGATTCGATCAGCAGCGGCAGGAAGGCCTTGGTGCCGTTGACGACGCCCCAGAAGTCGACGTCCATGATGCGCTCGATGTCCTTGAACTCCGAGCGGATCACCTCGCCGTGGTAGGCGATGCCCGCGTTGTTGTAGATCTGGTGCACCTTGCCGAAATGCGCCTGCACAGCGTCGGCATACAGCAGTACCGCTTCGCGCTCGGTCACATTCAGCCGATCGGATTTGATTTCGGCTCCGTACGCCTCGCAGCGGCGCACCGTCTCGGCCAGGCCGTCGGTATCGATATCGGAGAGCGCGAGTTTGGCGCCGCGCCTGGCCAGGTTCTCCGCGAGGGCGCGGCCGATGCCGGAACCCGCCCCGGTGATCACACAGACCTTGCCCTTGAAGTAAGCATCATTGCTCACTGTGCTGCCACCACTTTCAGATCGTCTCGGGAGCTTTCGACGCTAGTCGTCTCATAGGCGGAGACGTCGAAATTCTTTGTAATCCTGCGGAATTCGAAGGTGAAATCCGGCCAGAGCGTGGTGTTGTTGCCGTGCTTGTCCAGGTACCAGCTGGCGCAGCCACCGGTACTCCACACGCTTTTCACCAGTTTGCCCTGCAGGTTCTTGTTGTAGGTGTCCTGCACCGCGCGCTTCACCTCGACCGTGCGCAGGCCGAGGCGATCGACGGTGGCGAGAGCATCGGCGATGTAGTTGATCTGGGATTCGATCATGTACACCATCGAGGTGTGGCCGAGGCCGACGTTCGGGCCGAGCAGGAAGAACATATTCGGGAAGTTGGCGACGGCCGAACCCTTGTAACCCTGCTGGCCGATCTCGTCGAATACCTCCGCCAGCGT
The DNA here is from genome assembly GCF_055584605.1 of Nocardia sp. NPDC102475. Classification (NCBI taxonomy): domain Bacteria; kingdom Bacillati; phylum Actinomycetota; class Actinomycetes; order Mycobacteriales; family Nocardiaceae; genus Nocardia; species Nocardia sp. NPDC102475. Next base: position 319,607 of record NZ_JBVJLS010000001.1, on the reverse strand, counting down.
GCGACCGTCCTTGCCCGAGATGGCGTTGTAGGTCGGCGAATCCGTGACGTGGAAGCCGGTCGCGACGATGAGTGCGTCGATTTCGCGCTCGGTGCCGTCCTTGGTGACGATGGAATTCGCGCGCACCTCGGCGATGCCGTCGGTGACCACGTCCACATTCGGGCGGCTCAGCGCCGGGTAGTAGTCGTTGGAGATCAGCATGCGCTTGCAGCCGATCCGGAAGTTCGGGGTGACCTTCTTGCGCAGCTCCGGATCGCGGATCTCCAGCTGCAGCTTGGCCTTGGCGATCAGCTCGAAGGCCTGCATCAGTGCCGGAACCTTGGCCAGGCCGACGACCTGGGTTTCGCGCGCGGCGTAGATGGCGGCGCGGGATAGTCGCTGGAAACCCGGGATGCGCCGGAAGGCGAGACGTTCCGGCAGGGTGTACGGGCGGTCCATGCGGGGAAGCAGCCACGGCGCGGTGCGCTGGTAGACGTCCAGGTGCGCGACCTTCGGGGCGATGGACGGCACGATCTGGATGGCCGAGGCGCCGGTGCCGATGATGGCGACGCGCTTGCCGGTCAGATCGGCGTCGTGGTTCCAGCGCGCGGAGTGGAAGATCTCGCCCTCGAAACCGTTGATGCCCTTGATATCCGGGAGCGCGGGCTCGCACAGTGCGCCGACGGCGGATACGACGGTGTCGGCGGTGAAGCTGCCCCGGGTCGATTCGATATGCCACAGGTTGGTGGCGTTGTTCCAGCGGGCCGCGGTCACGTCGCAGTTGAACAGGTGCTTGTCGAGCACGTTGTACTCACGCGCGACGCCCTGGATGTACTGCTGGATCTCGCCCTGCTTGGAGAACGAGCGCGACCAGTTCGGGTTCAGCGCGAACGAGTACGAGTACAGGTGCGACGGCACATCGCAGGCCGCGCCCGGGTAGGTGTTGTCGCGCCAGGTGCCGCCGACATCGCTGCCGCGTTCCAGCACGAGGTAATCGTTGCGGCCCTGCTTGCTCAACCGGATTGCCAGGCCCAGACCAGCGAAACCGCTGCCGATGATGATGGTCTTGACGTGGCGGTTGCTGACAGCTTTGTCTGTAACCTTGCGACTCATATAATGCAGACTACGGCTCTATTGAGCACGAGTCAACAGTATTGAGCAGCGTTCAGTAAGATGGGCCCGTGAGTAGTCGAGGCACCGGAGAAACTGTCAAGCGCACCCGGCTCAGCCCGGACGAGCGCCGTCTGCAACTGATCACCCTGGGCGCCAAGATGCTCGGGGACCGCGCCATCGAAGACATCTCGATCACCGAAATCGCCGGGGAAGCCGGGATCTCGCGTGGCCTGCTCTTCCACTACTTCCCGACCAAACAGGACTTCCAGCTGGCGGTAGTCCGCCATGCCAATGCCGAGTTGCTGGAGCGCGTCGCGCCAGACCGCACCCTCGGGGTCTTCGAGATGCTGCGCGATTCGATCGAGCGCTACATCGAGTACGTCGGCGAGAATCGCAATTCGTACGTATCGCTGCTGCGCGGCCCGGCGAGTGTGAGCGCCGAGGTGCTCCCACTCGTCGACCAGACCCGCAACGCCATCATCGACATCATCCTGACCGAAGTGCCCGTCGACATTCCGGACACCGACCGCCCCCGCCTCACCCTCGCCATGCGTGGCTGGATCGCCTTCGTAGAGGAAACCACCCTCACCTGGCTCCGCCACGAAACCATCACCCGCGAACAACTGGTCGACCTCTTGGTCGAATCCCTACTGGCCCTGGCCCTTTCGCTGAACCCCGCACTGGCCGCCGCGCTTCGTGGGTGACGAGCACTTCGAGTGGCGGATATCCTGACGTATGGGTCTGTCTCGTCGGCAGCTGTTGAGGGTGGGTACGGCTGGATCGGTTGCGGTGTTGGTGGGGGTATCGGCGGCGAGCAGTGGGCGGTTTCGGGCGCCGCGGTGGTTGGGAGATCCGTTCACGTTGGGGGTGGCCTCGGGGGATCCGCTGCCGGATGGGGTGGTGTTGTGGACGCGGTTGGCGCCGGATCCGTTGGCGCCGGACGGGCTCGGGGGCATGGCGCAGCATCCGGTAACCGTTGATTACGAGGTTGCGCGCGACGAGCTGTTCCGGGAGGTGGTGGCGCGGGGGAGTGCGGTCGCCACGCGCGAACTCGCACATACTGTGCATCCGGAGGTCGGGGGACTGGAGCCGAATCGCTGGTACTTCTATCGATTCCGCGCGGGCTCGGCGATTTCGCCGATCGGTCGCACCCGAACGGCTCCATCGACCGGACAGCTCACTGCGCGAATGCGATTCGCGTTCGCGTCCTGTCAATCGTGGACTTCCGGCTACTACACCGCCTATGAGCATATGAGCGCCGAAGACCTCGATCTCGTTGTGCACCTCGGGGATTACATCTACGAACGCGGCTGGAACCGCGGCCGTGCGGGGATGTCGGTGGAGCCCTATCTGGCCGCCGAAGCCGTCGATCTACCCGGCTACCGGCTGCGCTACGCCCAGGCCAAGGCCGAGCAACCGCTGCGTGCCGCGCACGCGGCCTTCCCGTGGCTGGTCACCATGGACGACCACGAGATCGACAACAACTGGTTCGCCGACCACCCCGGCCTCGGCCTCGACATCTACCGCATCCCCGCCCTGTTCCGCCGCCGCAAAGCCGCCGCCTTCCAAGCGATGTACGAACACCAGCCACTGCGCATCGCCGCCCTGCCGTCCGGCCCGGCCATGCGCATCCACCGCCGCTACACCTTCGGCGACCTCGCCGACATCACCATGCTCGACACCCGCCAATACCGCACCGGCGGAGCATGCGGCAACGGCAATATCGGCGACGACTGCCCGGGCCGACTTTCGCCCGATCGCTCGATTCTGGGTGTGCCACAACGCGATTGGCTGCTCGACGGCCTCACCCGCTCCACCGCCCGCTGGCAGATCCTCGGCAACCAGGTGGCGATGGCCAAATCCGACTACGACCCCGGCCCCGGGACCAATTTCGGCACCGATGCCTGGGACGCCTACGTATCCGACCGCAACACCGTCCTCGCCACCGCCGCCGCCCGCGATATCCACAACCTCGTCGTCATCACCGGCGACCGCCACCACAACTACGCCGCCGACCTCCGCCCCGACTACACCACCGCCGAATCTCCGGTCGTAGCAGCCGAATTCACCGGCACCTCGATTACAACCGGCGGCGACGGCACCGACATGAACCCCACTGGCCGCAACCTCCTGGCCGCCAACCCCGACATGAAATTCTTCAACTCCCAACGCGGATACGTCCGAGTCCACCTCGACCACACCCTGTGGCACGCCGATTTCCGCATCGTCCCCTACATCCGCCGCCCCGGCGCCCCCATCCGAACTCGCGCGAGTTTCGTGGTACAAGACCGAGTCCCAGGCGTCACCCCAGCTTCGCGCCCCGACCCTGCCCCCGCCGCCGGCAGCGCTGGGGCGCCACCGCCCCCACGGTAATAACTGGCTACCACGAGCAACGCCGGGCCGAATCACTCTGGGGGAGAGTGGATTCGGCCCGGCGTCGGGTCAGCGGGAAACTACGCGGTCGGCTCGAAGGCCTCGGCGACGATTTCGGCTTGCTCCACGGCGTGCACCTTCGACGAACCCGAGGAGGGGGCCGACATGGCGCGGCGGGAGATGCGGCGGAGTTTGGTGAAGCGCTCCGGGAGGAGTTCCGGGAGGTTCAGGCCGAAGAAGGGCCAAGCGCCCTGGTTGGCCGGTTCCTCTTGGACCCAGGCGATATCCGTCGCGTTCGGGTAACCAGCAAGCGCCTCGTTGAGGCGGAACTTGGGCAGCGGGTAGAGCTGCTCGATGCGCACGATCGCGACGTCTTCGCGCTTCTGCTTGGCCTTTTCGGCGACCAGCTCGTAGTAGAGCTTGCCGCTGGTGAGCAGGACGCGCTTGACCTTGCTGCGGTCGCCGACGCCCTGTTCGTAGGTGGGCTCATCGAAGACCGAGCGGAACTTCGATTCGGTGAAGTCCTTCAGGTCCGAGACGACAGCCTTGTTGCGCAGCATCGACTTCGGGGTGAAGACGATCAGCGGGCGGCGGATGCCGTCCAGTGCGTGGCGGCGCAGCAGGTGGAAGTAGTTCGCCGGGGTGGACGGCACGGCGACCGTCATCGAGCCCTCGGCGCACAACTGCAGGAAGCGCTCGATGCGACCGGAGGTGTGGTCCGGGCCCTGACCCTCGTGACCGTGCGGCAGCAGCAGCACGACCTCCGACAGCTGACCCCACTTGGCCTCACCGGAGGAGATGAACTCGTCGATGATGGACTGCGCGCCGTTGACGAAGTCACCGAACTGCGCTTCCCACAACACGAGTGCGTCCGGGTTGCCCAGCGAGTAGCCGTATTCGAAGCCGACGGCGGCGTATTCGCTCAGCGCCGAGTCGTGCACCGCGAACCACCCCGGGTTGGAGCTGCCGATGTTGTGCAGCGGGGTGTATTCCTCGGCCGTCTTGCGGTCGATGATCACCGAGTGGCGCTGGGTGAAGGTGCCGCGACGCGAGTCCTGACCGGTCAGGCGCACCGCACGACCCTCGTCGATCAGCGTGCCGAAGGCGAGCAACTCGGCGAAGGCCCAGTCGACCTTGCCCTCGTACGCCATTTCGCGCCGCTTCTCCAGCACCGGTTTGACGCGCGGGTGCACATTGAAGCCCTCGGGGACACCGACGAAGGCGTCGCCGATGCGCTGCAGCACGGTCTTGTCCACGGCAGTCACGACGGTCGCAGGCACCTGCTGGTCGTCCTCGACCGATTCGCTCGGCTCCGGGACGTACTTCTCCAGCTCGCGAACCTCGTTGAAGACCCGCTCCAGCTGACCCTGGTAGTCACGCAGCGCGTCCTCGGCCTCTTTGAGCGAGATGTCGCCACGGCCGATCAGGCTCTCGGTGTAGGCCTTGCGCACCGAGCGCTTGGTGTCGATGACGTCGTACATGTACGGCTGGGTCATCGACGGGTCGTCGCCCTCGTTGTGACCGCGACGCCGGTAGCAGATCATGTCGATCACGACGTCCTTGCGGAACTTCTGGCGGAAGTCGACCGCCAGACGCGCCACCCAGTCGCAGGCCTCCGGGTCGTCACCGTTCACATGGAAGATCGGCGCGCCGATGAACTTCGCGATGTCGGTGGAGTATTCGGTGGAGCGGCTGTTGTCCGGTGCGGTGGTGAAGCCGATCTGGTTGTTCACCACGATGTGGATGGTGCCGCCGACGCGGTAACCGCGCAGCCCCGACAGGTTCAGCGTTTCCGCGACCACACCCTGACCCGCGAACGCGGCGTCACCGTGCAGCATCAGCGGCATGACGGAGAAGCCTTCCGGCCCATCGCCCTTGTTGAACAGGTCCTGCTTGGCGCGGACCAGACCCTCGAGCACCGGGTCGACCGCCTCGAGGTGCGAGGGGTTGGCGGTCAGCGAGACCTCGATCTCGTTGTCGCCGAACATCTGCAGGTAGGTGCCGCGCGCGCCGAGGTGGTACTTCACGTCGCCGGAGCCGTGGGTGGCGGCCGGGTTCATGTTGCCCTCGAACTCGGTGAAGATCTTCGAGTACGGCTTGCCGACGATATTGGCGAGCACATTCAGGCGGCCGCGGTGCGGCATACCGATGACGACCTCATCGAGCGAATGCTCGGCGCACTGGTCGATGGTGGCGTCCATCATCGGGATGACGGCTTCGGCGCCCTCGAGTGAGAAGCGCTTCTGGCCGACGTATTTGGTCTGCAGGAAGGTTTCGAAGGCCTCGGCCGCGTTCAACCGGTTCAGGATGTACTTCTGCTGTGCGACAGTCGGCTTGACGTGCTTCTGCTCGACCCGCTCCTGAATCCACTGCAGCTGCTCGGTTTCCAGGATGTGGGTGTACTCCACACCGACGTGGCGGCAGTACGCATCGCGCAGCACCGAGAGCACATCGCGCAGCTTCATCCGCTCCTGGCCGTGGAAGCCCGCGACATCGAAGGTGCGGTCCAGGTCCCACAGGGTGAGGCCGTGCTGGGTGACATCGAGGTCCGGGTGGCTGCGGAACTTGTCCTTGACCAGCCGCAGCGGATCGGTGTCTGCCATCAGGTGGCCGCGGTTGCGGTAGGCCGCGATCATCTCGAGTACGCGGGTGCTCTTGTCGACGCCGCGTTCCTTGACGTCCTTGCGCCAGCGCACCGGCTCGTAGGGCACGCCGAGGCCGTGGAAGATCTCGTCGTAGAACTCGTCGCTGATAAGCAGGTTGTGGATGGTGCGCAGGAAGTCGCCGGACTCCGCGCCCTGAATGATGCGGTGGTCGTAGGTCGAGGTCAGGGTCATCAGCTTGCCGATGCCGAGCTCGTTGATGCGCTCGTCGCTCATGCCCTGGAATTCGGCGGGGTACTCCATTGCGCCTGCGCCGATGATCGCGCCCTGGCCCGGCATCAGCCGCGGCACCGAGTGCACGGTGCCGATGGTGCCCGGGTTGGTCAGCGAGATGGTGACGCCGGTGAAGTCGTCGATGCCGAGTTTGCCGTCGCGGGCGCGGCGCACGATGTCCTCATAGGCGGTGTGGAACTGCCCGAAGGTCATGGCCTCGCAGCCCTTGATGGCCGCGACGACCAGCGAGCGGCTGCCGTCCTTGCCCGCCAGGTCGATGGCGAGACCGAGGTTGGTGTGTGCCGGAGTGACCGAGTTCGGCTTGCCGTCGATTTCGGCGAAGTGCCGGTTCAGGTTCGGGAACGACTTGACCGCCTGCACGATCGCGTAGCCGAGCAGGTGGGTGAAGGAGATCTTGCCGCCGCGGGTGCGGGCCAGGTGGTTGTTGATGACCAAGCGGTTGTCGATCATCAGTTTCGCTGGAATGGCGCGCACGCTGGTCGCGGTCGGGATGGCCAGCGACGCGGACATGTTCTTGACCACGGCGGCGGCCGGGCCGCGCAGGACCTTCGCCTCGTCGGTCGCGGTGTCGGCGGCCTTCGGCGCGCCGGAAGTGGGCGCGGCGTTCGAGGTCGGTGCGGGAGTCGTCTGCGGTGCGCGGGTGGTGGGCTTCGCGGGCGCGGGAGGCTTCGGCGCGGCGGGCGCGGGCGCTGCCGGAGCGGGGGCCGCAGCGGCGGGGGCGGCAGCGGCAGGGGCCGCAGCGGCGGGGGCCGCGTTCACCGGCGCGGGGGCCGGTGCCGGGGTGGCCACCTGCGCGGGCGCGGCCGCGGGCGCGGCGCTGTTGTTACCGGAATCACCCGGGACTTCGGGCGTGTAATCGGCGAGGAACTCGTGCCAACTTTCATCGACGGAAGATGGATCCTGTTTGTACTTTTGATACATCTCATCGACTAGCCACTGGTTCTGTCCGAACTGGGAAGTTGAGCTGCTCACAGCAGGTGTTCGCCTCATTTCGTTCTTCGCGCTGCGACGTTTGTGACGTGCCCGGCACGGGGATCAGCGGATGCGCGCCGATGCGCCCTCTCTGAGGATAGGCCCAGCAGCAAATCAGTGGATCGACTGACCACCGGACAACTCCGATCCCAAAGATGACGACCCGTCCTCACCCGAGAATATTCCCCCCGTTTCGGTGGCCGCCGCCCAGAGCTGGGCATAGCGGCCGCCAGCCGCAACCAATGTGTCGTGCGGCCCGATTTCGGCGATTCGTCCGCGTTCCACGACGGCGATCCGATCGGCTCGCGCGGCGGTGCCCAGCCGGTGCGCCACGACGACGGTGGTCCGGCCGCGCGTCAGCGATCGGCTCGCTACCAGCACCGATGCCTCGGTCTCCGGATCGAGGGTGGCGGTGGCCTCGTCGAGCAGCAGCAGATCCGGACGGACCAGTTCGGCCCTGGCGAGTGCGATCAGCTGGCGTTGGCCCGCCGAGAGGCCGCGGCCGCGCTCGCCGATCGGATGACGCATGCCCTGCGGTAGCGCGGCGATCATGTCGGCCGCACCGACCGCGGTGGCGGCCGCCGCGATTTCCGCTTCGGTCGCGGAAGGTTTCCCGAATGCAATGTTGCTGGCGACGTCGCCGGTGAAGAGGTGAGCTTCCTGGGGGACGATGCCGAGCCGGGCGCGGTAGTCGGAGAGGCGGTAGTCGCGGATGTCGATGTCGTCGACCGCGATCGCACCCGGGTTGTCGCTGGGCAGATCGTAGAGGCGGGCCAGCAACTTGACGATGGTCGATTTGCCCGCGCCGGTCGGTCCGACCAAAGCCAGCGTCGATCCGGCCGGAATCCGCAGTGACACTCCGTCGAGGGCGGGCTTCTCGGTGCTCGGATAGTGGAATCGGATTTCGTCGAGGAAGACCTCGCCGCGCAATCCGTGGTCGATCGCGATCGCGTCCGGTGGATCGGCGGCGATCGAGGACGGGGTGCGCAGCAGGTCGCCGATGCGGCGCAGGCCGACGCGCGCCTGCTGGTAGCCGTCGAAAACCTGGGACAACTGCAGGATCGGGCCGAAGAGCAGCTGCAGGTAGAGCACGAAGGCGATGAGTGTGCCCGCGGTCGTGGTGTTCTCGGCGACTTCGCGCGCGCCGAAGTACACGACCGCGGCCAGCGCCAGATCCGCCCAGGCGATGACGAAGGCGAAGTACATGGCGATCGCGCGCTGGGCGCGCATCCGGCTGGCGCGATAGCGATCGGAGTATTCGGCGAAGCGGCGGGCGGCGACCGGCTCGTGCCGGTTGGCCTGGATGGCGCGCAGCCCGGCGACATTTTCCTGGAAATCGGCATTGACGGTCGAGACGTGTTCGCGCGAGACGGTGTAGGCGGTGGAGGAGACGCGGCGGAACAGTGCCGTCGCCACCAGCAGCGGCGGCAGTGCGATCAGCACCACCGCGGCCAGCGAGGCATCGATGACCAATAGCGCCACTGCGATACCGACCAGGGTGAGCGCGCCGATCAGCGTGGTCGCGACGCCGGTTTGCAGGAAGGTCGAGAGTGCGTCCACATCGGTGGTCATCCGGGTCATGATGCGACCGGACAGCTCGCGCTCGTAGTAGTCCAATCCCAGCCGTTGCAGATGGGCGTAGCTGCGCACACGGAGCCCGTAGAGGACGCGTTCGCCGCTGCGGGCGGTGAGGACGGTGGTCGCCGCGCCGACCGCGAGACCGAGCACCACCAACACCGCGCCGAGCACTCCGGCTCGGGCGAGTGCACCTGAATCATGGCCGCTCACACCGGAATCGATGGCATAGCGGACGATCGGCGGGAAGGCGACGCCGATGAGGGTGTCCAGTGCGAGCAGGGTGATTACGGTTAGAACCAGCCAGCGCACCGGACGCAACAGGCGAGCGAGTCGGAATCCGGGATCGGGTTGGCGCAACTGCTCGTCGTCGAGGTCGGGTTGTTCGGTGGCCGGTGGCAGACGTTCGATGGTGCGGCGTAATTCGGGGGTTTCGCTGAGATCGGCTGCTGCGCCGGAGAATCCGCCTGGGCCGCTGGTCGGTGTGGTGGTGCGGGCGAAACTGGTAGTAGTGCGTCCGGGGCCGCTAGCGGTGGTCCGTCCGGGATTGGTAGCTGTGGTGCCCCTGGAATCGGTGGCCGTGGTGCCCCTGGAATCGGTGGCCGTGGTGCGCCTGGAATCGGTGGCTGGGGCGTGTCCGGCATCGGTGGTGGCGCTTCCGGAATCGCTGGTGCGCCCGGAACCGGCTGCCGCTGGAATGTCGGCGATTGTGGCTTCCTCGGTGGCGTACGAGATCGGACCGGGGAGCCGGATCACCCGATCCGCATGAGCCAGTGTGGATTCCCTATGCGCCAGGATCAATGTGGTGCGTCCGCCCGCATCGGGCAGTTTCTCGAAGATGGCGGCCTCGGTCACCGCGTCGACCGCGGAGGTCGCGTCGTCGAGCACCAGAATCCGTGGCCGCGCCAGTAGTGCTCTGGCCAACGCGATTCGCTGCCGCTGTCCGCCGGAGAGCGTCAATCCGCGTTCGCCGACCACGGTGTCGTAGCCGTCGGTGAGTTCGGTGATGAACTCGTCGGCCGCGGCAAGCTTTGCGGCATAGCGGATTTCGGCGTCGGTGGCCTCCGGTCGGCCGAGGGCGATATTCGCGGCGATGGTGTCGCTGAACAGGAACGGGTCGTCGAACACCACCCCGACCGCGCCGCGCAAATCGGACGCGCGCAGGTCGGCGATATCCACCTGCTCAGTGGTTTCCGCGGATCCGAATAGGCGGATGGTGCCGGACTCCGGGGCGTAGAAGCGGGGGAGAAGCAGTGAGAGCGTTGACTTTCCGGAGCCTGCGGGCCCGATGATGGCAACCGTTTCGCCGGGCTGCACGGTCAGATCGAGGTCACGCAGGATGGGCTGCGAGGTCTCGAACCCGAACGTCAGCGCATCGATTTCGATACCCAAGGGCCCATCGGGGAGTTCGGCGGGTGCGGGCGGGTCGGCGATTTCGGGCGCGGCGTCGATGACCTGGTAGACCCGCTCGGCGGCGGCCCTGGTCAGCTGGGCCATGATCACCACCGACGACATGGTGCGGGTGGTGACGGTCATGGTGGTGACGTATGCGGAGAAGGCGAGAAAGGTGCCGATGCCGATGACGCCGTGCAGGGCGAGCAGCCCACCGACGACGATCACCGCGACCAGTCCGGCTTGCGGAATCGTGGTCACCACGGGGGCGAAGCGCGCATTGATCTTGGCGGCGCGCATGCGCTCGGCGTAGAGAACGCGCCCGTGCTCCTCCAGCACCCGCACCATCCGGGCTTCCTGCCCGAAGCCCTTGACCACCCGGACGCCGGTGACGGTCTCTTCGACATGTTGCGCGACCTCGGCTGCTCGCTGCTGCGCCGACCACGTTGCCGCGTACAGGCGGGGCCGCATCCGATACACCAGCACCGCGATTGCCGGAACCACCAGCAATGCGACGGCGGCCAGCGGCGGCGACAGCCACACCATCACTGCGGCGGCCAGCAGGAACTCCAGCAATGCCAACCCGGACAGCGGCGTCATCGCCAAAAGGCCCTGTACCAACTGCAGATCCGTAATCGAACGCGACACCACCTGTCCGGTGCGCAGCGCGTCCTGCCCGACGCCGTCCAGTCGCTGTAGCGAGGCGAGCAGGCTGACACGCAGCGAGTGCTGCACATCGAGGGAAAGCCGTCCGGCCAGCATGCGGCGTCCGAAGGCCGCCGTGAAGCGGCCGAATGCGACCAGGGCGAGCAGGGCCGCGATGGTCCCGATGACGGAGGTGTCACCCACTCCGGCCGCATCGACCGCGCGCTTGGTCAGCAGTGGCGCGGAGATCTCGACCAGTGCTCCGGCCGCCAATGCGATCGCGATGCCCGTGACCGTTCCCCGGTGGCTCCGGCACTCGGTCCACAATCTGCGCATCCAACCCATATCGCGCTCGGTCACTCCGCTGCTCATCCCGTCTTGTCGTGCTGGTACCGACGGTAATGACACGTCTCGCCCTTGTGTTGTTCCCTGCCGGTGGGGCATGTTGTCCCGCACCGACTTCTCGGGGTCTGCTGGTCCGGGGATGGTTTGGCGGAGAGTTCGCCGAGCGTAGTCAAATGGTGGTTGGTGGTGGGGTTTTGGGCCGCCATTCGACTGCGCTCGGCGGTCGAGTAATCAGATGTCGCGGGTGCGGAGTAGCCACCAGGCACCGCCCGCGGTGGCGATGGTCCAGAGGATAAGGACCACCAGGGCGGCGGGGGTGGGGGCCAGGAAGTCGCTGTCTTTGAAGGAACCGACGGCGACGGTGCTGACGGTGGCGGAGCCGGGCAGGACGGTGACCACTCCGGCGAAACCGATCGCCTTGGCGACGACCCAGATCAACGGTTCGATGATCACCAGCCAGCCGAGCATCGCCAGGACCGCGGTGGTGGAGGTGCGCAGCAGCAGGCCAAGGCCGGCGCCGATCAGTGACCAGCAGACCGCGGCGAGTAGCCCGCCGCCGAGGACGGCGAGTAAGCGCACCCCGAAGTCGAATTTGCCGCGGCCGAAACCGAGCAGGCAGGCGAAGGCGATGAGTTCGACGACGAAGGTCGCTGCCAGGGCGAAGCCCGCGGTGACGAGGAACTTCGCGGCGACGAGCCGGTCCCGGTCGGAGGTGAACAGGGCGGTGGTCGGCATTGTCGCGTAACGGTATTCGGCTCCCGCACCGGCCGCGCCGAAGGCACCGGCCAGCACGATCGCGACCGCGAGACCGATATAGAGCCCGATGGTCGCCGCGCCTGTGGCCGGATTGGATTTCGGATCGGCGGGGCCGGCGAGCAATACGGTCACCGTGCTCGCGACGAGGGCGACCGCGGGAATCAGCGCGGCCAGGATTCGGCCGGCGCGCAGTGTGCTGACCTTGCGGACCTCGGAGTTGACGGCCGGAACGAGGTCCGGTGGCAGAACGGCGATCATCGTGTAATCCCGTAGGGGGTCGGTTGCTGCGGTGCGATCCCGGCATAGGGGGCGGGCTGGGGTGGGCGGGCCGGTTTGACCAATGAGGCGAGCACTCGGTCGGGATGGATCTGGTCGGCGGCGATATTGTCCACGCGCACACCGGCTGCCGCCGCCGCCGCGCGGATCTGCGCTTCGGTCGCTTCGGCGACGGCGAGGCGTCCGTCGGGGCGGATCACCGCATCGGTGAAGCCCTGTGCGGCCAACATGGTCGCGAGTGCGATCGGGGTCGATGCGGCGACGACCAGCCGATCGGGGTGGCCGCGCCGAATCCGGGCCGGAGTGCCCTGATAGACCACCGAGCCCTCGCTCACGACAATGATGTTGTCCGCCATCGGAATCACGTTCGCGAGGCTCTCGCTGGACAACAGGGCCGAGCCACCGCGACGGGTGTGCCGCCGCAGGAATTCCGCCAGCCAGGCGCGTTCCGCCGCGTCGAGACCGGCCAAGGGCTCGTCGAGAATCAGCAGCTGCGGATCACCGAGCAGCGCGGTCGCCAAGGCCAGCCGGGTCTGCGATCCGTCCGACAGCTCGCCCGCCCGTGTCCTCGCCAACTCGCCGAGGCCGACCAGCTGGATCACCTCGTCGACCCGCGCGTCCTCTACTCCCGCGGCTGCCGCATACACCAGCAGATGATCACGTGCGCTTCGAGCCGGATGCAGCCCACGTGGCTGCAACATGCCGCCGACGACAACCGCGGATCCGTCTCGCCGCCGCGAGCCCGGCCCGCCGACCGCGGCGGTTCCGGAGGTCGGCTGGTGCAGGCCGAGCAGGATCCGCAGAATCGTCGACTTACCCGCGCCCGCCGGACCCACCAGGGCGGCGGTGGTACCGGACGGCACGGTGAAGCTCACGTTTTCGACCGCGGTGACCAGGTCGTAGCGCTTGGTCAGGCCGCGAACGGAGAAGGCGAGCGGTCGGCCCGCGCTCATCGTGGCGTGGTCGGGGGTTGCGGCTTGGCCGGATCCAGGGCGGGCAGCGGATCGGCGTCGATGACGAGCTGCCGATCGGCGGGCCAGGTCACCGGCGCGGGCCCGAATGCCTTGCGCGCGTTGCCGATCGTGGTCTTACCGAGCGCCCGATTGCCGACGCTGCCGATCACCGCTCCGATACCGGCTGGCACCACCTTGCCCGCCATCAATGCGGCCCGCTTGGTGATGAAGCGGATGATGAATCGCTTGAGCAGCGAATCGTTCATGCTCGACAGGCCGGGAATCCTATTGGCGAACAGCGTGCCCCAGTTCTTCGCCGAATGACCGACCGTCTTCTCGACGATCTCCATCCCGCTCTCACCGAGCACGACCGCGAGCACCAGCGCCCGCCGCGTCTCTTGGTCTTCGGGGGAGATGCCGTGCACGGCCGCGACGGCCAGCGTGAACACCGCGGACGCCTCCATGAAGAAGGTCGTCTCGGCACTGACCGCCGCGAGTGCCGCGATGGTGCCGACTCCCGGCACGGCGGCCGTCGCACCGACCGCACCGCCACTGCCGGTGACCGCGAGCAGGTACTGGTGCTCCAGTCGCTCGATGATCTGCGCGGGGTTCTCCGACGGATGCGAACGCCGCAGCCGGTCCACGTACTTGGCGACCGCGGGCGCCTGCAGGCGGGACCCGGTATCGAGTAGCTGGACCACCGTCTTCTCGAACGTGCCTTTGAACACGGCGATATCCTCCTCTTCCGCCCGTACGGAACGACCTTATTGCACCGGCCGCCATCAACTCGTCATGACAACGATGTACCCGGTCGGCCGGGTTCCCAGCGTGTCGGTTCGATCACGCCGGTTCGCGCAGGGCTGGGACCCTTTCCGTGAGCGGTGGCGGTGGCGGCGGGTTGCCGTCGCCGAATGGCCTGCCGCCCAGCGCTTCTCGGCCGTGCGGGGTCAGCCAGTTGGTCAGCTCCGGACCCTTGGGCACGATCTGGGTCGGGTTCACATCGGTGTGCACCACGTAGTAGTGCGCCTTGATCTGCCCGAAATCGATGGTGTCGCCGAATCCGGGCGTCTGGTAGAGATCGCGCACATAGGCCCAGAGCACCGGCATTTCGCTCAGTTTGGAGCGGTTGGTCTTGAAATGGCCGTGATAGACCGGATCGAAGCGGACCAGCGTGGTGAACAACCGGATATCGGCCTCGGTGATGGTGTCGCCCACCAGGTAACGCTGGGTGGCGAGCCGTTCGGACAGCCAGTCCAACCGAGCGAAGAGCCGATCGTAGGCCACCTCGTACGCCTCCTGCGTACCAGCGAATCCGCACCGATAGACCCCGTTGTTGACATCACGGAAGACGGCCAGGTTCACCTCGTCGATCTCGGCCCGTAGCTCCTGCGGATACAGCTGCGGCGCGCCGGGGCGATGGAGTTCGGTCCATTCGGTGGAGAAGTCGAGGGTGATCTGCGCGTAGTCATTGGTCACCACCTGCCCGGTGGGGACGTCCACGATCGCGGGCACCGTGATGCCGCGCGGATACTCCGGGAACCGCGCGAGGTACGCGTCCCGCAACTTGGGGATGCCGAGTACCGGATCCACCCCACCGGGATCCAGATCGAAGGTCCAGCTGAGCTTGTCGTGCGTCGGCCCGCACAGCCCGAGCGATATGACGTCTTCCAACCCCAGCAACCTGCGCACGATCAGCGTGCGGTTGGCCCATGGACAGGCCCGCGCCGCGATCAGCCGATAGCGGCCCGACTCGACCGGATACCCGTCGCGTCCGTCGGCAGTAATGCGTGTGGTGATGTAGTTCGTGTCCCGGTTGAACTCACCGGGCTCGACGTAGGAGCCGTTTTCCGATACCGACTTGGTCACTCGCCTAGTCTGGCAGATGGACGCCTTACTCTTGCCGGATGAGTGATACGAAGGCCACCAGGCTGACCCGGGAAACCACCGACGCCGGCGCCGAGGTCGCGACCCTCACCCTGGCCAATCCGCCGCTGAACCTATTCGACCAGTCGATGCTCGACGCGCTCGTCGAGGATCTCGCCGAGCTGTCGGCCAACCCGCCGCGCGCGGTGCTGCTGCGGGCCGAGGGCAAGCTGGTCTCCGGTGGCGTCGACGTGCACGTCTTCGACGGGCTGACAGTTGACCAGGGCGCCGCGCTGTGGCGCACCCTGTTCGCGCAGATCATCCATCCGCTGGAGGCGCTGCCGTGTCCGGTGGTCTTCGCCGCGCACGGCCTGACCCTGACCGCCGCCTTCGAAATGGCCCTGGCTTGCGACATCATCCTGGCCGCGCCGAAGGCGAAATTCGGGCTGGTGGAGACGGTCGTCGGTCTTACGCCGTCGATGGGCGGGCCACAGCGACTGGCCGAGCGCGCCGGTTCGGGCCGCGCCCGCGAATTCGTGATGACCGGTGATCTCTACGACGCCGCGACCATGGCCGAATGGGGCGTGGTCAACGCCATCCACGACGATGTCGATGCCGCCGCGAAGGAGTTGACGAATCGCCTGGCCCAGGGCCCGACCCGGGCGCATGCCGCGACCAAGCAGATCATCGAGGCGTGGCGATCCGGCGGTGTGGCGCACGCGGATTCGGTGACGCCGGAGGTGTCCGGTGCGCTGTTCGACACCGCGGATCTGCGCGGTGCGGTGCGCAGCTTCCTGGAGGTCGGACCGGGAAAGGCGATCTACACCGGTCGGTGACAGCCGGGACACGTTCGTCGCATAATCGGGCGCTGCCGGACGAAGTCCGCCATTAGCCCCGCGCTTGAACGAGCGTCGGCGAGTTCACCGCCTATGCCAGCGAAAATGTGACTCGCGTCATATAGTCGCAAGAGCCTGCAGGCTCCAGGCGTGTGCGGAGGACCCATGTCGCAGTTTCTGGTCGAATATCCACTCAACCGTCCGCATTCTTGCGACGCCCCGCTGGCCCGCGGCGCCGATGGGGTGCTGCGCTACGGCAATCTCACCCCTGCGCTGACCGAACTATTGGATCTGCAGGTACACGCCTTCTCGACCAGGGAGGCGGTCGTGGAGATCGGCGGCCCCCGGCTGAGTTATCGGGAACTGTGGCACTGCGCCTCCCGCATCGCTGGCGGTCTGCAGGAACACGGCATCGGTTACGGCGACCGGGTCGCCATCCACATGCCGACGGGCGCGCGCTGGGTACAGGCCTTCCTCGGGGCGCTGCTCAGCGGCGCGGTCCCGGTGCTGGTGCACGACGGACTGCCCGATGCGGTGGCCGAGCGGGTGATGGCCGACAGCAGTACCGATTTCGTACTCGGCGGCGGCAGCGACGAACTGCCCGACGGCGCCGCCTTCATCGATGACGGTGCGGCCCTGAACGATCTGGCACTGCTCTGCTACACCAGCGGCACCGGGCTGTGTCCGGTCAATGCCACCGTCGCGCCCAAGGGCGTCGAGCTGACCAACGAAAATCTGCTCTCGGCGATCCGCTCCGTCGTCGCGGCGCTGGATCTGCCGACCGACGGACTGCGCAATCTGGTGCTGTTGCCGCTGGCGCATGCGAGCGGCTGTGTGGACCAGCTGCTGCCGACTTTCGCGGTCGGCGGCACCGTCGTCCTCGCGCCGGATAGTCGCAGTCTCGCGGAAACCATTGTCTCCGAACGGATCGATATGGTTTCCGCGACACCGCGCATCTTCGCCCGCCTGCTGCCCGAACTCGCGGCGTTGCGCACCGATGGACTGTGTACCGAGGGCATCGTCCGGGTCAGCAATGCGGGCCATCGTGGCGAACGCGCCGCCGCTCCCACCGATCCCGCGGATCTGGCCGCCCCCCTGCGGGATATGTTCCCGGCCGCGCGGCGGTGGTCGGTCTGGGGCGCGACCGAAACCAGCGGCATCGGCCTGGTCGTCGACGACGACACCGATACCGCGCCCGGCGCCGATCCGGTGCTCGGATTCGCCTTCGGCGGTACCGAATTGGCGCTGTGGGGACCGCAGGCGCAGACCGGACGCGGCGAATTGCTGTGTCGCGGACCGAATGTCACCCACCGCTACTGGAACGATCCGGAGACCACCGCGGACCGCTTCACCGGAAGCTGGTTCCACACCGGCGATCAGGTCAGCATCGACGCCGACGGTCTGGTCCGACGCGAGCGGGCGCAGACGGGGTGACTCACTCGAGCATGCGGTCGCGCAATCGCGCGCGCAGGTCGGCGGTGAATCCGATGGCGGCCAGGTAGGTGTCGAAATCGCCGTGGCTTTCGTGCACCGTATCCGTCGCGATGCGCAGGTAGTCCTCGCGCACGCCGAGGATATCTATGGAAAGTTCCACGCCCGCAGTGAGTTTCGGCGCCATCATGGCGCGCAGGGCGGGGACGGCGTCATTGCTGGCCATGAAGTCGGCGAGCACATCGGCTTCGCCGACGGCGACCGCGCGCAGCAGGGTCGCGATCGCCCACCCGGTGCGGTCCTTACCCGCCGCGCAATGCACCAGCACCGCGCCGTCGCCGTGGGCGATCGTCTCGGCGATGGCGATGATCGCGGCGTTGGCCTCGGGCCGGGACGGGAAGTCGCGGTAGACCTCGAGCATATGCGGGAAGGCGGCGTCGGTCTGCGCATCGTGCGGCGGCGCCTCGGCCATCCGGGAGTCGAACGGTGTGACATTCAGTCGCACGCCCTCGGGCAGATTGTCGTGGCCGATGTGCTCGATCTCGCGCGGCCCGCGCAGGTCGAAGACATCGGTGACGCCGAGTTCGCGCAGGATCCCGTGTCCGGGCAGGTCGAGGCCGCTCAGCTGGGCCGAGCGCAACAGCACGCCGGGGCGGAGCCGCGCGCCGTCGACGGTGCGCAGACCGCCGAGATCGCGGAAGTTGAAGGTGCCGGTCAGATAGAACTGGTCGGCCGAGGGCGAGAGAGTCACCGGTCCAGGCTAGCTACCTCGCGGTGTCGGCACGGTGTCGATCGCGGAACCGTCGGCCGTCCAGTTTGCGAGGTATTGGTGTGGGATCCGCCACAGGATGCCGGAGCGGTACCTTTATGTACCGTAGTCTGGTCGATGGTCTATCTTGCGTGGGGCAGACGCGAGAGTGACGCCCTGGGAGGCGATTCCGGTGAGCACCGCTCGATCGCAGTGCGATTCCGGTTGGGTAACAAAACATTCTTCCAGTCTGGAAATACCCAACGAACCCGTTCTTAAACCTTGGAAAGCCTCTACCATTGATGAATGTTGGACTGGGCATCCAGGAAATTCCCTGACGGGGGATTCGTGAGAGCTGCCTGTCATGTTCAGCGAGTCGCGCCGACGAGGGTGCGCGAGTTCTTTCCTCGAGGGAGTCGTCGTTGAGCGTACGTGGAGAAATAGCGGCGGTCAGGCTGCGGCCGACCATCTGCGAGGCCGTCGAGAAGGCGGCCGCCTCGCTCGATTTCACCGGAGTGCGAGCACTTCGGGTGCTGCTGCATGCCGGCGTGAGCGCGTACTGGCCGTTGGTCAAGGCGGCTCCGGCCAAGCAGGCCCGCAGGTACGAGGCGACCGCGCATCAGTTGGCCGAACGGTGGGAGGCGCAGACCGATTGTGTCGCCGACCCGCAGGCCACGGCTCTGTTCCAAGAAATGGACTCCGAGGTCGCGAGCTTCCTGGATCTCTGCGCCGACCGTTCGGGCGCGCAGTGGTTGGAGCCGACGGATGCCATCGCGGCCTACGTGGTCTCGATGCTGCAGGGCACGGTGCTGCGCTGGCTCGCGGATTGCAATGACGAAACGATGCTGGTCGTGCTCGACGACCTGGTCAGCAGCCTGGCCACCCGGGCAACCGAAGTCTGATTCTCGCAATACTGGACGTTTGACCAGTTTGGTGGTTGAGTGGGCCTGGTGACAGACACGTCGCCGATTGTCGCACTGCATGCGGCCACGGCCGAGCTGGACCCGCCGCTGGCTGCCCTCGACCTGACCGCGCTGCGCGCCAACGCCGCTGACCTGGTCCGTCGCGCGGGTGGAGTGCCTATCCGAGTCGCGAGTAAATCGGTGCGCTGCCGCGCGGTGCTCGAAGAGGTGCTCGGCGCCGAGCTCACCTCGTCCGGCGGCTTCGCGGGAATCATGTCCTACTCATTGGCGGAGGCCATCTGGCTGGTCCGCCTCGGCGCGCGCGATGTGCTGCTCGGCTATCCGACCGTCGACCGCGCGGCGCTCGCCGAACTCGGCACCGATGACATGCTGCGCCAATCCATTACGTTGATGGTCGATGATGTCGCGCAGTTGGACCTGATCCGCGCCGCGGTCGGCACCGATCTGTCGCGGCCCCGTATCTGCCTCGATGTGGACGCCTCACTGCGAATCGGCCCGCTGCACTTGGGTGTTCGGCGCTCGCCGGTGCGTACTCCCGAACAGGCCGCCGCGCTCGCGCGCGAGGCCGTGAACCGTGGATTCGACGTGGTCGGCGTAATGACATACGAGGCGCAGATCGCCGGGCTGCCCGACTCCAATATCGCTGTGCGCCTGGTGAAGCGGGCCTCGGCGGCCGAAATCGGCAAGCGGCGCAGACAAGTTCTGGACGCGGTGCGCTCGGTGGTCGGCAAGCTGGAGATCGTCAATAGCGGTGGCTCCGGATCCATCGAGGTCAGCGTCACCGATCCGGATGTCACCGAGGTGACCGCGGGCTCCGGGCTGTATGTGCCGACGCTGTTCGATCACTACCGCGCCTTCACCCCGCGCCCAGCGCTGTTCTTCGCCACATCGGTGCTGCGCAAGCCGACCCCGTCCATCGCAACGGTTTTCGCGGGCGGGTACATCGCCTCCGGTCCGACCGGGGCGTCGCGGGTGCCTAAGCCGGCGTGGCCCACCGGCTTGAAGCTGCTCAGCACCGAGGGTGCGGGCGAGGTGCAGACGCCGCTCTCGGGAGCCGCCGAACTGCGGATCGGCGATCGAGTGTGGTTCCGGCATGCCAAGGCCGGGGAGTTGTGCGAGCGGTTCAACCACGTCCACTTGGTCCATGCGGATGGCACGCGGACAACGGTGCCCACTTATCGCGGTGAGGGCAACTGCTTCGGCTGAGCCGGCTGCTAATTGCGAATTGCGCGCGACCGCAATTTCAAGATCGAATTCCACTAAAAGAACCAACCGGTTCGAACTGAATATTTCGGTCACAAACCGAGCAAATGCTGAAAGAAATATTCAGCTGAGTCGTAGGAATGTCGCCAGATCCGATAGATCATCCGGCGTGCTCGGCAGATATTCGGTGAGCAATGGTGACCGGATGATGACGGCCTTCCACATGGCCCGACACAGCGTCGCCTGAACCAGACTGCGCGACAGCAGGAAGCGCATACCGTAGGGCGCGTCGGCGGGGCTGGAGGTGGTCATCGACATGAGCACCACCGCCGCCTCCCGACCGCGGAATCGCTCGGCGGTGCCGACCAGCACATCCTCGATCTTGGCCCGGGCCAGCAGCGTTCGGATCAGTCCGACCTGGGCGCTGTAGGGCGCGACCACGAGGATGTCGTGCGGATGCAGCCGTCGCGTCATCGCACCGGTCATCCAGGAGACCCCGAGCAGGGCGCGCACCCGGCGGACCACCTCGCGGGCCTCGGCCACCGATTCGGTCGAATCGCCGCTGTGTGCCACCAGCACCGTCTCGATGCCGGGTTCGATGCCCTCCAATTGCCGCGCGAGCGTGACGGTTTCGTTGGAGCGCAGCCGGTTGTCGTAGTACAGCCGGGAGATCGGATCGCAGACGCGCGGGTGCATCCGCCAGGTGCGGTCCAGGAAGTAGCCGCGGTCGGCGGGCAGGGTGTCGCGACCCTCGGTGAGCCAGCCGAGCACCGATTCGTCGACCGGTTCCGGATGCGCGCTGCGCGCCGCGGACGGCGCCGGATCGCCGACCAGCAGCAGCTTGCGCGCACTCACCGCGACGGCGACGGTATCGGCGAGTGGGAAGCGGCCCGCATCGGCGATCACCAGCAGGTCGAGACTGTCGCCGGGCACCACCTCGTCATCGGCGAAATCGGCCGGTACGCCACCGACTACGCAGCCGTTGACCGCATTGTCCAGGAACCGCGGATAGCGCGTGCCGTCGATCACCGACCACTCCGGCGCCACCGCCTCGACATCCTTCTTGGCCAGCAGTTCCGGTAGCACGCCCATCGCGACGATCATGTCGAGCAGGCTCTCCACCGTCGAATGCGTCTGCGCGACAATGCCGACGCGCCACTTGTGCCGCGTGACCAGACGTTCGATCGCCCTGGCGACGGTGGATGTCTTGCCGGTGCCCGACGGTCCCTGCACCGCGAGGTAGGAATCGTCGAGATCGCGCAGCGCGGCCGTGATGGCCGCCGCGTGGTCACCGTGCACATCCGGTAGCCGCTCGGCACGCCGCAGGCGCGGGGGTCGGCGGGCGAGGATGTCGAAGACCGCGCCCGCCGGGATCTCCGGTAGCGCCATCAGCAGTTGCTGGGCGGCGAATTCGACCGCGGTCTCGATATTCTCGTCCCAGGCGGGCAGGCCGGGGGAGATCGCGATCGGCAGCTCGTCGTAGGGTTCGCAGCCGTGCGGCAGCAGTTCCTCCAGCCGCACGGTGTCGTCGAAGTTCGCGTCCACCGAGCAGCCGAGCACGGTCGCGGTGGCGGTCGCGCGCCGGCCGACGGCGGTGATCATCCCGGCGGCGACCGGCTGATCGTAGAAGGTGTAAACGGTGGCGCCCGGTGTCAGCACGGTGCCGGTCGCGGCGCCGCCCGCGGTATCGCTGCCGCCCCAGCCGATGCCGATCCGTCCGGTCAGCGTGAGGTATCTGCGCATGGTCGGCTGGTGTGGGCTGCGATGCCATTTGGTGTCGACCGTCCCCCAATCGGCCACCAATACCCCTGGCGCATCGGCCCATTCGTCGACCGGATGACTGAGCCGGTCGGCATGTGCCCACCACAGCGGCTGCCGCTCGCGCCGGTGATAGCCGAGCGCCGCCGCCATCAATGCCGCGGGATGGCGTGGCTCGCGCTGTGCCGCCGCGAATTCCGCGAGTGCGGCCTCGATCGATGACGGCCGCGACGGCGGCAGCGGATCGGGCTCCTCCGGGCTCGGCACCAGGCACCACGAACTCGCCTGATCCAGGAGCACCGCATCCGAGTCCACGCGCCGTTCGGTCACCCGATCCAGCAGCCAGTCACGTAGCCGCAGCACGGTGACGCAATCGCGTTCCTGGCCCGCGGCATTCGGCAGCAGCCGCCGCAGTCGACTCAGCCGATAGGAGCGTTCCCCGATCAGCAGGGCATTGCGCACGATCGGATACAGATCGACGAGCACACCGGCATGCAGCAGATCCTCGACGGTCTCCTCGCCGACCCCGTACCGACCGGTCCACCGCAGCAGCGCCGAGCGCACGCCGGAGGTGTAGTGGTACACACGCATATCCGGATACATCCGCAGCCTCTGCGCGACGTAGTCGAGCACCTCGTCCAAAGCGCGCCGCTGCCCGGCCTCCTCGTCGGCGATATCGGTCATCGCCCGATACGGTGCGCGCGCCGCGCCGAAAGGGGCGCGGAAGGCCAGATGGACCGTGCCGTTGCGGCCCACCTCGATACCGAGCAGCCGACCCGATGAGTCCTCCTCGATGGTCAGTGCGAGATCCTCCGGCGAGGGTGGCGGCAACGCGCCCAGCGCGATCGCGTCGACCAGCGTGTGGGTCGGCCGACCGGAATCTTCTCGGGCCAGCTGGATTTCGGCTTGTCGATGCAATGCGCTGAAGGTGCGCGGAGGGAGGCCGGGCACGGTCGCGGTGCTGGCCGCCAGCCGATCGATGGTGCTCACCCCGGCCTCGCGCAATCTGGCCCGCGCGGTGCGCGGCATACCGGCGACCAGCAGCAGGTCGCGTGCCGCCGAGATCGCGCTGGTGCAGGTCGGGCAGTGGCCGCAGGCGAGATAGCGCGGATCGCCCCACTGCACCGGGAGCAACTCGCTCAGTTTGTCTTCCAGGATCCGTTCCACCCGACCACGCCGAGCCAGATACACCGGCAGCAGATCGGTGAGCGCGAGGGTCTCGCTATTCTCGTCCAGGTACAACCGGACCAGGGGAGCGGTGAGCGCGCCGCTGCGGTCCAAAGCGTCGGCGCAGGCGGCGAGTTCGAGTGCCGCGTCGATCCGATCCGGTGGTCCCGCCGCGGTGCCGTGCACGGTATAGCGCACCCGATGACCGGCCCGAATCAGAAAATCGCTGGTACAGACGAATTTTCCGTCGAAAAAGGTGGCGCCGTGGATCACGTGTGCACCGGCCCGCAGTGCCGCGACCGTCTCGGCATTGGCGGCCCGCAGCGCGGCGATATAACTTTCGGGATCGCCCGCCGGATCGTGCGCGGCGCAACGGATCTCCACCATCCGACCGCCGAACCGATCACGGAAGTCCGCGAGCCTGCGTGCGCGCGCATCGTCGAATGCGCTGCGCTGGGTATGATCCGGCGCCACATCCGCCGTGTCCGCGATGGTGCCCAGTTCGGTATCGAGGGCACGCAGCAACTCGAATTCACACTGCGCCGCGCGCACCAAGTCGACGGCGGAGCAGACGACACGATCACCGAACACGATCAAACGCGGCCTCCTGTGTCTTCGCCGGACACGGACGGCAACACTGTAGCTAGCCGCGTTGACCTTGGTTTACCCCTCCCCGGTTCAGGAGCGTGGCTTGCGCCGTTCCGGTCGCTTGCCGCCGTCGCGATCGCGACGCGGTCCGGCGCGGAACGGACGTGCGCCGGGCGGACCGGAATCCAGCTGCAACTGGATCAGCTGGCCGCTGATCCTGGTGCGCCGCAACGCATCCAGCGTCTCCGAGGATAGGTCCGCGGGCAATTCGACCAGGCTGTGGTCCGGACGGATGCTGATATGGCCGAAATCGCTGCGGCGCAGTCCGCCCTCATTGGCGATGGCGCCGACGATCGCGCCGGGCACCACCCGGTGCCGCTTGCCGACGCTGATCCGGTAGGTCGCCAATTCGGCTCCCGTCCCGCGGTGATGCGAAGGGCCGCGATCCTCACCCTCGAACCGGCGGGCGGGCCGATCCCCGCGCGGCATGCGTTCGCGCTGCGGGCGTTCGACCGGCTCCGGCTCGGGCTCCATGAAGAAGTTGTCGCCGTCGTAGCCGCTGACCGCCAGCGCCGCCGCGATATCCACCAGCGGAATGTTGTGCTCGCGTTCGTAGTCCTCGACGAGCTTGCGGAACAGCGCCAGGTTCGTCGAGCTGAGGTTCTCGGTGATCGAATCGCCGAATTTGGCGACGCGCTGGGTGTTCACATCATCGACGCTGGGCAGCTGCATTTCGGTCAGCGGATGCCGGGTGGCGCGCTCGATCGACTTGAGCAGATGACGTTCCCGCGGCGCGACGAACAGCAGTGCCTGACCGCTGCGCCCGGCCCGGCCCGTGCGGCCGATGCGGTGCACATAGGACTCGGTGTCGTGCGGAATGTCGTAGTTGACCACATGCGAGATGCGGTCCACATCGAGTCCGCGAGCGGCGACATCGGTGGCGACCAGGATGTCGAGTGCACCGGACTTCAGCTGGCCGATGGTGCGTTCACGCTGGTTCTGCGCGATATCGCCATTGATCGCCGCGGCGGAGAAACCACGCGAGCGCAGCTTTTCGGCCAGTTCTTCGGTGGCCTGCTTGGTGCGCACGAAGAGGATCATCGCCTCGAACGACTCGACCTCGAGAATCCGGGTGAGTGCGTCGAGCTTGCGCTGATGGGAAACCTGCACCCAGCGCTGGGTGATGTTGGTAGCGGTCGAGGTCTTCGACTTGACGGTGATTTCGACCGGTTCGCGCAGATACTTCTTGGAGATACTGCGGATCGCCGAGGGCATGGTCGCGGAGAACAGCGCGACCTGCTTCTCGCGCGGGGTGTCGGCGAGGATGCGCTCGACATCCTCCTGGAACCCCATCTTCAGCATCTCGTCGGCCTCGTCGAGCACCAGATACTGCAGCTGCGACAGGTCGAGCGTGCCCTTCTCCAGATGATCGATCACCCGGCCCGGCGTGCCGACCACGACGTGCGCGCCGCGGCGCAGGCCGGAGAGCTGGACGCCGTAGGCCTGGCCGCCGTAGATCGGCAGCACATGCAGTCCGGGGATGTGGGTGGCGTAGCGGCCGAATGCCTCGGCGACCTGGATCGCGAGTTCGCGCGTCGGGGCCAGCACGAGGGCGCGCGGAAGTTTGCCGGTCGCCTCGATACCCATGAGGATCGGGATGGCGAATGCCGCGGTTTTGCCGGTGCCGGTCTGGGCCAGCCCGACCACATCGGCGCCGTCGAGCAGCGGTGGGATGGTTGCCGCCTGGATGGGAGACGGCGACTCATAGCCCACATCGGCGATGGCCGCGAGGACGCGGTCATCGATGCCGAGATCGGCGAAGGTCGGGCCGTCGTTGTCCCTGTCGTTGTCGCCAGGAACGCTGTCGACCTGATTGGTACTCATTGACCAGCAGTTTACTGCCTCGCGGTGGTCGTCCCGGCCACCGGGCCAATACGGTGAGACGTATGCAACCCGAAAACGCGTCCGTGCATCACGATCCGGAGTCTTCGGCGGTCGCTGTGGCGGTGGTCCAATTCGCAGCGGGAACCGATCCGTCTGCCAATCTCGAAGCCCTGCGCGAGCACGTTCGCGCCGCCTCCGAACGGGGTGCGAAGGTGGTGGTCGCGCCCGAATACTCGATGTTTGCCGTGACCCGGCTCGACGAGCGGGTCGTGGCCGTCGCCGAGCCGCTGACCGGGCCGTTCGTCACCGGTCTCGGTGAAATCGCGCGCGAATTCGGGGTGTATCTGGTCGCCGGAACGGTCGAGCAGGTGGCGGCGGCCGGGCGGATCCGCAATACCCTCGTCGTGCTCGGACCCGACGCGAACCTGGTGACGAAGTACCGCAAGGTGCATCTCTACGACGCGTTCGGATATGTCGAATCCGATGTCGTCGAGGCGGGTGCGATCGAGGCCCCGGCGACCTTCACGGTCGGTGCTGTGACATTCGGCATGCAGACCTGTTTCGATCTTCGCTTCCCGGAAGGCTGCCGTCGCGTCGCGGCCGCCGGAGCCCAGGTGCTGGTACTGCCCGCGCAGTGGATTCCCGGTCCGGCGAAGGTGGATCAGTGGACGACGCTGCTGCGCGCGCGTGCCATCGAGAACACCGTCTATGTGGCCGCCGCCGATCAATGCGCACCACGGGGTGCGGGCGCCTCGATGATCATCGATCCGACCGGTGTCGTCCTCGCCGAACTGGGCGACGAACCCGGTGTGCTCACCGCGGATATCGACCTCGAACAGCTGGCTACGGTCCGCCGGACCAACCCCAGCCTGGCATTGCGGCGATTCGCGATTACCGAGCGCGCACCGGAGTAGCGTTAATTCGGATGATCTACTCCGATCGGACAGCGGCCGGTCGCGCGCTGGGTTTGGAACTCGGCCACCTGCGTGCGATGCAACCGCTGGTGCTCGGACTGCCCCGCGGTGGGGTTCCGGTGGCGGCCGCGGTGTGCGGAGTCATCGGCGGCGATCTCGACATCATGCTGGTCCGCAAGCTCGGTGTGCCATGGCAGCCGGAGCTGGCGATGGGCGCGATCGGTGAGGAAGGGATCCGGGTGCTCAATCAGGATGTGTTGTCGCACACCGGGATAACGACGCGGCAGCTCGCCGAGATCGAGGATGTGGAACGCGCCGAACTCGAGCGCCGACGCGAGATGTGGCGCGGTGATGCCAAGCCGATCCCGATCTCCGGCCGCACGACGGTGATCGTGGACGACGGCATGGCGACCGGGGCGACGGTGGCCGTCGCCTGCCGGGTCGCCCAACTGCACCAGCCGACGCGGATCGTGGTCGCGGTGCCGGTGTCGTCCACCGAGGCGTTGCGCCGGGCGGCCACCGAGGCGGATGAGGTGGTCTGCCCTTGGGTGCCGCGCTCGCTCGGCGGTGTGGGGATGGCGTACCGCGACTTCCATCAACTGGACGATGACGAGGTCACTGCGCTCCTCGTATGAGATGCCTCGTCGTCTGGGTCAGGACTGGACTTCGGTGATGCCCTTGCGGTGGCGCTGGCCGAGTTCGGTGTAGAAGCCCGGATCGAGTTTGACCCAGCCTTCGGCCTGGGTGCCTTCGATGGACTTCTTGACCTCGGCGGGGGAACCCGCGGCGAGTACGCCCGCGGGGATCTTGGCGTGTGGCGGGACCAGGGAGTGCGCGGCGATCATTGTGCCCGCGCCGATTTCGGCCAGGTCAAGGACAGTGCTGCCATTGCCGACAATGGCCTCCGCGCCGACCGACGCGCCGTGGAAGACCACGCTGTGTGCGATGGTCGCGCCGGGGCCGATTTCCATCGGCACATCCGGCGGCACGTGCAGAACCGCATTGTCCTGGACATTGGCACGCTCCCGAATGGTGATCGGCGCCAGGTCCGCGCGCAGCACCGCGCCGTACCAGATGGACGCACCCGCCTCGACGCGCACATCGCCGATCAGGATCGCGGTCGGCGCGATGAACGCGGTCGGATCGACCGTGGGCTCCCCCGCCTCCCCGGGCCTTTTGCCGGTCGTCGTGTGGGTAGACGGTTTCGTCGCGGGCTGGCGGTCTAATTGTCGCAGGGTTTTGGGCGTACCCGACGAGTTACCCATGTGCTTGCGAAATCAGTTGTCACGTAGGCGAACTTCACCAGCGTTCGGCCAAGGCGAGGGTGCGTTCGGCCGCGTTGACCATCGGCCGCAACTGTGCGGTGAACCGCTGCGCGGTGACCGGCATGATATCGACATCGACCCCGGTGCGCACCGAGTATCTGCCGTCGTCGATCACGTCGATCCAGCACAGCACGCCGAATGGACGCAGCTCGCCGTCGGCTCGGCGCACCGACACCACGATCTGGCCGATGCCGTCGCGAGATTGCCTGAGCAGCTTGCGAATCCGGGTCGGCGCGGTGGGTCCGGCCACCGGCACGGTCACCAGATCCCGGCTGTCCTCGGTGACTCGGGCCAGCGGTGCGGTCAGTTGCGTTGCGGTGCCGGGCGAATTCTCCGGTAGCACCGAAATAATCCGTGCGGAAAGGTTTTTCACGCGATCGACGAACAGCCGGATATCGCCGCCGCGATCGGTGGTCGCACCCGCACGTTGCGCCGCGACCACCGCGATATCCCCGGCGATCGCACCGAGTACGCGCACCGGACGCGATTCGGCCGCGATGCCCGGCTGCGCGACTACGGGACCGGTCTGTTCGACCAAACCCGCCGTCGCCTCGACCGTTCCGTTCGGCCCGCCATCGACCGCCGACGGCTCTGCCGAACCGCGCTCCCCGAAGACCTCGATGCGCACGGTGGGGCGTGCGAGCACCCGCAGTGCCCCCTCCAGATCGGCGTCGAGAGTCTCGTCGCACCAACGGTTCAGGGCGGGGAGTTGCGCGGCGCGCTCGGCGGTATCGCGAGCCGAGAGGCGCACGGCGAGCGGGTAGGGGATGCGGTCGCCATCGGTGCGGGCCCAGGCCATGGCGAACTGGTCCGGGGTCAGCGTCCAGTTCACTCCAGTTCGGTCCATTCGCCGACGACCGGTGGCGTCGTCGGATCCATATCGCCGATCAGCTCACCGCCGTCATCGGCCGGTTCCAGGAAGGTCAGATCGTCGTCGAAGAAGTGGTAATCGTCGTCGTACTCGTCCTCTTCCCTGGCCTGCGCGCGGGCGGCGGCCGCGCTGGTGCTCATGCCGGAGCGCGGGCTGTCACCCGCGACCATGGCGCCGCCCATGAGTCCGCCGACCGCGCCCGCGCCGACGCCGTTGATGGCATCGCCACTCGCATCGCGTTTGCGCTCATCGCGTTTGCGTTCGTCGTCGGTGTTCGAGGTGCCGGGAACGGTCGGGGCGACCACCGAGGTGGACGCGGCGGTGGTCACCGGTGCGGCGGTACCCGGTCGCACCGGGCGATCCGGTGTGGTCGTCGGTGTGGTGGCTGCGGCGGATGTGGTCGATGCGGGGGAATCTGCCGTCGGCACAGCGGGTTTGGCGGCGGCGGGAGTGGTGTCGGTGGCGGTGCTCACCGGAGTGACGGTGGTCGGCGTACTAGCCGGTTGAGTCGCCGCGGCCGGCTCGACGGTGGTGTGCGGTGTGGTCGGCACCGGCGCGGTCGTCGGAATCGTTGGGGTGGTGAGGGTTTGCGTACCGGTGTCGAGCACGGGCATCGTGGCCACCTGCGCGGCCGGTGTGGTGTCGGACGGCTGCGGCACATCGGCGGTCACCGCATCCGGGAAGGCGGGCACGCCGGAGCCGGTCGAGATGAACACATTCGTGTAGATGCTGTCCATCGCCTGCACCACATCCTGGCGGGTGCCGTCCGCGGATTTCTGGGTGGCGGTGTTCTCGGTCGCTTTGGCCGGATCCAGCAGTGCGCCGGCCAGATCCGTTGTCTGGCTGGATGGTTCGACAACGGCCGCGCGCAGTGCCTCGGCGGCATCGCCCGCTTGGCCGAGCCGCTGGCCGACCGCGGCCATGACATCCGCGAGTTGCTGTCCCTGCCGCTCGAATTCGCGCACCGCGTCGGCCGCGGAATCCGCCGCGGCACCGCGCCAACCCTCGGCCATCGCGGCCCGAATCTCACTGTGCGCCTGCTCGACTGCGGTGGCGAGCCCGGTCGAACTGCCCTGCCACGCCTGCTGCCCGGCCGCGAGGACAACTGGATTCATCAGCTGGACACCGTCGTGGATTTCCCGATGCGGCAGGTTGTCGAAGATTTCGACGGTCTGCGCGTAGTTGGGGTCCGTATAGCTGGGGTCGGCATACCGAATGGGCGTTTTCTCACCGGAGTGCGGCATCTTACGCATGCGCGGCTCCCGCCACCTCGACCCGACCGACCGCGGCTGCCAGCTCCGTATCGGCCCGGGTGTACGCCGCTCCGGCCGCGCGGAAGGTCTGCGCGAGCGCCCGCGCGGCGTCGGCGTATGCGCGCAATCGGGTGATCGCGCCGTCGGCCTTGTCCTCGAAGCCGCGCCGCAGCGCCGCACCCGAATCGAAGCCGCCGAAGCCGGGAAGTGAAGTGGCCCCGCTCAATACGGCGATCTGCGCATCGACCTCATCGGCGAGTTGTTCATAGCGCTTGGCGCACCGTTCGTGCGCACCCTCGGCGACCAGTACCCCATCGATCCAGAGCTGGCCATCGTCGATCGCTTGATTCAGAGTTGTCACGTCCGACATCTCGCCGCCCCCTTCCTCGTCGTGCTGCCCGCGCAGCCGTGATCAACTCACCGGTGCGCCAACCCCACGACGACACCCTGCATCCAGTCCGCGATGTCGGCAGCGACCCGCGCGTGCACCGGCTCGTGCAACAGGTCGTGCCCGGCGTCGGTGTACTCACGCAAACTTACCCAATCGTGGCGGCGAGTCCAGACCCTCATCGCATCGATCGGCGCCCGTCGGTCCTCGATGCCGTGCACCGCGAGGATGGGCAGGGTGCTCGGCAACGGCGTGCCGGGTGCACCGGGTGCGCCGCCACCGAGTGCTCGCTTCGGCACTCCGGACAGCACCAACCCGATCAGCTCGCTCGGCGGCAGGCTCGGCTGCAGCGGGTACTTGGCCTCGAGTCCGTGCAAGTCGTCGGCCGCACTCGTCTGATCCGGCACCGCCGCGCCGAGGATGCCCAGGGCGGTGACGGCCCCGAGTGAGTGGCCCATCAGGATCAGCGGCGTACCCGGTAGTTCCGCGCGGACCAGCTCGATCAGCTGCATCGCATCGACCACCAGTTCCACCAGCGTGCCGGGATTATTCGGATCGCCCTCGCTCAACCCGTGCCCCGCGGTGTCCAGCGCCCACACTTCGATCCCGACGGCTTTCGGGATGCGGGCGAAGCGGTGGTAGTGGCCGCTGTGCTGGCCCATTCCGGGCAAGAGCACCGCAGCTGCCGTCGGGTTGCCGACCGGCCACCGCCGATAATGCATCCGGCCCCGCGCGCCGTCGAAGAAAGGCATCCGTAAATACTGGCAACTCGGTGAGATGCAGTCGAGCTCCTGACATAACTACTGGTGAGTTCATAACTGACAAAGTGGATAGACTCCCGGCCGAGGGTCGGGCAAGAGAGTCGAGGTTTCGCTTTGAGGAAGCTCTATCGTCCGAACGTGCGAGTGTGGCTCGTCGCATTCGCGCTGAGTTGTGCCGGTGTGGATGCGTCGGCCGCCATGGCCGAGCCTCAGCTGGGTGCGGTCGCCGCATGCGCGCCGGCCCAGGCGGCGACGGCCGTGCCCGCCGGTCTGCCGGTGCTCGACTGGTCGGAGAACGTGGGGTACGACGCGCAGGGCAATCTGTGGGTATCGCGGCTGTACCGCAATGAGGTGCAGCGCTACGACAGCGCGGGCCGGTTGACCGCGACGGTGCCGGTCGAATTCCCGGGCGCGATTCGGCTCGGCCCGGACGGACTGCTCTATGTCGTCTTCGGCAATTCGCCGACGAGTGTGGTGCGTCCAGGTGGTGTGGTGCGCTTCGATCCCAACGATCCCAGGCCCTCGGTATTCGCCTCCGGATTCACCATGCCCAACGGTGCCGCCTTCGATACGCAGGGCAATCTGTACGTCGCCTCCAGCCTCGGCGTGATCCGGGTCCGTCCGGACGGCGGCGTCGATGCGGAATGGACCGCGCGGGCGAAGTACACCGGCGCCAATGGGATTGTGGTGCGGGATAGTTCGATCTACCTGAGCATGAACGGCAATCCGCTCGGTCGGATCGCGCGCTTCCCGATCGATGACCCGGACCGCGTCGTAGTGATCGCCGACTTGACGGTGGCACCCGGAATTCCGGATTTCGCAGACGACTTCGTCATCGATGACGCGGGTGTGCTCTACGTGACCACCTTGACCGGCCGGTTGGTTCGGGTCGATCCGAGCGCGAATACCGCATGCGCGGTGCTGACCGGCGAACCGATGACATCGGTAGTCGCCGTGCCCGGCCGTTCCGACGAACTCCTCGCCGGTACCGAGAGCGGCACGATCCTGCGGATTCGCTTGCCGCACTGAGCGAATCCGTCAGTTCTCGACGAGTTCGGGGGGCGCGGCCTGGCGCCAGGAATCCAGCAGGATGTCGTACAGTTCGTCGATATCTTCCACGGCGGACAGCCGGGCCCGGACCCAGGAGGAGGACGCCTCGTGCGACGGGACCCAGAACTTGTCCGGCTCGGCGGCGATGAGTTCTGCGCGATCGTGTCTGGGGCAGCGGATGGCGAACGAGGTCTGATCGTCGGGGATGGTGACGAACATTTTGCCCGCCACATCGAAGGTGGGATGGTTCCAGCGTTCCTTCTCCACGGTCTTGGGAAAGGACAACGCGATACGGCGCACGTCGTCGGCGTCGAGCACGGTTCAGCCTCCGGTTCGGAAATCGGACTCCTATCGTGCACATCGCTTCGTCGGCCATCAAGTGAGGGCGTCGGTTATGCGGGACGCGATCGTGCGCAACCGCTCCACCAGGACGGGCGGCTCGTGGACTCGGAAGTCCGCGCCGAGTTCGATCAGGCGGAATGCCAACCAGGTCGGGTCGTCATCGCGGGTGGCGTCCAGTCGGCAGGAATCGTCGTCGATGGGTGCGATATCGCCGGGGGAGTCGCCGAGACGGCCCGCGACCCTGCCGATCGGGGCCTGGATCGTCACGCGGACGCGGAAGGACGGCGTGCCCCAATCGGTTCGGCGACCCGCCACATAGGCGGCCGCATCCGCCGCGGGTAGCGCTCGCCGGCTGTAGCGAGCGCCGGTGGGCTGCGGTCGGTCGATGCGATCGACTCGGAAGATGCGCCAGTCGTCGCGGTCCACATCGTGGCCGACGAGGTACCAGCGGCGCCGTGACGGCACCAGCCCGACCGGTTCGATATGGCGACGGGTTTCGGCACCGGATTCGCCCCGATACGCGAAACGTACCCGCTCCCTGTTGGTTACGGCCGCGGCCAGCGCGGTCAGCACCTCGGGATCGACCGCAGGGGCGTCGTCGGTGTGCGGCACCAGGGCGGTGCCGAGCACCCGCACCCTGCGGCGCAATTTGGCGGGCAACACCTGTTCCAGCTTGGCGAGCGCGCGGACCGAGGCCTCCTCGATACCGACGATGGCCGATCCGGCGGCGGCGCGCAGCCCCACCGCGATGGCGACCGCCTCTTCGTCATCGACCAGGAGCGGCGGCATCGCGGTACCGGCGACGAGCCGGTAACCGCCCGTCGCGCCCATCGTCGCCTCGACCGGATAACCGAGTTCGCGCAGCCGATCGATATCGCGGCGTACGGTGCGGTCGGTGACGCCGAGTCGATCGGCGAGTTCGCTGCCCGGCCATTCCCGTGGTGTCTGCAACAGGGAGAGCAGGCGCAGCAGGCGGGCGGGGGTGTCGTTCATGATTTTCAGGATTCCAGATAACTAGGACTTGAATTGTCCTAGTTGGCTCCTAACGTAGTTGCCGTACCCAAGAGCTAGGAGCAACCCGATGAACGAGATTCGCCCCTTCCGCATCGACATTCCGCAGGCCGATATCGACGATCTGATCGACCGGCTGGCCCGCACCCGCTGGTCGGCGCAACTGCCGGGCAAGGGCTGGGAGCGCGGTGTCCCGGTCGACTATCTGCGGGAGCTGGCGGAGTACTGGCGCACCGGATTCGACTGGCGGGCACAGGAGGCGGCGTTGAACGAGTTCGCCCAGTTCGTCACCGAAATCGACGGCCTGGACGTGCATTTCCTGCATGTGCGTTCGCCCGAACCGGATGCGCTGCCGCTGATCCTGACCCACGGCTGGCCCAATTCGTTCGTCGAATTCACCAAAACCATCGGCCTGCTGGCCGATCCGCGCGCCCACGGACTCGATCCGGAGCAGGCATTCCATGTCGTGGTCCCGTCGGTGCCCGGTTTCGCATTCTCCGAAGGGCCGAAGGAAACCGGGATGACGGTGCGTCGGGTGGCGCAGATGTGGGTCGAGTTGATGGACCGGCTCGGCTACCAGCGCTATGGCACCCAGGGCGGCGATCTCGGGGCCTACGTGGCGCCCGAAATCGCCCGTATCGCACCGGATCGCGTGGTTGGTGTGCATATCGATGGCGGTATCGGCATGCCGACCGAGGCCGATGTGCCGACCATGACGCCGGAGGAACGCGCGGAATGGGATCAGATGCAGGGCTGGATGTCCGGCGGCGTGAACCACCACGTGCTATTGCGTGCCGCGCCACAGACTTTCGCGCATGCCTGGACCGATTCGCCGGTGGGCCTGCTCGCCTGGCTGATGCAGAAATTCAACGAGTTCACCCCGTTGGCCGAACTGGCCGAGGACGTCATGGACCGCGATCATCTGCTGACCAATATCAGCCTGTACTGGTTCACCAACACCGCGGGGACGTCGTCCTGGCCGATGTACAACGGACTCGGCGACGGCGGATTCGTCTGGCCCACCGGCCAAAAGGCGGTACCGACGGGCGTCTATGCGGGCGGTTCCGCACTCATGCTGCGACTCGCCGAGCGCGACAACACCATTGCGCACTGGCCCGAGGGCAATACCGGAAATCACTTCGTGCCGATGGAACTGCCCGATATGCACGTCGCCGATATCCGGGCGTTCTTCGGCAAGGTGGCTTGAGCGCTCAGTTGTTCTGGTGCGCGATTTCGTCCCGTGATATGGAGTCCGCGTGGTTCGGGGCGGCCGGCGCCACGGGGTCCTGAGTCGAGGCGGGTTGTGCCGGTGCCGGTGCGGCGCCCTCGGGCGCGGGCGCCGGCGCCGGCGGCAGCACCGGACGATCCGGAACGTAGAACATCCCGACCGTCGGCGTCATCACGCAGTGCGCGAACGGGTAATCGATCATGCCCCACATCGAGGCGATGACCGTGCCGGGACCACTGGCCACGGTCTTCGACAGCGTCGGCATGTTGTATTCGGTCCGGTCGTCGAGCGTGGTGAGGCCGCTCGCGCCGGTATTGACGTTCAGCCAGGCCACGACGAGCCCGGAGGACAGCGGT
The DNA here is from genome assembly GCF_055584605.1 of Nocardia sp. NPDC102475. Classification (NCBI taxonomy): domain Bacteria; kingdom Bacillati; phylum Actinomycetota; class Actinomycetes; order Mycobacteriales; family Nocardiaceae; genus Nocardia; species Nocardia sp. NPDC102475. The sequence continues at coordinate 284,431 of NZ_JBVJLS010000001.1, read as the reverse complement.
GCGCCCGAATGCGCGGGCGTCGCGCTGAACCGCAGGGTGCCGGGCAGCGGGTCCGCGGCGCCATTGGGGTTGGAGCCGTCGGTGGAGGCCGCCGCGATGATCGTGGTGACCGGGCCGACGCTGCCGCAGCCGAAGGTCGGCGCGGCATAGGCGAACGGGGTGAAGGCGGCCGAGACATTGCGCAGCTCGGCGATATCCACCAGCTTCGTGAACTGGCTGAGCGCGCCGACGCCCGCCTGCGCGGCCGGATCGGAGCCGGCATCGGTGGTGAGCTGTTCGAGTCCGGTATCGACGGTGGATGGCTCGGCGGCCGCCGTACCGGTGAGGGCGAGGACCGCACCGATGCCGAGAGAGGTCACTGCCGCGGCGGCGCGTGCGATGGATCTGCCGTTCACTCGTTCTCCTCGATACCGAACACCGGGATAGCCCCGCCCCACGTGCAGCAACGTACCAGTTCGTCGCTTACGCCGCCCAGGGACTCACAACCAACCGCACCGGCCGCTGAGGGCCGGCGCGCGACATATACCCGATCCGCCCTTGTGACCCACTCGACAGTGAGAGATTACCGGGGGGTAGGTTTGACGCGGACGTACGAGACACACCGGGAGATGTGTATGAAACTAAGTCTGACGCCCGACGAGGTGGGCTTCCGCGACGAGCTGCGGAACTTCTACCGGACCGAGATCCCCGCAGACATCCGTGACCGCGTCAAATACGGCCACGAACTGTCCCGCGAGGACATCGTCACTTCGCACAAAATCCTCAACGACCACGGTCTGGCCGTGCCGAACTGGCCGGTCGCGTGGGGCGGCAAGGACTGGAAGCCGATTCAGCGCCATATCTGGCAGGACGAAATGCAGCTGGCCTCGGTGCCCGAGCCGCTGACGTTCAACGCCCAGATGGTCGGCCCGGTGATCGCGCAATTCGGCTCGCAGGAGATCAAGGAGCGCTTCCTGCCGCCGACGGCCGCGCTGGATATCTGGTGGTGCCAGGGCTTCTCCGAGCCCGACGCCGGATCCGACCTGGCCTCGCTGCGCACCACCGCGGTGCGCGACGGTGACTCCTACATCGTCAACGGCCAGAAGATCTGGACCACGCTCGGCCAGTACGCGGACTGGATCTTCTGCTTGGTCCGCACCGATCCGAACGCACCGAAGAAGCAGGCGGGCATCTCCTTCCTGCTGTTCGATGTGAAGTCTCCCGGCGTCACCATTCGCCCGATCAAGCTGATCGACGGTGGCTACGAGGTCAACGAGGTCTTCTTCGAGAATGTGCGGGTGCCCGCCGATCAGCTGGTCGGCGAGGAGAACCAGGGCTGGAGCTACGCGAAATTCCTGCTCGGCAACGAGCGCACCGGCATCACCGGTGTCGGTCGTACCAAGGTCAAGCTCGGTGTCGCGAAGGAATACGCGCGCCAGACCAAGTCGGGTTCGGGCACCCTGCTCGAGGATCCGGTCTTCGCCGCGCGCATCGCCGAACTGGAGAACGAACTGCTCGCACTGGAACTGACCCAGTTGCGCGTGGTCTCGAACTCCTCGGACGGTAAGCCGAATCCGGCCTCGTCGGTGCTCAAGCTGCGCGGTTCCGAACTGCAGCAGGCCACGACCGAGCTGCTGCTCGATATCGCGGGCCAGGACGCACTCCCGGTCGATGCCGCCGATATCGCCTCGCCCGGCTGGGCACAGCGCAGTGGCCCCGGCTATCTGAACTACCGCAAGACCACCATCTACGGAGGCTCCAGCGAGGTGCAGCGCACCATCATCGCCTCCACGATCCTCGGATTGTGAGGCGCCGCCATGGATTTCGAACTCACCGATGAACAGGTCATGCTGCGCGACACGGTTCGCGACCTGCTCGCCCGCAACTACGATTCCGAGACCCGCCTGAAGGTCACCGACACCGAGCTCGGCTGGAGCCGCGATGTCTGGAACCAGCTGGCCGAACTCGGCGTGCTCGGCCTGAGCTTCACCGAGGAGGACGGCGGCGTCGGCGCCGGTCCGGTGGAGACCATGGTCGTGCTCGAGGAGATCGGGCGCAGACTCGCACCCGAACCGCTGCTGGATGCGGTGCTGGTGCCGGGCGGTCTGGTCGCGCGGGTCGGCAGTGCCGAACAGCGGCAGCGGATTCTGCCCGAGGTGACCGGCGGCACTAAACTGCTGGCGTTCGCGCATGCCGAGCCCGGTGTGCGCTGGCCGTCCACCGAACTCGCGACCACCGCTGTGCAGCAGGGGGATTCGTGGGTGCTGACGGGTCTGAAGAATCCGGTTCCGCACGGCGACAGCGCCGATGAGCTGGTGGTCAGCGCGGTGCTGCCGACTGGCGGCATCGGACTGTTCCTGGTGGATGCCGCCGGGGTGCAGCGCAAGGCGTACCGGACGCTCGACGGCCAGCGCGGCGCGCAGATCGAATTCGAGAACGTCCCAGGCGAATTGCTCGGTGACAATATCGACGCCGCCGAGGCGGTGCAGGTCACGATCGGTCACGCCCAGGCCGCGCTGTGCGCGGAGTCCATCGGTGCGATGGAAGAGGCGCTGCGGCTGACGACGGATTATCTGAAGACCCGCAAGCAGTTCGGCGTCACGCTGTCGAAGTTCCAGACGCTGACCCAGCGGGCGGCGAATATGTACGTTTCGCTGGAACTGGCGCGCAGCATGAGCCTCTACGCGAATGCGTCGCTGGCCGATGGTGCCGACACTGAGTCCGATGGCCACTCCGCAAGCTCCGTGGACGTGGTCGTCGCGTCGCGGGCGCGGCTGCAGGTCGGCCGGTCGGCTCGGCATATCGGCCAGGAGGCGATCCAGATGCACGGCGGCATCGGCGTCACCGCGGAGTACCCGGTGAGCCATTACGTCGCTCGGCTCACCGCGATCGAGCGCACGCTCGGCGGCGGGCTGGAGCATCTGCGGGTGCTCAGTGCGCAGGTCGGTGATTACGACCTGCCGGAGCTGTAGGGTCCGGTAGTTCCGAACGGCGGCGCGTGCGAGTCATGCGCCGCCGTTTCGCTATTCGTCGTCGCTCTGACTCGGCGAGCTGGCCGTCGGCACGCGGCGCGTCGTCGGTGGCTCTTCGATGGTCGGGTCGACGGCAGGACGCGGCTGCGTGGTCGGCGGCAGCTCGATCTCGGTGGTGAAAGCGGGTGACGGTACGGCTGTCGGGGCGGCGTAGGACGGGGAGGTCTGTGGCCCTCGGGTCGTGGATTCCGGCAGGGCCGACGGTGGAACGGTGAAATCGACCGACTTGCGCGGCGGTCCCGGGCGCGCGACCTGCCAGCTCGGCGACGGCGGGATGAACACCTTCGGCGCCGCCGAGGTGCTGGTGCCGTAGCGCACGGCCGGGACGGCGTCGTCATTGGCGGATTTGATCGGCGGCGGTGCGACGTAGGTGTCGTGCTTGCCGATTCCGCAGGCGCCGATGAGAACGAGTCCGAGAGAGACCGCGCCCGCGGCGATTACCGGACCGGCGATCTTGGCCCTGCTGCTCTCCATCGGTAACACTCCTCGTCCGTTCGAGTGGAGCTCACAATAATCGAGGCCGGTCGACCCGGCCAGACGAGCACCCGCTGGGCACGTGCGGTGCCAGCGTGAATTAAACAGTGGCGACTCAGATATCGAATTGATCTCTTCGGCGTGTCGCGGGCACGTGTCGTGGTCGAACCACGTTCCGGGGCCGTAGCGTGTGTGATCAAAGTTACGCGTGAGACGCCAGTACCTAGATGAGAGACGCGCGGTGGAAATCGGGCGACGGCAATACTCTGACCGGCGTCATCGAGGAGTTGATGATGGGAGCTTACTCGACAACTCCGTTGCGAGCCTCCGCCGCGGCCGACGAATCGGCCGCCCCGGAAACTTCGCAGCAAGTCGTGTCGAACCCGCCAGTGCGCACCCTGTCCACGATTTTGTCGCGGATAACGGCCTGGCTGATTTTCATCGGCGGCATCGTCGGAGCCGTGCTCGGCATCGCCGGACTGCACGTCGAAATCACTGTCGCCGGACTGATTCTGGCGTGCACGGCTGGTCTGGTGCTGTTGAAGCTACGCGCGGATCGAACCAGCTGAGCTGTGCCGCGGCGGCGCGGAAAATCGCGAGCGTGCAGGGCTTTCGGGCTCTAGCGTAATCCGGTATGAGGATCGAGATCACCGCCGATGCCGCACGGTTCCGGGCGCTGACCGAGCCGTTTCTGCTGCGCGATCCGTTGCGGCACACGGTGATCACCACCGGGATCGCCAACCACCTGACCGGCATGCAGGTCGATGCCGACCGCTCGCGGTTCCTGTCCGTCCACGACGACGACGCGACGGTGATCGGCGTTGCCATGCGCGCGGCCGGACGCGGGGTGTATCTCGGTGAGCTGCCCGCGGGAAGTGTTGTGCCCGTTGCCGATGCGATGGCCGAGGCCGCCGCGGACGCGGGCGGGGTCGAGGGCGCGACCCAGGATGCCGCCGAATTCGCCGAGCGCTGGGGCGAGCGGCACGGTGTCGGCTATCGGGAGGTGTACTCGACCCGCCTCTACCGGCTCGCCGACCTGAACTTTCCGAAGGCCGCCGGATCGGCCCGTCGCGCAACCGATTCCGATGTCGGGCTGTGCGTCGAATGGGCCGAAGCCATGCGCCTCGAATCCGGTATGCCGCCGCCGACCCTGACCGCCATCGCCATCCGGAACCGCATCGCAACCGGACGCTGGTGGCTGTGGGAACGCGAAGGCGAGCCCGTCTGCCTTGCCGCACACCAGGTCCCGGTCTTCGGCTGGTCCCGAATCGGCCCCGTCTACACCCCACCCGCCCATCGCGGCAACGGCTACGCCGGCGTCCTCACCGCCCACCTATCCCGCACCCTGCGCTGGAACAACCTGAACGTCTGCCTCTTCGCCGACATCGCCAACCGCACCGCGAACCACATCTACCGCACCATCGGCTTCGAACCCGTCCGTGATTTCGTGCACTACCAATTCACCTCGGCCACAACCGCTCCCTGATCGGATCCCGCCAAACTTTGTGCGTTTCTTTAGATTTCGACAAGATCCGCGCTGAAGGCTGTTGGTCATGACATTCTTCGTTGCACGGTCCACCACACTGCTCGTTCGCGGCGGGGTCATTGCCGCTGCGGTTGCGGCCGCCCTTACCGTTCCACAGGTTTCGGCGTCGGCGGACAGCACGCAATACGCCGCGATCGCACTGTCGACGTCGACCGGCGCCACCGGACGAGCCTGGAACTACCCGTCGCCCGGCGAAGCCCGAGATGCCGCCATCAGCTCCTGCAACGAGGCTGCTCCCGCGGTGCAACACCCCGGCACCGGCTCTGCCGGTCCCTACACAACCGGCGGTGACTGCGACTGGAAGGTCTGGATCGAGAGCGGCGAATGCGCCGCGGTAGTCCAATCGACCGAATACGACCCGGAAACCAAATCCGAAGGCACAACCCGGTACACCTCCGGCCGAGGTCGCACCCGCGATGAAGCCGACTACAACGCCATCCAAAAAGGCACCGGCCACCGCTCCCAAATCCTCAACTCCGTCTGCCAGGACTGAGCAAGTAGCTGGTGTCGCATAGGCATTGGTGACCTCGCAGGGGCTGTGGCTATTGCGAGGTACGCACTGCTTGGGCGGCGGTCAGGAGGCGGGGGTGACCCATTCGAAGGCGGCGGCTTTGGAGCGGGTGCCTTCGGCGGTGCGGGAGCGGTTGGGTTCGTTCAGGTCGGTGAGCAGGGATTCGGTGAGGGTTACCAGGGTGGCCAGGACCGGTGGGGTGAACCAGGTGGGGCGGGTGGCGAAGAGGACGTCTTCGGTGGAGGTGTTGCCGCTGGCGCCGGGGGCGAAGGGGCAGCCGCCGAGGCCGCCGAGGGAGCCGTCGACCATCGTTGCTCCGGCCTGCAGGGCGGCGAGGGTATTGGCGACGCCCATGCCCCAGGTGTCGTGACCGTGGAAGACGATGCGGCGGTGCGGGGTTCGGTCGCGCACGGCCGAGATCAGCTCCGATACCTGGGTCGGGTGGGCCTGGCCGAGGGTGTCGGCGATGACGATGTCGGAAGCGCCCTCGGTGCGCGGGTCGTTGGCAATGGCCAGAACTCGCTCGGGATCGACGGGACCGTCGAAGGGGCAGGTGAAGCTGGTGGCGAGGCAGAGCTGGATTTCGCCGCCCGCCTCCCGCGCCAGCCGAACGGCGTCCGGCATCGCGGCGACACTGTCTTCGGTGCTGCGGCCGATATTGGCCTTGTTGTGTGCGTCCGATGCGGAGAAGCAGTACTGGAAGTTGCGCACGCCCGCGGCGGCGGCCTTCTCCACATGGCGCGGCGTGGCCACCCAGACCCAACAGTGTTGCAGCTCTTCGGGACTCAGCGCGGCAATGAGTTCCATGGTGTTGGCCATCGGCGGCACCAGATCGGGACGCGCCATCGACCCGATCTCCAGTGCGGGCACGCCCACGGCGAGCAGTTGGCGCACAATATCCACCTTGCGCTCGACCGGCAGCGCCTTTCCGGTCAACTGCAATCCGTCCCGGAGCGTCACATCGCGCAGGATGGCTTCGGAGCTACCTGCACGCCCACTCGTCGAATCGCTTTCCGATGCCGTGTGCATCACTCCTCCTCGAGCGCATCCCGGACCGGCGGCGCCTGACGCACATGCGGCGGCACGCACATCACGCCACCGCACGGCTTTTCATTCGAAGCGGGGGTCGGATGCACTGTCGGACGCGCGTGACCGGGCGCACTCATTTCGCGCGCACCACGCCCCGGCGGTCGACGCCTGCCGTATACCCGTCGCGTCATACCGCCTCCACTCCATTGATACCGGCGCGCATCACGCCTCCAATCCGGCGATATCGGCATCGCTCATTCCGAGCAGTTCCGACAGCACCTCTCGCGTGTGCTCACCCAGGTCCGGCCCGACATTGCGGATCGGCAGGGACTTTTCACCGATCACCGGCACGATGCCGGGAAAGCCGACCGTCTTCGGTTGCGGCGCACCGACATCCACCGGGAACGGCTGAATCATATTGCGCGCCTTGTATTGCTCGTCGTCGACGATATCGGCGGCGGTGTAGATGGGGCCACACGGAATGGCCGCCGCCTCCAACAGTTTCAGCGCCTCGTCGCGAGTGTGCCGCACGGTCCATTCGGCAATGGACGCGTCGAGCCGTTCGCGATTGCGCCAGCGTCCGGCATTGTCCTGCAGTTCCGGATCGGCGGCCAGATCGGGACGGCCGATCACCTCCATATAGCGCTGGAAGATGGCATCGCCGTTGCCGCCGATGATGATGCTCGCACCGTCGCTGGTCGGGTAGGCATTGCTCGGCGCGATGCCTTCCATCCGCCCGCCGACCCGCTCGCGATTGATGCCGTAGGCAAGATAGTCGGGCACCAGCGATTCCATCACCGACAGGATCGCCTCGTTCAGCGCCACATCGATGACGCGTTCCCCCAGCGGGATCGACTCGTTGGTGCGTTGCCGCTGGAACAGCGCCATCACCGTGCCGAACGCCGCATAGATCCCCGCGATCGAATCACCGATGGACACGCCGACCCGCACCGGCGGCCGATCCGGATCACCGACGAGTTCGCGCAGCCCGCCGACCGCCTCGGCGACCGCGGCGAAACCGGGCCGCGCGGCCAGCGGCCCGGTCTGCCCATAAGCGGAAATCCGGGTGATCACCAGATCCGGATTGACCTCGTTCAGCACCTCCGGGCCCAGGCCCCACTTCTCGAGCATGCCCGGCCGGAAATTCTCCAACAGCACATCGCAGTGCCGGAGCAGATCCAGGACGATGCCCCGACCCGCCTCGGTGCGCAGATCCAGCGTGATCGACTTCTTGTTCCGGTTGATGGTGCGGTACAGCATCGAGGTATCGCCGCCGTAGAGTCGCCAGTTGCGCAGCTCGTCCCCGGCCTTCGGGCGCTCCACTTTGATCACCTCGGCACCGAAATCGCCCAGGATGCGACCAGCGGTCGGCGCGGCGATGTAATTGCCGAGTTCCAGGACGCGAACCCCGTCCAGCGGGCTGATACTCATGGCATCAGTCTGTACTATCGTGCCGCCCGGCAGCGGCCCGACCTCGTACCTCGGCGTATGCCGGTACCGCAACCGCACGGCCCCTCAACTGCCGCAGCACAATCGGCGTACTGCGGCAGCCGTGCGATCGTCGTCACACTTCGAGCGGGGAAACTTCCTCGATGATCGAGTAGTGCTCGGCATTGCCGTGGTGCGAGGTGCTCTCGACGCCGTCGACACCGACCGGGATATCGCCGGCGAGGGTGATCCGGGTCAGCTTGCGCGGCTGGTTGTCGTAGTCGTCAACGGCGTAGTGCTGGGTGGCGCGGTTATCCCAAATGGCGACGTCACCGGGCTGCCAGTTCCAGCGGGTGGTGTTCTCCAGCCGGGTCACCCGGTCCTGGAACAGGCGGAACAGGGCCTGGGACTCGCTGGTGGAGACCCCGACGAAGCGCTTGACGAAGTGCCCGACCAGCAGGGCGCGCTCACCTGTCTCCGGGTGCACCCGCACCACCGGGTGCTCGGTCTCGTAGTAGTCGGACTGGAACTCGGCGCGATAGGCGTCGGTATTCGGGTTGCTCCGGTCGACGTCGGTGGCGGCGTAGTCGTAGAGGTTGGTGTGCACCGCCCGCAGGCTCTCGGCCAGGCGCTTGAGCGGCTCCGGCAGCGAATCGTAGGCGGCGACGGTGGAGGCCCAGGTGGTGGAGCCGCCGTAGGTCGGCAGGGTGACCGCGCGCAGGATGGAGGCCTTCGGGATCCGGTCGACGAAGGTGACGTCGGTGTGCCAGCTATTGGCGCGGCCGTACTCCGAGTCGATGGCCAGGCTCTTGACCCCGTGTGAGGTGACCGTCGGATGCGGGGTGGTCGGGGTGCCGAGCAGTTGCGCGAACTCGTACTGTCCGTCCTCGGTCAAGTGGTCCTGGCCGCGGAAGAAGATGACCTTGTGCTCGAGCAGCGCGCGCCGGATCACCGCGACGGTTGCCGCGTCCACATCGCCGCCGAGCCGGACATTGTCGACCTGGGCGCCGATGCGAGCGCCGATTTTGGTCACGGTGGCGGTTGTCTGGGCGTAGTCGACCGTCATGAGATCACCTTCGCTGGGTTGAATCGGTTGATGCTCCTGGAGCACATCACCGAAACACCCACCCCAACCAGTGTTTTCGTCGCCCTGATCCCAACCCCACACCCTCGAGCGTTTGCCGAGAGTAGTCAAATGGCGGTTGTCGGTGGCGTTTCGGGCCACCATTTGACTACCCTCGGTGAGCTGTCCGGTTGGGTCTGCTGACACCTGGGCGAAGGCGGCGGGGGGTCAGCCGAGGTGCTCGCGGAGGTATGCCAGATCCTCGGCAACACCCTCGCCGGGTGTCTCCAGAACCACCGGGGCATTCGCCGTCCGGCACACCTCGGCCAGCAACTCCGGATCGATCGTCCCGTCCGCGAAGTTGGCATGACGGTCCGCGCCCGAATTGAATTCGTCGCGGGAGGAGTTCAGGTGCACCAGGTCGATGCGGCCGGTGATGGCCTTGATCCGCTCGACGACGCCGACCAGATCCTCACCGCCCGCCCAGGCGTGGCAGGTGTCCAGGCAGAAGCCCGCGCCGAAATCGCCGACCGCGTCCCAGAGCCGGGCGATCGAATCGAAATGCCGGGCCATGGCATGGTTACCGCCCGCGGTGTTCTCGATCAGGATCGGCACCGCGAAGCCGCCCTTGTCCTGCTGACGCTCGAACAGCTTGCGCCAGTTATCGATTCCGGTCTCCAGTTCGCCGTCGGAGCGGACATGTCCGCCGTGCACCACCAGACCGAACGCGCCGATATCGGCAGCGGCCTCGGCCTGCTGCGCGACCGCATTGCGCGACGGCATGCGCAGGCGATTGTTCAGGCTGGCCACATTGATCTGATAGGACGAGTGCACCACCACATCGATCGGACTGGCGAGGATCTCCTCGGTCCGCGGATGCGGGGTCGGTTTGTCCCAACTCTGCGGGTCGACGACGAAAAGCTGGATGACATCGGCGCCGAGTTTTTCACCGAAGCCGATCGGATCGCTGTCGAGCCGGACGTGTGCTCCAATGCGCATGGGGCCGAGCCTAACGAGTGCCACCGACAACGTCTTCGCCCACCGCAACGAACATGTTGCGTCCGGGCCGTGCGAACAGATACATCGGTAGGATCCAGGTGCTCGACCCGATACGGGGGGTGAATCCACTGTGCTGCGAACTGGCGATGTTTTCGCTGGATACACGATCAAACGTGTGCTCGGCCAAGGCGGTATGGGCACCGTCTACCTGGCCCAGCATCCGCGCCTGCCGCGCCTGACCGCGCTGAAACTGTTGAAGCGCGAGCTGTATACCGATGCCGAGATCCGGCGCCGGTTCGAGCGGGAGGCCGATCTGGTCGCTCAGCTCGACCATCCGAATATCGTCACCGTCTACGACCGCGGCGCCGAGGATCAGCAGCTGTGGATCTCGATGCAATTCGTGCCGGGCGCGGATGCGTCCTGCGCGGATGTCAATGTGCTCGCGCCGGGGCGCGCGGTGCAGATCGTCGTCGATACCGCGGCCGCGCTGGATTTCGCACACGGCAACGGCGTGCTGCACCGCGATGTGAAACCGGCCAATATCCTGCTGGCCAAGGCGCCGATCGGGCAGCCGGAACGGGTGCTGCTCACCGACTTCGGCATCGCGGGCATGCGCGATGGCGAGTCCACGCTGAGTTCGGCCGGAACCATCACCGCCACACTGGCATACGCCGCGCCGGAACAACTCACCGGTACGCCGGATTACCTGGCCGACCAGTATTCACTGGCCTGCTCGCTGTTCTGGATGCTGACCGGTGTCGGGCCGTTCCAAGGGGCGAATCCCATGGCCGTCATCAACGGGCATCTGTATGGGGCGATACCGTCGCTGCGCCGGTATCGCCCCGACGTGCCGCCCGCGCTGGACGCGGTGCTGGCGCGGGCCATGGCCAAACGGCCTGCGGACCGGTTCGGCAGCTGTACCGAATTCGCCGTGGCGGCTCGGCGGGCGCTGGTGTCGTCCGCGCCGCACCCGCCTCGAGCGAACGGTCCGTATCGCCCGGGCATGGGTCCCGAATCGCGTTCCGGCACCGAACCTTCTCGCGGTACCGATCCGGCCCGAAATCCGGTGCCGTCTGGAAACGCGGTGCCCCCCAACACTTCCGAGCGAGTCGGCAGCAGCAGAACCGCCCGGCCGAGCGAGCCGACCAGCCGCAGTGCTCCCGAGTCCCCGAGAACGTCCCAGCCGCGCCTGCCGCTGCCGCCACGCCGTTCGCCGCGACCCGGCACCATCGCCCTGCCGGATATCCCACGTCGCCCCGGCAGAACGCCGCCCGGACCCACGCCGCGCCCTCCGCCATAACCGGAAACAACGTCGATACCGATAAGTCGACGATAACCAGGGCTTAAGCGAATCCTGCTAAGGTTTCGATGTTTTCCGTGGTCAGGAGGTCCTGATCGCGCATTCTTATGCTGTACGCCCGTTCATCGGTGGGTCCCGGTGGGGGGCGGGAAGTGGAGCAGACATGCTGGCCAGCGGTGACGTATTCGCCGGTTATGTCATCGATCGGCAACTGGGTCGCGGTGGCATGGGTTCGGTGTACCTGGCAAAACATCCGCGACTGCCGCGGATGACGGCGCTGAAGCTGCTGAATCGAGAGATGTTCTTCGATAAGGAGGTGCGGGCGCGGTTCGAGCGGGAGGCGGATCTGGTTGCGCAGCTCGATCACCCGAATATCGTCACGGTCTACGACCGCGGCCTCGAGGAGGAGCAGCTGTGGATCTCGATGCAGTACATCGATGGCATCGATGCCGCATCGGTCGATCCCAAGTCGCTGCCGCCGGAGCGCGCGGTCCAGATCATCAAGGAGACCGCCGACGCGCTCGACTACGCGCACGGCATGGGTGTACTGCACCGCGATGTGAAGCCCGCGAATATCCTGCTGGCCCGGTCCGGCGGCGGGCGCGGTGAGCGGGTCTACCTGACCGACTTCGGTATCGCGCGGCTGCGCGACGACACCGGCCACCTCACTCAGACCGGCACCTTCACCGCGACTCTGGCCTATGCCTCGCCCGAACAGCTGACCGGTGCTTCGCTCGATCACCGCTCGGACCAGTATTCGCTGGCCTGCTCGCTGTTCTGGCTGTTCACCGGGTCCGGTCCGTTCGCCGCGACCAATCCGGCGGCGGTGATCCAGGGACATCTACAGGGCACGCCCCCGGCATTGAGCAGCGTCCGTCCCGGACTGCCCTTCCAATTGGACGGGGTGCTGGCGAAGGCGATGGCCAAGCGACCCGATGAGCGGTTCGCCTCGTGCTCGGAGTTCGCGCAAGCCGCCAAGCAGGCATTCGCCAATCCGAGCGTCCCGGCGATGCCGGTGGTCGGCCTGCGTCCAGGTACCGGACCGGCGATTCCGGTGACGGGTGCGCCCCGGCCGGTCACCGGCCAGCCGATACCCGTGACCGGTACGCCGCATCCGGTGACGAACGGGCCGTACCCGCAGACCGCCGGACCATATCCGCAGACCAGCGGCCCGTACCCGCAGACAAGCGCACCGCACACCGTGCAGCCGCAGCCGTTGGCGCCGACGACCGTCAATCCCGCTTCGCAGGGCACCCCACGTCCGCAGCCGGTGCAGACCGCGCCGACCCAACAGCAACCGCATCCGAGCAATCCCTACAACCAGCAGCCGCTCGGATTCGCGCCCCGGCCGCCGATGAGCGGGCCGCGACCGCCCGCACCCCCGCAGCGCAAATCGAATGTCGGGCTGATCGTCGCGCTGTGCGTCGGTCTGGTGATCCTGTTGGTGATCGTGCTCGCGATCATCGGCGTGGTATCGAACGGTGGTTCGTCGAACTCCAGCGGCGGCAGCACGACGACCTCGTCGAGTTACTCCAACGGCGGCAGCGGCTCGGTGGACGCGACCGCGGCCGCGATCAGCAAAGAGTTCCCGCGCATGGTGCCCGCCAGCGAATCCGATTCGGTCGGCTACAACGGCGCGAAATGCAATGCTCACAAGACCGGCGACCTGACCCTGCCCACGCCGGGCACGCCGGACTTCGGCGCCTGGGCCGCGCAGTGGGATTGCTACGGCGGCGGTGACAACGACGACCCGTTCTACACGATCTACGTCTACAAGAACGCCTCCGATGTGCAGAGGGCGCTGAGCAACCTGCCTTCCGACGCCACCAAGTCGACCGACACCAACGGCGGCAAAACCTACACCAACTACAAGTTCGTCAACGACGGGCCGAAGATCGTCACCGCGTTCACCGGCGACAGCAAGCGCGCCCAATTCCTCATGTACGCCGACGGTTTGGCGGGCGCTCAGGACAAGGTCCTGCGCTGGTGGCGCTCGGCCCCACTGAACTGACAGCCGAACCGGGCGCGAAAAATGGCTCGCGCCCGGTTCTGCTCGACCCGTACAGTTTTGCGCATGTTCGGCCACACCATCGCTCTGGAGTCCGCGGTCGCGGACGCGATGGCGGCTGCCCTGGCAGCGTCCGCAGCAGTGGCTGCGGCGCACTTCGACGGCGCCCGAAGCTGACCTTCCCCGGGATGTCCTGGGACCTCTGACGGGGAAGGTGGCCCGTCGCAGAGAGGTCCCACGGCGAGATCGCCGGAAATCGTTTCCAAGTCAGGGAATGTCATGTCCAAGAAGACGTATGTCCGCACCAAGCCGCATCTCAATATCGGCACCATGGGTCACGTCGATCACGGCAAGACCACGCTGACCGCCGCCATCACCAAGGTGCTCGCCGAGCGCGGTGGCGGTAGCTTCGTGCCGTTCGAGCGGATCGACCGGGCGCCGGAGGAGGCGTTGCGCGGGATAACCATCAATATCGCGCACGTCGAATACGAAACCGCCACCCGGCATTACGCGCATATCGATATGCCGGGGCACGCCGACTTCGTGAAGAACATGATCACCGGCGCGTCCCAGCTCGACGGGGCGATCCTGGTGGTCTCGGCGCAGGACGGCGTCATGCCGCAGACGGCCGAGCATGTGCTGCTCGCGCGTCAGGTCGGGGTGGAGCACATCGTGGTCGCGCTCAACAAGGCCGACGCGGGTGATCCGGAACTGCTCGACCTGATCGAGCTCGAGGTGCGCGAGCTGCTCAGCGCCCAGGGTTACCCGGGTGTGGAACTGCCGGTCGTACGGGTTTCGGGTTTGCGTGCGCTGGAAGGGGATTCGCGGTGGACCGCCGCGCTGCTCGACCTGCTCGACGCCGTGGACACCCATGTGCCCACGCCCGTGCGCTACACCGACGCGCCGTTCCTGCTGCCGGTGGAGAACGTCCTGACCATTACCGGTCGGGGCACCGTCATCACCGGTGCGGTGGAGCGCGGCCGGATTCGCCTCGGCGATCGGGTGCAGCTCTACGGCGGCGAGGAGCTGACCTGCGTTGTCACCGGGGTGGAAACCTTCGGCCGGACAATGGAGTTCGCGGAAGCGGGCGACAATGTCGCGCTGCTGCTGCGCGGCGTGCAGCGCGGTCAGGTGCGTCGCGGTCAGGTCGCGGCGGAACCGGGCAGCATCGTGGTGCACACCCGGTTCACGGCGCGCGTATACCTGCTTGGTGCGGCGGAGGGCGGTCGGCGCACACCGATCGCCACCGGCTACCGCCCGCAGTTCTACGTGCGCACCGGTGACGTCGTCGGCAACGTGACGTTGCCCGTCGCCGTCGCCCGCCCCGGCGAAACCATCGACCTCACAGTCGAATTGGGCCGTCCGGTCCCGCTGGAACCGGGCCTCGGCTTCGCCATCCGCGAGGGCGGGCGGACCGTCGGCGCGGGCACCGTCCTGGCCGTCGGCTAGCCCTGCCCGGGTTGGGCATGCGCGAGCATCACGCATGCCCAACATCCTGGTCCGTAGCTGCCGCATCGGCAGACCGCATGTCGCGCAGCTACCCCCTCGAGTGAGCGCGTCGATTCTTGTGCGGCGCTTGGGGAATCCGTGCCGTCAGCCGCCGGCGCATCCACCCGCGATCGAGTTGTCGCTGTGGTCGTAGGGGTTGCGCCCCCGAGGCCGATTATGTTCGTTATCGCGACGAATCCGCTGGAGGTCGCGAACCACCGCGGTGCGCCGAGCTGCGGTTTCCTCGCCCGCGGACCATGATGCCGAAACCTTGCGCCGACGGAGCAGAAAATTCAGAATTCTTCGAATACCCATGATCTCCAACCCCGTTCTGTGTTATGTGATTTTATCGAAGGGGTGTGACAAGTTCGGATGCCTCGACGGCCTTCGCAGTGGACGAATGAACACGGGAAGAGGGAGCGACACGACGTGATCAGCGATCGGCGCCAACGCGCACAACGGTTCGTCGAGTTGCACCGGGAAGGTTGCTTCCTGCTCCCGAATGCGTGGGATGCGGGCAGTGCCCTGATACTGGAATCGGTCGGGTTTCCCGCGGTGGCCACCACCAGCGCCGGTATCGCGTTCTCCCTCGGACGTCCGGATCACGACTTCTTCGCTGGGCACGAGGACGGGCGGGTCGATCGCGAGACCATGTTGGGGCGGGTTCGCGAGATCGTCGACGCGGTTGGGGTGCCGGTCAGCGCCGATCTCGAAGAGGGATACGGCGAGAAACCCGAGACGGTGGCGACCACGATCTCGTCGGCGCTCGACGCCGGTGCGTCGGGCGGGAATATCGAAGACTTCACCGGCGACAGCACACGGCCGCTCTACGACCTGGAGTTGTGCGCGGACCGCATCCGCGCGGCCCGCGCTGCCATAGCTGCCAGCGGGGAGCCGTTCGTTCTGGTCGGCCGCACCGATGGTCTCCTGGTCGATATCTCGCTCGACGAATGCATCCGGCGGGCCAACGCCTATCTGGCGGCGGGCGCGGACTGCGCGTTCGTTCCGGGCGCCAGCGACGCCACAACCATCGGCACACTGGTGCGCGAACTCGACGGCCCACTCAACGTGGTCATGGGTTTGACCGGCAACGCTCTGTCCCTCGACGACCTGCGCGAGCTCGGCGTACGCCGAGTCACGGTCGGCGGCAGCATCTTCCGCGCCATGTACCGGCAATTGCTCGATACCGCACACGAATTGGCCGACCACGGCACCTTCACCTACGCCGCCGACCAACTCACTCAGAACGACCTCAACAAACTCTTCCGCCGCTGATCCGGTCTCCAGGTAGCGGCGTTCGCGCGGTTCCCGCACATCGGGCGGCAAGGATTGTGTCGAGGTCACGTTCCTTGAAGGGAACTGGGTTGGGCACCGCAGGCGTGAGGCGAGGTCGATCGCCCGGTAGGACCGACGAACAAGAGGCCCGGCACTGCGAGTGCCGGGCTTTTTGTCGCGGCAGCACACTGTCCCAGGCATAGCGCGAAAGCGGGCGCTGAGCCTTGCCTGCCCCACACCGGTCGTAGTACTGTCCAGACACGTGTCCATCACGTGTGTGGACAGATATCCCAGGAGGATTTCATGACCCTGGTCAAGCCGCTGCGGGTTTCCGGAGGCGATCACGAGCATGGGCATCTCGAGGAATTCCGCGTCGATCCACTGGCTTTGATGCGGCGGGTGCGGGCGGAATGCGGGGATGTCGGGGCGTTCGATCTCGCCGGGCGGCATGTGATTCTGCTGTCCGGCGCCGAGGCCAATGAGTTCTTCTTCCGATCCGGCGACGAGGATCTCGATCAGGCCGCCGCATATCCGTTCATGAAGCCGATTTTCGGCGAGGGCGTGGTGTTCGACGCCAGTCCGGAGCGGCGCAAGGAGATGCTGCACAACCAGGCGCTGCGCGCGGAGCAAATGCGCGGGCATGCGGCGACCATCGGACGCGAGGTCGAGCGCATGCTGGCGAACTGGGGCGATGAGGGTCAGATCGACCTGCTCGACTTCTTCGCCGAGCTGACCATCTACACATCCTCGGCCTGCCTGATCGGCAAGCGCTTCCGCGATGAACTCGACGAACGTTTCGCCCACCTCTACCACGATCTGGAGCGCGGCACCGACGCGCTGGCCTATGTGGATCCGTATTCGCCGATCGAAAGCTTCCAGCGCCGCGACGCAGCTCGCGTCGAACTGGTCGAATTGGTGCAGGGCATCATGGACGGCCGCGCCGCGAATCCGCCCGCGAACAAGGAAGATCGGGACATGCTCGACATCCTGATCTCGATCAAGGACGAACAGGGGCAGCCGCGATTCAGCGCGAGCGAAATCACCGGAATGTTCATCTCGATGATGTTCGCGGGCCATCACACCACTTCGGGTACCGCGGCGTGGTCGGTGATCGAATTGCTCAGGCATCCGGCGGAATTGCGTCGTGTCGTCGATGAACTCGACGAGTTGTACGCCGACGGTTCCGATATCAGTTTCGGCGCGCTGCGCCAGATTCCGAAGCTGGAGGCGGTGGTCAAGGAGACCCTGCGGCTGCATCCGCCGCTGATCATTCTGATGCGGGTGGCGCAGGGCGAATTCGAGGTGTGCGGACATCGCATCGCACCGGGCGATCTGGTCGCAGCGACTCCGGCCATCTCCAACCGGATTCCGCAGGACTTCCCGAATCCGGATCTGTTCGACCCGAACCGCTATATCGATCCGAATCAGGCGGATATCGTCAACCGCTGGACCTGGATCCCCTTCGGGGCGGGCAGGCATCGCTGCGTCGGTGCGGCCTTCGCGCTCATGCAGCTCAAGGCGATTTTCTCGATACTGCTGCGGGACTGGGAATTCGAGATGGCACAACCATCCGACAGCTACCGCAACGACCACAGCAAGATGGTGGTGCAATTGCAACAGCCCTGTGCCGTGCGCTACCGCAGGCGGCGAAAGGCCTAGGCAAACACCCAGTTACGAGAGCGTGAGCGGGAAGATTCTGGGCCCCATGGACTTGGCGAATTCACTTGTAGGGTGAAGACATGATCACGCTCAAGAAGGAAGATGGCGCCGCTGATCTCAACGGCATCACCAAGCTGACGGTCGGGGTGAGCTGGGACCCGTCGGGGGGCACCAGCGGCGGCGCGGTCGGATTATTGCGCCGCAAACGCGGTGTGGACCTGGATCTGATCGCCATCCTCATGCAAGGGGCCGAGCCGGTGCGTTTCGCCGGACTCGACTCCCTCGACCCGCTCGGCAACGGTTCGGTCCAGCACACCGGCGACGAACAGACCGGCGCGGCCTCCGGCGACGACGAATCGGTGCACGTCACCTTCGCGAATGTGCCCGAGGCCATCGACGCGATCATTTTCGTGGCCGCGGCATTCAAGAAGGGCTCCTCGTTCGAGAAGGCCAACAACATCAGTTTCAAGGTCTACGACGCGACCGGCGGCAGTGCCCAGCAGGTGGCCGATATCTGGCCGTCGCTGCTCGGCACGGATAACGCCAATGCGGTGGCCAAGGCGTTCCGCAACGGCGGAAGCTGGCAGCTCGAGGTGCTCAATCGCAAAGGCAAGATCAAGCAGGGCGATAAGCAGGCCCTGCTGCGCTTCGCGATGGCGTGAGCAAGCGGGCCGGAGCTCGGACGACGAGCTCCGGCCGCTATTGCTAGAGAACCGATTCGACGGCGGAGACGACCGCGGCGTCGTCGGGGGTGGTGCGCGGCCGGAACCGGCCGACCACCGCACCCTCGCGATCGATCAGGAATTTCTCGAAGTTCCACTGGATATCACCGGCCGCGCCCTCGGCATCCGCGGCCTCAACCAGTGCCTGGTAGAGCGGATGCCGCTCGTCGCCGTTGACGTCGGTCTTCTCCAGCAGCGGAAAGTCGACGCCGTAGGTGGTCGAGCAGAATTCCGCGATCTCCTCGGCGGTACCCGGCTCCTGGCCCATGAACTGGTTACACGGCACGCCGACCACGCTGAAACCGCGGTCGCCGTAAGTTTTCTGAAGTTCGACGAGTCCGGTGTACTGCGGCGTCAGCCCACACTTGGAGGCCACATTGACCAGCAGTACCGCCTTATCTCCGACCAATTCGCCCAGTGTTGCCGGGTCGCCGGAGAGGGTACGTAGGGGAATGTTGCGGATATTCATTCGTATCGCACCTGCCAGTTCTTGATTCCGTTGATCCACCCCGATCGCAACCGTACCGGATCGGCGACCTGGCTGATCTGGGGCATGACATCGGCGATCGCGTTGAACATCAGGTCGATCTCCAGTCGCGCCAGATTCGCCCCGACGCAATAATGCGCACCGGTGCCGCCGAATGCGACGTGCGGATTCGGATCGCGCAATATATCGAAGGTGAACGGATTCTCGAAGGCGTCCTCGTCGAAGTTGGCCGAACTGTAGAAGATTCCCAGTCGCTGACCCTGCTTGATCTGCTGCCCACCGAGTTCGGTGTCCTGGGCCGCGGTGCGCTGGAAGGCATTCACCGGGGTCGCCCACCGGACGATCTCGTCGGGTGCGGTCCGCGGCCGCTGCTCCCGATACAGCTCCCACTGCTCCGGATGGTCCACGAAGGCCTTCATCCCGTGGGTGATCGCATTGCGGGTGGTCTCATTGCCCGCGATGGCGAGCAGGATGACGAAGAAGCCGAATTCGTCCGAAGCGAGCGCCTCACCGTCGACATCGGCGTGCACCAATTGGCTGACGATGTCGTCGACCGGGCTGGCACGCCGCTCTTCGGCCATATTCCAGGCGTAGCCGAGGATTTCGGTGAAGGCGGTGGTGGCGTCGCCATACTCGGGATCGTCGTAGTTCAGCGTCTGGTTGGACCATTCGAACAGCTTGTGGCGGTCGTCGTCCGGCACGCCGAGCAGTTCCGCGATGGCCTGCAGCGGCAGTTCGCAGGCGACCTGCTGGACGAAATCGCCACCCCCGGTTCGCTTGGCCTCGTGCACGATTCGCGCCGCGCGTTCGGTGAGTGCGGCGCGCAGACCCTCCACCGCACGCGGGGTGAATCCCTTGGAGACGATCCGGCGGGTCTTGGCATGCTTGGGCGCATCCATATTCACCAGCAGTGCACCGGTGAGTTCGATCTGCTCCGGCGTGACATCGTCGGGCAGCCGGATAATCGCGCCCTTCTGCGCGGAGGAATAGATTTCCGGGCTGCGCGAAATCTCCTTCACGTCTTCGTGTTTGCTGACCACCCAGTACCCGCCGTCGCGGAATCCGCCGGAGGTCGCATCCGGCTGCGCGCACCACCACACCGGCGCGGTGCGGCGCAGGGTCGCGAATTCCTCGACCGGCATGCGGTTTTTCCACAGCCCGGGATCGGTGAAATCGAAGCCTGCCGGGAACGCGGGCGCTGCCATAGCTACCTCCTGGGTGAAAAGTGTTTCAGCGCAGCCTGAGCCGGCGCATGAGTCGTAGGGTCGTGAGCGTGGTCTTCAGCTGCTTCTCGTAGGGCAGACCCGCACGGGCGGCCATCACCTGGCGCTTCTGCACGCCGATATTCACGGTGTCGGTGTATTTGAGCAGGCCCTGATCGCCATGCCGTGTGCCGACGCCGGATTGCTTGACGCCGCCGGATGGGGTGCCCTTGGCGGCGTAGGTGGTCACGAAGCCGTCGTTGATATTGATATTCCCGGCCTCGAGCTGCGCGCCGATTCGGTTGGCGCGGGCCAGGTCTCGGCTCCACACGCTGGCGTTGAGGCCGTAGGTGGTGTCGTTGGCGAGCCGGATGGCCTCCTGCTCGTCGGTGAACCGGTAGACGCTCACCACCGGACCGAAGGTCTCCGCGGTCGCGTGCGTCATCTCGGCGGTGACATCGGTGAGCACGGTGGGTTCATAGAAGGCCGGGCCGATATCCGGTCGTCCTTTGCCGCCGGTCAGCACGGTCGCGCCCTTCGCGCGCGCGTCCGCGACATGCGCCGCGACCCGCTCCATATGCTGCACCGAGACCAGCGAGCCGAATTCCGGTGTGAAGTCGTAGGTCGCGCCGATCTTGGCGTTCAATTCGTCTGCCGCCGTGACCAATCGGCGCACGAACTCGTCGTACAACCTGTCCTGCACATAGATCCGTTCGATGTGCATACAGGCCTGGCCCGAATTCGCGAAGACCGCGAATGAGGCACCGGGGATCACTTCGTCGAGATTCGCGTCGTCCAGCACGATCATCGGGTTCTTGCCGCCGAGTTCGAGGCTGCAGCCGATCAGATTGCGGCCCGCGCCTTCGCCGACCACCCGCCCGGTCGCGGTCGAGCCGGTGAACATGACAAAGTCGGCATTGTCGATCAAGGCCGGACCCACATCGGGACCCTCACCGCACACGACCTGGAACAGCCCCTTCGGCAGACCGGCCTTATACAGCAGCTCCACCCCGAACAGCGCACAGAGCGCGGTCTTGTTATCGGGCTTGAGTACGACGCCGTTGCCCGCCATCAGCGCGGGCATCGAATCCGAGAGCGCGATGGCGAATGGGAAATTCCACGGCGCGATGACCGCGACGACACCCTTGGGGCGGTGCTCCTCGGTCGAGGTGGTGATCAGCGGCACTGGGCCGCCGCGCCGCTTGGGCTTCAGCACCCGCCGTGCGGTCTTGAGGTAGTGGCTGATGACCATAGGGACATCGCAGGATTCCTCGAAGGCCATGCGGCGGGTCTTGCCGCAGCCGATCTGGATCAGGTCGGCGATGGTTTCGTATTCGGCGAGGATCAGGTCGTGTGCGCGTGCGAAGACCTCGAGCCGACGCTGCAGCGGCCAGGCGGCCCATTCCTGCTGGGCCGCTCGGGCGGTCGCGTAGGCGGCGGCGACGTCCTCGGGCGTCGACTGCGGTAGTTCACCGACCGCGGCGCCGGTGTAGACCTCGACCATCGAATACGGATCGGCGGTGCCGGAGGCCGCGACCATTGCGGTCAGCCTGCCGATCAGCGCTTCGGTGATCCGGGCGGGCAGCGCCGGTGCGGAATCCTTCTTAGCTTCGGTTGTATTCATCGGACCTTCTCCGTGCTGACGGCAGATGCCCTCGAATTAGAACACGTTCCCATTGTCGCTGTCAGGGGCTCGAGGGGGATGACCTGGTCGAATGCATGCCGAGACATCGTCAATCCGCCTGATGATCCGGTGCGCGGCTCGCCGCGTACTCGCGCGCCCAGCGGTAATCGGGCTTCCCGCTCGGGGCGCGCGTGACGACGTCGGCCAGCCAGATCTGCTTGGGCACCTTGTACCCCGCGAGATGCTTGCGCACATGGCGCTCGAGCGCGGCGAAATCCACCGGTCCGGCGCCTGCGACCGATACGACCGCGGCCACCTGCTGGCCCCAGCGCTCGTGCGGGACCCCGATCACCACCGCGTCGTAGACGGCTTCGTGCGCCTTCACCACGCTCTCGACCTCTTCGACGAACACCTTCTCGCCGCCGGTATTGACGACCATATTGCCGCGGCCGATCAGGGTCACCGAGCCGTCCGGCTCGACCCTGGCGCGATCGTCGGTCACCACGATCCGGGCGCCGTCGACCGTCTTGAACAGCCGCTCAGTCTTCTCCGGATCCTTGTAGTAGCCGATCGGCACCGAGCCGGTCTTGGCGAGCCAGCCCTCGGAACCGGGTTCGACTTGCCGTCCCGCATCATCGACCACGATCGCGCCGCGCCCGCTCTGCACGCGCGGACCGCGGCCGGGATTGTCGTCCTTCTGTGCGAAACCGATACCGCCGAAACCGGTTTCGGAGGACCCGATGGAATCGGAGACGACAGTCGACGGAAACAGTTCCAGCAGTGCGTTTTTCACCGGTTGAGACAGCAGCGCGGCACCCGAGCCGATGGCGACGAGCGAGGACGCGTCCACCGGGGCGGCGCGATAGGCATCGATCAGCGGACGGGCCATGGCATCGCCGGTGATCACCATGATTTGCGGGCGATGTTGTTCGACCACCTGCCACACCCGCTGCGCATCGAATCTGGGCTCGAAGATCACGGCATTGCCGGACCACAGCGCGGTGAAGGACGGCATCATCGCGGCGGCGTGGATGAGCGGCGGGAGGACGAACCAGGTGCTCGGTTCGCCCTGTGCGCCGATACGGGACTGCTGATATTCGTCGGAAACCGGTTCGTTCGTGTAGAAGTCGATGCCGCCGCCGAGTACCCGCCACATATCCTCTTGCCGCCACATGACGCCCTTGGGGCGGCCGGTGGTGCCGCCGGTATACATCATGAACAGGTCGTCGGGGCTGCGGTCGATCGAACGGCGGGCGGGGGAGCCCGAGAGCAGGGCCTGCTCATACGAGGCGGACGCTGCCGGGGGGATGGTGTCGGTGGGTGGCCGGTCGTCGACGATCAGCACCCGGATCGACGGTCTGTCGGCGAGTGCTTCCAGTGCGGCATCCGCGTATTTCTCATGGCACACAAGCACTTCGAGGTCGGCATTGTCGTAGAGGTAGCGCAGTTCTTCGACGCCGTACCGGTAGTTGATATTGATCGGGACTGCCCGCAGCTTGAAGCAGGCAATTAGGGTGGTCATGGTTTCGATGCTGTTGTGCATCTGGAAACCCACGTGCGTGCCGGGGCCGACGCCGATCGAGCCGAGATGGTCGGCGAGACGATTCGCGCGGGCGTCGAGTTCGGCGAGGGTAAGTGCGAGATCGCCCTCGATCAGCGCGGTGCGCTCCGGCATCGCGTCGACCGCATGCTCGAAGAGGTCGGCGAAATTGTGGGACATGGCAATTCACTCTCAGCGAATGACGGTGAGCGGCAGCGGGGTGCCGCGGTCGGTGAACGTGAAGGCGGCGCCGGTACTGATCCGGGTGATGGCCACCTCGGTCGCCTCCTTGAACGGCGCTGCGGCGAGGGCTATCTCAGCGGTCCAGCCGTGCTCGTCGGAAGTGGTCGAGTGCACGTCGAACCGTGGATTCACGCCGCGGGCCATTGCCGCCAGCGGTGCAAGATGGTCGGGATCGATCATCGATGGCCAGGTGCGGTCGGTGTTGGCGTCGCTGTGCCGCGGCACTCGCAGTCGCACCGCATCGTCGGTGACGGATACGTCGATGCCGGTGTACGGCAAGGGATTCCATGCTGGATGCAGGAGCAATACCTCGGCCAATGCGGCCGGATCGTCGCCGAGCCCGAGTGCGTTGCGAATCCGCTCGGAGGTGAGTCCGGCGATGCCGGTGAATTGTTTGCGGCCGATATCCGTTGCGGTGTCGGCGGACCGAGCACGCACGGCTGTCATGAAGCCGATGGTGAGCAGATGGTGTTGCAGGCAGACCTCGTCGGCCATGCGCACCAGCGCAGATTTGGAGAAGTCGGCGAACCGCAGATCACTGAGCAGCGGACCCGCGTAATCGCTTTGGCCGGTATCGTCCTTGTCGATGGGGGACAGTTCCAGCAGTGCCGCTCGGGAATCGGCCACCACCTCGGCATTCGGGGGTGTGGGCGGTGGGATATGTGCCTGGTCGATGACGACGGTCCACGCGCACACCGGCTTTCGATCCGCCGGATGACGCGGCGGCCGGTGGATCGGCCGGACCTGGGCGTGCGGATTTGTCGCGAGGGCGGTCGCGTCGAAGGTGGGATCCTCGATGTCGTGGCACATGGACACCACGAACTCCTCGCCGAGCGGCTCCACATCCGCCAGCGCGCCACAATGGTCCAGCCAGAATTCGCCGTGATCGCGATCGTCGACGCGGAAACGGAAATCCATGAACTGCGGCGGCGCACCGATATCGAGTTGCAGTCCCTTGAAGATCGTCGGCACGTCATCGCCGTCGAAATCGAGCGCGCGGCGCATCCGGCGGGTATAGACCGGACTGGCGAGCTGCCACTCCTCGATGGCGACCGCCGCCATGCCCTCGCGCCCGAATGCCCCGATGGAGTGCGCCATTCCGGACCGGTCGATCAGATGACCGCACAGCAGCAGTTCGGGCACCAGCGTCGCCAGCTGGGCCCGCGACAACCGGTCGAAGCTCGAAATCACCACAGTGGAACCGGTGCTTCGCCGATCCGATACCAGCCCGGCAGCGTCTTTCCGGAGACCGACCGTTGGATGCGCTTCTGCATTCCTGCCGTCAGTGCGTTGTTCTGGATCATCTCCACGAACAACTGCGAAACGTTGCCGAAGTCGAAGAAGTCACGCTGCCAAGACCATTGGTAGTTGCCGCCGTAGCGGAACCAGCTGCCGCCGATGCCCTCCGGACTGTAGTTGCGGCCGTCGGATCGCTTGTTGTCGCTGATCTGCTTCCAGAAGCCGATGACATCGCCGCTGCGCTCATCGGTGACGAACTGTTGGTAGGGATAGGACCAGCCCTCCAGCCCCTCCATCTCCTGACCGAGTGCGAGTTCTCGGATCTCGGCCCGCCCCACTGCCATGAATTCCTGGGTCGGACCGTAATTCCAGCCGTAGGTGGCGTCCTCCGTGTACATCTCGGCGAGCGGCTTCCAGTCGCCCTTTTCCTCGCAGCGCTGATTCTCCAGCACCCAGCGACGGACCATCTCGTCGAGTTCGGCGCGGTCGAAATCTGGCATTACCGTTTTCCTTTCGCAGCTGTGTTTACCCGCCCCGCCGACTCCGCCGGCCCCGCCGGCTGCCATCCCCCGGTGTTTACCCGCCCCGCCGGCTCCGCCGGCTGCCCTGCCCCAGGGTCCTCACGGATCGACAGCGCTTGTGTCGGGCAGTAGCGCACCGCGCGCTCGATATCCGCGCGGGCTTCGGGACCCGGTGTCGGGTCGAGGATTTCGACCTTGCCGCGCTTGGGCACGGTGAAGGCCGCGGGCGCTTCGTCTTGGCAGACGGCGTGCCCCTGACACAGATCCAGATCGGCGACGATCCTCACGGTCGGCTCCTGTCCTCGGCATTCGGTAACGGCCGCAGCGGGGCCTCGGGCTGGACCTCGACCAGCACGAGATGCGCCCCGCGTGGTGCGGAGACCACGGCGATGACCGCGGCGGCCAGATCGCCGGCACGCAGCATGTACGGGTGACGGGCGAAACCCCAGGCCTTCCAGTCCTCGAGCATCGGCCCGACCACCTCGGGGGTGGAATTCATGCCCATACCGGTCAAGGTCGGACCCGGGCGCACCAGTGATGCGCGAACTCCGCTGCCCTCCAGCTCCATTCGCATCTGCTGGACCATTGCCTCGAGCCCGGCCTTGGCAGCGCTGTAGGCGCCGGTGCGCGGGCGTGGCTCCTCGGCGCAGTCGGAGCTGATCAAGACGAAATCGCCGCGCTGCCTTCGCATCATGCCCGGCAGTACCCGGTGCACCAGCCGGTGCGCGCCGACCAGATGCACCTGCACCTGCTGTAGGAACCGATCCGGTTCCATCTCGTGCACCAGTGAGAATTCGATATCGCCCGCGCCGGAGACCAGGATTTCGGTTGGCCCGAGGGTATCTTCGGCCGCGGCGACGAAATCGTCGACGGATGCCGCGTCGGTGACATCGAGCTGGTGGGCGAAGGCTTCGCCGCCATTGGCGCGGATCTTGGCCGCCAGTGCCTCGCATTGATCCACCCGGCGTGCGCCGAGCGCGACGGGGTGTCCGAGTTCGGCGAGCGCTTCGGCCGTCGCGGCGCCGATACCGGAGGATGCTCCGGCCACAATCGCCGGTCGGCGCACCGGATTCGGTTCGAACCTTGGCACTATTTCACCTCCACGATGACGGGCAGGTTGGCGAACCCGCGGACATTGGTCGAGTGCACGCGCTTGATCCCGGCGCCGACGACGTCGTAGGACCGCACGCGCGAGGCGAATTCGCGCAGCGCTACGTTGGCCTCCAGCCGGGCGAGGTGGGCGCCGAGGCAGAAGTGCACGCCCGCACCGAAACTCGCGAGTCCGGCCTTATCGGTGCGCCCGATGCGGTAGCTGTCGCCGTCGGTGAAGACCTCTGGATCCCGATTGGCCGAACCGATCAGCAACAGCACCTTCGCACCCTTCGGGATGGTGCGGCCGTGCTGGTCGATATCCACCGCGGCACAGCGCGCGACCATCTGGCTGGAGGTGTCGTAGCGCAGCGTCTCCTCGACCCAGTCGGTGACCAGCTCGGGTTCCGCGACGACCTTCGCGTATTCGCTCGGATTGCGCGCGCTCCAATACAGCGCATTGCCGAGCAGCTTGGTGGTGGTCTCGTTACCGGCCACCACCATCAGGAACATGAAACCGATGATCTCCTCGTCGGACAGGGTGTCGCCATCGATTTCGGCATCCAGCAGTGCTGAGGTGAGATCCGTTGTCGGAGCACGCCTTCGCGCGGCGACCATATCCGCGTAATAGGTGAGCAGCGTGATCGACGCCTGCGCGGCGGCCATCGGGACATCCAGGACGCCGTCCTCGCGGTGCACCACCAGATCGGCCAGCCTGCGGACCTCCGCGCGGTCGGCCTCGGGTACGCCCATCAGTTCGGAGATGACATCCATCGGGAGTTTGCCCGCGACCTCATCGATCCAGTCGAACTCGCCGGTCGCGAGTGCCGGTTCCAGGTAGGACAGCGTCAGGTCCCTGATCCGGTCTTCCATCTCGGCCACCCGCTTGGGGGTGAAGCCCTTGTAGACCAGGCGGCGCATGCGCATATGCCGCGGATCGTCCATGGCCAGGAACGACATCACCCGGCTCGCGTGCGGGCCCCAGGCCGCCGGATCCAGCGAGACCCCGTTGGCGCTGGACAGGCGGACGCTGTCGCGGAAGGCCGCGGTCACATCCGCGTGCCGGGACAGCGCCCAGAAATCCAGGTCGGCGTTGTAGTAGAGCGGCGCCTCGGTGCGCAGCCGCTCATAGGTGGGGTACGGGTCCTCGTGGAACGCGTAGTCGTAGGGGTCGAAGGTCAGGGGCTCGAGTGAGGCGGCCGTCATTGCGATAACCCGGAATTCGAGAACCAGTTCTCATCGACAACCGGTGTCGCGTCATCGATGGGAGACACATAGCTGGACATGTGTCTGGACGGTACCACCGGCATGCCGGAATCGACAGGGGTTTCCTGAACAATCTGGGTGAGGTCGGGGTTGGGCGCGAATGATGGCCGGTAGTTCTCTTTGGGTGCGGTCAGGCCGGTTTCCGAGCGCGGTTCTGAAACGGGTTCTTGCGTCCGAGAGTGGACCGAGACTATATTCCGTACACCTGTCCAGACAGTATCGGAGCCTTTATGAGCAGCCTCCTGCCCGCCGACGGTTCGCGCCTGCTGATCGGCGGCAAACTGGTCACCGGCGGGGACGGCGTCTTCGCCACGGTGAACCCGGCGACCGAAGCGGTCATCGGTCAGGCCGCGAATGCGAACGGCGCGGATATGGACGCGGCCATCGCGGCCGCGCGCACCGCGTTCGACGACACCGACTGGTCGCGCGATCACGCCTTCCGCGCCCGCTGCCTCGAACAGTTGCGCACCGCATTGCAGGCCGATGTGGACGAGCTGCGTGAGATCACCGTCGCCGAGGCGGGCGCGCCGACCATGCTGACCAGAGGGCCGCAACTCGAAGGCCCGGTCGCAGATCTGTCATTTTCCGCGTCGCTGGCCGAAACCTACAGCTGGGAAACCGATCTCGGCACCGCGACGCCCATGGGTATCAAGAGTCATCGGGTGCTGCGCCGCGAGGCGGTCGGCGTGGTCGGGGCAATTACGCCGTGGAACTTTCCGCACCAGATCAATTTCGCCAAACTCGGTCCCGCGCTCGCGGCCGGAAATACCGTGGTGCTCAAGCCCGCACCGGATACCCCGTGGTGTGCGGCGGCGGTCGGCGCGATCATTGCCGAGCAGACCGATATTCCGCCCGGCGTCGTCAATATCGTGACCTCCACCGATCACGGTCTCGGCGCGCAGCTCACCGCCGATCCGCGCGTCGACATGATCAGCTTCACCGGCTCGACGCAGACCGGTAGATCGGTAATGACCGGCGCGGCAACGACTTTGAAGAAGACCTTCCTCGAACTCGGCGGCAAATCCGCGTTCATCGTGCTCGACGACGCGAATATCGCGGGAGCCTGTTCGGTGGCGGCGTTTTCGGTGGCCGTGCACGCGGGACAGGGGTGTGCCCTCACGACCCGGCTGCTGGTACCGCGCGCGGTATACGACGAAGCGATCCAGGCCGCTGCGGCCACCCTGTCGGGCATCGTTCCTGGTGATCCGGCCGATGCGCGCACTGTCTGCGGACCGCTGATCTCCGAGCGTCAGCGGGCAAGAGTCGAGCGGTATCTGGAGATCGCGCGCGCCGAGGGCGGCCGGATCGTGGTCGGCGGCGGCCGACCGGCGGGCCGCGAGCGCGGATATTTCATCGAACCGACTTTGATCGCGGATGTGCCGAATACCGCGACGGTTGCCCGCGAGGAGATCTTCGGACCCGTGCTCGTGGTGATCCCGCACGACGGTGACGACGACGCCATCCGGATCGCCAACGACTCCCCGTACGGACTCTCCGGCTCGGTATGGGGCACCGACCCGGACCGAATTCGGCACGTCACCAATGGCGTTCGCACCGGCACGATCGGCGTCAACGGCGGCATCTGGTACTCGGCCGACGCACCGTTCGGCGGCTACAAACAATCCGGCATCGGCCGGGAAATGGGCCTCGCCGGATTCGAGGAATACCTGGAAACCAAGCTCGTCGCGACCGCCGGTTAGACCACAAACAGCTGCAAGGAGCTGATTTCATGACTCGATTCCCGGGAAAGACCGCCATCGTCACCGGCGCCGCCCAAGGTATCGGCGCGACATACGCCAAAGCGCTGGCGAACGAAGGCGCCAATGTCGTCGTCGCCGACCTGAATGCCGAACGCGGTAAGGCCGTCGCGGCCGAGATCACCGCCGGTGGCGGCAGCGCCATCTTCGGCGAGGTCGACGTGGCCGATCCGGAATCGGCCACCGCCCTCGCCGAATTGACCGTCCGCGAATTCGGGGCGATCGACCATCTGGTGAACAATGCCGCCATCTACGGCGAGATGAAACTCAACCTGCTGCTCAGCGTGCCATGGGACTACTACAAGAAGTTCATGAGCGTGAATATGGACGGTGCGCTGAATATGACCCGTGCGGTGTGGCAGCACATGGTCAAGGCGGGCGGCGGATCGATCGTCAACCAATCCTCCACCGCCGCATGGACCTACTCCAGCTTCTACGGCTTGGCCAAGGTCGGCATCAACGGCCTGACCCAGCAGCTCGCCTTCGAACTCGGCGGTTCCAAGATCCGCATCAATGCCATCGCGCCCGGTCCGATCGATACCGAAGCCACCAAAACCGTGACACCGAGCGTCATCGTCGACGATATGGTGAAACGGTTGCCGCTCAAGCGAATGGGAACACCGGATGATCTGGTCGGCGCCTGCCTGTACCTGCTCTCGGACGAGGCGAGCTGGGTCACCGGGCAGATCTTCAATGTCGACGGCGGACAAGTGTTCCGATCATGAGTAGCGAATTGCCGGTCGGGTTCATCGGTTTGGGCAATATGGGCGCACCGATGGCCAAGAGCCTGCTGGCCTGGCCCGACGGACTCACCGTCTGCGATATGCGCCCAGATGCGGTGCGGCCGCTCACCGAAGCCGGTGCGGCATCGGCTGCTTCGGCCGCGGAAATCGCCGAGAAGGCGGCCGTGATTTCGGTGACCGTGCTGGACGACGCACAGGTGCGGGCCGTGGTCACCGGACCGGAAGGGGTGTTGCGGACGGCCGCCCCGGGCACCGTTATCGCCGTGCACTCCACCATCAGCGACCGGACCGCCGAAGAGCTGGCGGGCGAATGTGCCGAGTACGGCGTCGAATTGGTGGACGCACCGATCAGCGGTGGTGCGGCCGGGGCCAAGCGCGGCAAGCTCGCGGTCATGGTCGGCGGCAGTGATACGGCATTCGAGCGGGTACGCGGACCCTTCGGCTGCTTCGCCGATCTGGTCGTGCACGCCGGACCGGTCGGCGCGGGCACCCGAATGAAGTTGGCGCGCAACCTTTTGCACTTCATCGCATTCACCGCGGCTACTGAGGCGCAGCGGCTCGCCGAGGCAGCGGATCTCGATATCACCGTGCTGGGCAACGTCGTCCGGCACTCCGACGCGGTCACCGGCGGTCCCGGCGCGATCATGCTGCGCGACCGCACCGCACCGATCGAACCGAATGATTTCTGGCTGCCGATCCTGAGTCACGTGCGCGATCTGGGCGAAAAGGATCTGAGCCTGGCCCTGGATCTGGGCGCGCGACTCGGCGTCGAATTGCCGCTGGCGGAATTGGCTCTCGACCGCCTCGGGCCGGGGCTCGGCGTGCCGAAGGAAAGGGAAACCAATGAGTGAAGCATCGCGTAGCGATTCGATGAGGGGTGGCGGTCGGGTGACGGGTGGGCGTGAAAACGGATCCGCTGATTCGGTACGTCAGCGCGGGCTGGCCAAGATGGCCGAGGTCTACGGCACCGAATTCCAGGACTACCCCAGCGACCATTTCGCCGTGACGGCCGATCATCTCTTCGCCGAAATCTGGTCGCGCCCTGGGCTCACCATTCGGGACCGCCGACTGATCCTGCTCGGTGCGCTCGCCGCCCAGGGAGCGATGGATACGGCGGGTATCCAGATCGGCGCGGCGCTGCGCAATGCGGAATTGACCGAGGCGCAGCTGCACGAGATCGCGCTGTTCCTCTGCTATTACGTCGGCTGGCCGACCGGCACCAAACTCGACCTGCTGGTGGGAACGATTGTCGCCCAACAGAAAAAGGCGGCACGCAAGCAGTCCGAACAGGTGGGGCAGTCCGAATCGTCTGTGTCGTCCGAAGACGCGAGTAAGTAAGGAACGCGAAACATGTCTGATGCCGCAAAGATCCGGCCGCTGCGCGCCGACGCGATCGGCGCATGGGATTTCGAGGCGGATGTCGTCGTCGCCGGATACGGCATCGCCGGTGTCTGCGCCGCCATCGAGGCCGCACGTGCGGGGGCCGACGTACTGATCCTGGAGCGCACCGGCGGCTGGGGCGGTGCGGCGGCCATGGCGGGCGGATTCATCTACCTCGGTGGCGGCACCCCCTTGCAGCAGGCGCTCGGGTTCGAGGACACCCCGGAGAATATGGAGACATTCCTGCAGGCCGCGCTGGGTCCTGGACAGGATCGGGCGAAAATCGCGGACTACTGCCAGAACAGCGTCGAGCACTACAACTGGCTGGTCTCCAACGGGGTGCCGTTCAAGGAGGAGTTCTGGGGTGAGCCCGGCTGGGAGCCGCCGCACGACGAGGGGCTGATGTACTCCGGCGGAGAGAATGCCGCGCCGTTCAATGCGATCGCGAAACCCGCTCCGCGCGGCCATGTTCCGCAAATGGCGGATAAGAAGATCGGCGCCAGGAGCGGCGGCTACATGCTGATGAAGCCGCTGGCCGATACCGCCGAAAGTCTCGGTGTCGGTGTCGAATACGACATCAGGATCCGGCGGCTGGTGATCGACGAGACCGATCGGGTGGTCGGTGTCCTCGCGACGCGCTTCGGCAAGGAGGTCGCGATCCGCGCCGAACGCGGGGTCGTGCTCGCCACCGGCAGTTTCGCCTACCACCAGCAGATGATCGAGGGCTATGCGCCGCGGCTGATCGGGCGGCCCGCCGCCGCCATCGAAGAGCACGATGGCATCGGCATTCTGGTCGCGCAGGCGCTCGGTGCTGAGCTGGCGCATATGGATGCCACCGAGGTGGCGTTCTTCGGAGATCCGCAGCTGCTGGCGCGCGGCATCCTGGTCAACGGGCGTGGTCAGCGCTATATCCCGGAGGACACCTATCCGGGGCGGATCGGGCAGGCGACGCTGATCCAGCAGGACAATCAGGCATTTCTGGTCATCGATGAGGAGTCGCTCGAGGCGGCGCTGGCCACCGTGACATCCACGCCGTTCTTCCGGCAGCCGCCGACCTGGGCGGCCGAGACGGTCGCGGAGTTGGAGTCCGATATGGGTCTGCCGGAGCGCACGTTGCAGGGCACCGTCGAGTGCTACAACCTGCACGCCGCCGACGGCAAGGATCCATTGCTCGGGAAGAAGCCGGAGTGGGTCAAGCCGATCGGCTCGCCGCTCGCCGCCTTCGACATGCGGGGATTCACCGCGGGTTTCACCCTCGGCGGGTTGCGCACCGATCTGGATTCGCGGGTGCTGCACGTCTCCGGCGAACCGATTCCCGGCCTGTTCGCCGCGGGCCGCTGCACCTCCGGGCTCTGTGCCGGCGGCTATGTCAGCGGCGCGTCCCTCGGTGACGGCAGCTTCTATGGCCGACGCGCCGGTCGCGCCGCCGCAAAGTAGGATCTAGACACATGTCCGAAGGCGAGTCCATCATCCTGGAGGCGACCCGGCGTCGCCTCACCGAGAAGCAGGCCGACACCGTCGACAAGCTGACCAAGGCCGCGGTGGAAGTGCTTGCGCGCGAAGGCTTCGCGGGGATGACCATCCGCATGGTCGCCGCGGCGGCCGGCGTGGGCACCGCCACGGCGTACACCTACTTCTCTTCGAAGGAACACCTCGTCGCCGAGATCTTCTGGCGCCGTCTGTTCGCCAGTTCGGCTCCGGTCAGCGACGACCCGGACCCCACCGTCCGGGTCGTCGCCGAACTCCGCAATATCGCCATGCTCGTCGCCGACGAACAAGAACTCTCGGGCGCCGTCACCAGCGCCCTGCTCGGCCGCGATCCCGATGTGGCCCACCTCCGCGCCCGGATCGGCATGGAAATCCGCAAACGACTGGTCCGCGCCCTCGGCCCCGACGCCGACGCCGACGTAGTCGAATCCCTCGAACTCGTCTACGCGGGCGCACTCGTCCGCGCGGGCATGGGCTACGCCTCCTACTCCGAAATCGCCGACCGCATCGAGAAGTCGGCGTTGCTGATTCTGAAGTAGGGCACTTACCCGAGAGGTAATCGACTTCATTATCGGGTGCCGCAATGATGGTGGGGCACCAGATGATTGGAGAAACCGATGCCCTACTTCGAATCGCACGACGGCACCACGCTGCACTACCAGGACTGGGGTTCCGGGCAGCCGGTGCTGTTCCTGGCCGGTGGCTGGTTGAGCAGTACTTCGTGGGAGTTGCAGATGCTGCCGCTGTCCAAGGAGGGTTTGCGGTGCCTGTCCTACGACCGGCGTGGGCACGGCAAGTCCGACTGGGTCGGGCACGGGTACGACTACGACACGCTGGCCGCGGATCTGGCCGCATTCCTGGAACATCTCGATCTGCGCGAGGTCACCGTGGTCGCGCATTCGATGGCGGGCGGTGAGATCGTCCGGTACCTGACGCGGCACGGCAGCGATCGGATCAGCCGGGTCGCGCTGGTCTCGGTGACGATGCCGTATTTCGCACAAGCCGAGGACAATCCGAACGGCGTGCCGAAGGCCGTCTTCGATGCGGTGGGCGCGGCCCGCGCCGCGGACCGGCCGCTGTGGATGGAGCAGAACGCCCAGGCATTCTTCGCGACGCATCTGGGCAACCAGGTGTCCTCGGCGCGGATCGCATGGATGGTCCAGAAGTGCATGGACTGCTCACTTCTCGCGGCGGACGAGATCATGAATACGATCTACAACGCCGACTTCCGCGACGAGTTGCGCGCACTCACACTGCCCACGCTCGTCATCCACGGTGACGCCGACGCCTCCGCACCCATCGACCTCTGCGGGCGCGTGATCAAGGACCTGATCCCGAGCAATACCTACAAGGAATACCCGGCCACCGGACACGGCATCATGATCTCGCACGCCGCGCAGCTCAATGCCGACATCCTCGACTTCATCAAGGCGTGAGGGCCGGGGCGGTAGCGGCGGATCAATGTCGTACCCCGCCGCTACCGTGTGCCAATGGGATTCGCGCTCTCGATCACCGTGTCGCCCGAGGACATCGATGGCAACGGACATATGAACCAGGCCGTCTATCTGCAATACGCGGAACGGGCGCGCTGGGCCTGCCTGCGGGAGGGCGGTTTATCCCAGGAGAAGTTGCAGGACGCCGGGGTCGGGCCGATCTCACTGCAGGTGACGCTCGAATTCAAACAGGAACTCTTCGTGGGCGACGAGGTCACTGTCACTTGTGATTTCGCCTGGGATGGCAAGACCCACCGGACCATCCAGGAGATCCGCAAGGCGGATGGCACGGTCTCCGCGGAGATCGTCGGCGTCGGCGGTCTGCTCGATCTCACCGAACGGCGCTTGGTGCCGGACGGCGCGCGCTACTTCCGCGAACTCGCGGAGGATCCGACGGTCTTCGGTCTGGGCCGGTCGGCGTAGTTCTAAGGGTTCATTGAGACCTCGAGAGTTGGGGGACGTCCCTGATGGCGCGGGGGCTCGATACCCGACAGACTGGGTTCCATGACTTCGCAAGCCCTAGGTGCCGACCTCGAGAAATCGGCTGCCGCCACCGTCGCGGCACGGGCCATCGACCTGGTGAAGGTCTATGGCCACGGAGATACGCAGGTCAGGGCGCTGGATGGGGTATCAGCCGAATTCGTGAAGGGGGAGTTCACCGCAATCATGGGACCCTCCGGATCGGGCAAATCGACCCTGATGCACTGCCTGGCCGGCCTGGACAGTGCCAGCACCGGAACCGTGCGGATCGGCGACACCGATCTCGCCGGGCTCTCCGATAAGCAGATGACCCAGCTGCGCCGCGACCGCATCGGCTTCGTCTTCCAGGCATTCAACCTGGTGCCGACGCTGACCGCGCAGGAGAACATCACCCTGCCGCTGGATATCGCGGGCCGTAAGCCCGACCAGGACTGGCTGGATACGGTCATCAAACGGCTCGGGATCACCGATCGACTCACCCACCGGCCGAGCGAACTGTCCGGCGGGCAGCAGCAGCGGGTGGCGTGCGCGCGGGCGCTGGCCGGTAAGCCGGAGATCATCTTCGGTGACGAGCCGACCGGCAATCTCGATTCGCGCGCCTCGGAGGAGGTGCTCTCGATCCTGCGCGCGGCGGTAGACGAATTCGGGCAGACGGTCGTCATCGTCACCCATGAGCCGCACGCGGCGGGATATGCCGACCGGGTGGTATTCCTCGCGGACGGTCGCATTGTCGACGAGTTGCGCGATCCCACCGCCGAATCGGTGCTCGACAAGATGAAGTCGCTGGAGCAGGTTTAGTGAGCGAGCGTCAGCGAGTGAACCAGAGACACAGCGCGCCTTCGCGTACGACGGAGCCGAGCGTCAGCGGGGCGCAGTCGTGAGCGGCAAACCGATGCGCAAGGTGGTCTTGCGCAATCTCGCCGCGCACAAGGTGCGTCTGGCACTGACCCTGCTCTCGGTGGTCCTCGGAACCGCGTTCATCGCAGGATCATTCGTCTTCACCGATACCCTCCAGCGGACCTTCGACGGGATCTTCGCCAATCAGGCCAAGGGCGTCGATGTGCGGGTGAGTCCGCAAAAGCAACAGGCACAGGGCATTCCGCTCAGCGTGGTCGACCAGATCTCGAAGATGGACGGGGTGCGGGCGGTCGCACCGAGCGTCAACGGACCGCTGGTGCTGCTGTATCCGGACGGTAAGAAGGCCGTACAGACCGGTGGTGCACCGACGTTCGGCCAGTCCTACATTCCGCCGGATAAGGCGGTCGCCGAACCGGATAAGTTCGTGCAGGGCGTCCCGCCCGCGCACGAGGGCGAAATCGCAC
Organism: Nocardia sp. NPDC102475; assembly: GCF_055584605.1. Classification (NCBI taxonomy): domain Bacteria; kingdom Bacillati; phylum Actinomycetota; class Actinomycetes; order Mycobacteriales; family Nocardiaceae; genus Nocardia; species Nocardia sp. NPDC102475. The sequence goes on along the minus strand of NZ_JBVJLS010000001.1, from coordinate 248,044 downwards.
TCAATACCGGCGGCGCCGAACGCGCGGGCCTGCATGTCGGTGACAAGACCAAGGTGCTGGTTCCCTCGCACGGCACCCCGATCGACGTCACCCTCACCGGAATCTACGAAGTCCCTTCGGACACCGGCGGTTTCATCGGCGTGCTGTTCGACGACGCGCAGGCCCGCCAGCTGTTCACCGACGGCTCGCATGTCGCCTATATCGATATCGCGGCCGTCGGTATACCGGGCGACGACCTGCGCGACAAGATCGCGAACGTGCTGGTGGATTACAAGGTGCAGAACGGCGATCAGGTGCGCGCCGATCTGAAGAAGGAAGTCTCCAACGCGCTCAACTTCATCAATTACTTCCTGCTCGCCTTCGGTGCGATCGCACTGATCGTCGGCACCTTCATCATCTACAACACCTTCTCGATGATCGTGGCCCAGCGGCTGCGTGAGCTGGCGCTGCTGCGTGCGGTCGGCGCGAGTCGACAACAGGTCGGCCGATCCGTGGTGGCGGAGGCGCTCGTCATCGGATTGGTCGGCAGCGCAATCGGTTTGGTGGGCGGCATCGGTCTGGCCTTCGGGCTTTCCGCACTGCTCAATGCGTTCGATCTCGGCCTGCCGACCGGATCGCTGACGGTGCTGCCGCGCACAGTGATCGTCGGACTGCTCGTCGGGCTGCTGGTGACGGTGGTCAGCGCCTATGCGCCCGCGCGCCGCGCCGCCAAGATTCCGCCGGTGGAGGCCATGCGCGAGGAGTTCGCCTCGGCCGGTGAATCGCTGCGGCTGCGGACCGGTATCGGCATTGCGCTGGCCGTCGCGGGTGTGGTGCTCGTGGTGCTCGGTGCGCAGAAGACCGGCGGCAATGCCGCACTGACGGTCGGGATCGGCGCGCTCGGCCTGATCTTCGCGGTACTGCTCGCCGCGCCCGCATTGTCGCGGCCGGTGGTGGGCGGTCTCGGGGTGCTGTTGCGGCCGTTCGGCCCGATCGGCCGGATGTCGCGCAATAATGCCGCGCGCAACCCACGGCGCACTGCCGCAACGGCTTTCGCGCTCACCCTCGGGCTGATGCTGGTGACCGCGATCGGCATGCTCGGCGCATCGGCGAAGGCGAGCGTGAGCGTGCTCGTCGACAAGGGCGTGAAGGCCGACTATGTGCTGGCCGGACCGCAGATGATCGGGGTGCCGCTCGGTGCGGGTGACGCCGTGCGCAAATCGGTGCCCGGGGTGGCCGATGTGGTCGGCCTGCGCGGTGTCACGTTCAAGGTCGGCGATGAGCAGCTGACCGGCACCGAATTCGACGGCTCGCCCGCCAGCGTCATCAACTACGACATGATCAAGGGCACCAACACGCTGGGCGATCACGATGTCATGGTGTCGCAGGACGAGGCCGATAAGCGCGGCTGGAAGGTCGGCGATCAGGTCAGCGTGACGAGCCTGGGGTTCAAGAAGATTCCGGTCGAGGTGGTAGGCATCTACAAGAAGACGCCGCTGCTCGGCCCGCTGGTGGTGTCGCCGGTCATGTACGACGAGGTGATGCCGGTCAATTTCCGGACCAACCTGTTCATGTTCGTCAAGGCCGAGCCCGGTGCCGATCTGGCTCAGATGCGCACCGATCTGGAGAATGCGACCGAGCAGTTCGTCGTGGTCCAGGTGCAGGATCGGGAGGAGTTCAAGGGCGCGCAGGGCAAGCAGATCAATACGCTGCTCGCCATCCTGTACGGACTGCTCGCGCTGGCGGTGGTGATCGCGATTCTCGGCATCGTCAATACCCTGGCGCTGTCGGTGGTGGAGCGGCGTCGGGAGATCGGCATGTTGCGCGCGGTCGGCATGCAGCGGGCTCAGGTACGCCGAACCATCTATCTGGAATCCATGCTGATTGCGGTATTCGGTGCGATCGTCGGGATGCTGCTGGGCCTCGGTCTCGGTGTCGGCTTCCTGCGGACCCTGCGTGACCTGGGCATCGATGAGATCGCCATCCCGTGGAATCAACTGGTGCTGGTGCTCATCAGCTCGGCCGTGGTCGGTGTTCTCGCCGCGCTGTGGCCGGGAATTCGTGCCGCCCGCACCCCACCGCTGGCCGCCATCGCGGACTTGTAGGTCTACCCAGCGAAATAACGGGCATACCACTCCGCCGTCGGCACACCGTAGGCGTCGCTCGGCGGAGTGGGCCCGAATTCGACGCAGAAGTGCGCGGCCGAACGCTCGATGACCGGACCGGCATCGAGCATGGTGCGCCACTCGTCCGCGACGGCACGGCGGCCGTAGCGAGCTCCGAGGATGCTGCCGCAGATCGCTCCGGTGGAGTCGCTGTCGCCGAAGTGATCGACCGCGAACAAGATTCCGTTGCGGAAGATGTGTTCCGGTGTGCCACCGACCTTTTCGGCGGCGAGTGCAACAATGCCCCGATAGCCAGGGCCTCCGGGCCGATCCGGCTGAGGCCCTCCATATCCCCTCGTGCGGGCAATCCGGTCGCCCCGTGGGCAGCCAGTTCGATGGCGGCGGCGGGAGGTCGAGGTCTCGTTGTGGTTGTCGTGCCGGGTGGGTTCGGGGCGAGCCAGATCGAGTGCGGCTCGGAGGTCGGCGCCTCTCGTCACACCCGCGATGATCGCGGCCATGTGCCCGCGGCCAGCCACTCGCTCGATTGCCGTGGGTGAGTGCCGCGGCATCACAGCCGATTCGAAGATCTGCCCGATTGTCCCGCGGCGGTTGAGTCCGCCGGGCGCGGCGCGGACGACGACGGCCCAATTCCGGTCGATCACTTGTGTCTGTCCGGTCACAGTGTGCTGAGTCTGGCTAACGAGTGATGCTACGGTAAGCGGAGGTTGTTACTCCGTTTAACATGTGGGGTTGGATGGGTAAGGAGGCCGCTGGCGATGGTGGCAGTGGGTCTCGGTGGTCCGAACGTGGGTTTTTCGCCCGCGGTCGGCGGCATCGCCGAGAAGATGAGGGCGGCGGTGCACGGCCGTGGCGGCGAGGCGGTTCGGCAACTCGCATTGATCACCGTGCTCTATCTGGCCTATCGGGTCGGGCGGATGTTCACCGCCGACGACACCGTGCACGCACTCGGCAATGCCAGGGAAATGCTCGGGCTCGAGGACAAGCTCGGTCTGCCGGAAGAGACCACGGTACAGGCGATATTCCTGCATCGGGATTTTCTCGCGGTTCCGGCCAATTTCTATTACGCCACCGCACATTTCACGGTGGCGGTCGGGGTGCTGTTGTGGCTGTGGGTTTTCCGGCCGGAGCACTACCGCTGGACCCGGAATCTTATGGTGGCATTGACCGGAGCCGCGCTCGCGGTGCATGTGTTGATACCGCTCGCACCGCCGCGCATGCTGCCCGAGTACGGCTTTGTCGACCTCGCCGCCATACACGGCCAATCCGTCTATGGCTCACCGGATTCCGGCGGGCTGTCGAACCAGTTCGCCGCCATGCCCTCGCTGCACGTGGGGTGGGCGCTGCTGCTGGCCTTTGCCATGGTTGCGGCGACCCGAAGTTCCTGGCGGTGGCTGGCGCTGGCACATCCGGTGCTGACCACGGTGGTCGTGGTCGGAACCGGCAATCACTACTGGCTCGACGCGATCGTCGCGGTGGTGCTGCTCGGGTTGTCAGCGCTGCTGCATCCGCTGGTGGTGCCCGCCGCGGCGACAGCGTGGGGTGCGATGGGGCCGGTGGGCCCGCAGCCGGTGCCGACGCGCTGACTCAACTGGTTCCGGCATTCCGGTTGGCCCAGGCTTGGATATCGCCCCGGTCGAGGGCGAGGGCGAGCAGGTCGGGGAACTTGTCGGGGGTGCAGGCGAAGGCCGGTATGCCGAGGGCGGCGAGAGCGGCGGCGTTGTCGTGGTCGAAGGCGGGAGCGCCGTCGTCGGATAGGGCGAGCAGGACGACCACCTGGACGCCGGATTCCCGCATGGCGTTGACGCGGCGCAGCATCTCTTCGCGAATACCGCCCTCATAGAGATCGGAGATGAGGACGAACAGGGTGTCTGCGGGGCGGGTGATGAGCGCTTGGGAATATGCGATGGCGCGATTGATGTCCGTGCCGCCGCCGAGTTGGGTGCCTAAGAGGACATCGACCGGATCGGTGAGTTGTTCGGTCAGGTCGACGACTTCGGTATCGAAAACGACCAGGGACGTTTTCAGCGACCGCATCGAGGCCAGGACCGCGCCGAAGACCGAGGCATAGATCACGCTGGAGGCCATCGAACCGGATTGATCGATGGCGAGGACGACATCCCGGCGTACCGCCTGCGCCTTGCGGCCGTAGCCGACCAGGCGTTCGGGCACGACGGTCCGGTGTTCGGGAAGGTAGTTGGCGAGATTCTTGCGGATGGTGCGGTCCCAGTCGATATCCCGCAGCCGAGGTCGGGTGACGCGGGCGGCGCGGTTCAGTGCGCCGGATACCGCCGCGACGGTGTGCGCGGCAATGCGCTGTTCGATTTCGCGGACTACTTTCTCGACCACCATTCGCGCTGTCGCCTTGGTGGTTTCGGGCATCACCCGATTCAGGCTCAGCAGGGTGCCGACCAGGTGCACGTCGGGCTCCACCGCTTCGAGGAGTTCCGGTTCCAGCAGGAGCTGGGTCAGATTGAGCCGATCGACCGCATCGCGCTGCATGACCTCGACGACGGTGGACGGGAAGTAGGTGCGGATATCGCCGAGCCAGCGGGCCACCTTCGGTGCGGAGCCGCCGAGTCCGGCTGAGCGCTTACCGGAGCTCTGATCGTCGGTGTTGTAGACCGCGCCCAAGGCACGATCCATGGCCTCGTCGTCCGCGGAACTTAAGCCGCCGAGGGGTTGTTCGGCGGCGGTGCCGAGCACCAGACGCCAACGCCTGGTCTGGGTTTCATCGATCGCGTTCATCCGGTCACTCCGGGAGGTAGGTGACGGCGGAATGCCACCACATCGTCGTTCGGGTTGTTCGAGGGGCCCGAGCGCGGTGCTGAAGGAGCGCGTCGGGCGGCTGCTGGGCTGTTGTGGCAGCCGCATTGCACAATGCGGTGCGGCGATCTGATCGCGTCGTAATGCCCGACGAGTGGGCAGAATCGCTCGCGATGCGCATGGCGACGATCTTCGGCTCGGTATGGAAGGCCTTGCGGTCGTCGGTGCACGCTGCGAGTTGATCCGGGGCTAGGCGCGTCGGGCTCATACCGGCACTCCCAGGATGTCGGCGACCGTGCGCATGGCGACCAGCCCTCGCTCCACATCGAAGGTCGTGTCCGCGCCGGGCCGCGATTTGCCAGAGCCGCCGTCGCGCACCGCTTGGCCGATGGCGCGGCGCTCTCCGGATTCGAATGCGCCGAAGGTACGGCGCAGCAGCGGCAGGATTTCGACGAACATATCGTCGCCGAGACTGCGCAGCCAATCGTCGATGAGCCGCAACAACTCTCGGTCGTGGACCAGCAGTAGCCCACGACCTCCGAGGAAGCCGTCGATCCAGGCGGCCTTGGCGGCGGCGGTATTGCCGATCGAGAGCGCGGCGGAAAGCCTGCGTGCGGAATCGGATTCGTCGATGCGTCCGGCATCGGCGAGCAGTCGGACGGCGCGGCCGACGAGGGCGCCGTGCACATCGTCACGGTCGGCCAAGCGGTGCAGGGCGGCCAGCCATTCGCCGGTGGCCCAATCGTTGTCGCGGGTGTGGATGGCGGTATGCGTGGCGTCCAGTTGGGTGCGGAGTTGTTCGGCGGCGTCGGTATCCAGGCCGGTGACCGCGCCGGGCAGCCCCGCGCAGATCCGCACGAGCAGGCCGTCCGCGACATGGGCGAGTGCCTCGGTGTCGGTGCCGCGGACATCGCCGTAGCGCAGCGTGCGAGTCAGGCCGGGGAGGGCGGCGAGCAGATGGGTTACATCGTGGTCGAGTGCCGCGGCCGATTCCAGGCGGGTGATCAGGCCATTGGTGGCGTCGCCGAGATCGGCGAGCAGCGCGACCTCGAGTGCGGCGGTGAGGTCGCCGACAGTGCTGCCCTCGCGGCCAGCGGTGTCGAGGATTTTGGCCTCCGCTGCGGTGCGGATGGTGGTGCCCCAGCGCGAGGCCTCGATGATCGAGACCGCGAATTCGGGTCGCCACCGCAGCGTCCAGGATTCGCGGAAGGTCCCGGTGCTGCGCACTTCGCCGGTTGTCGGTGTGCCCCAGTCGATTCCGAGTACCCGCAGCCGGTGCAGCAGTCGGGAGCGCTCGACCTCGCGCTCCTTGCGCAGGTCGAGATCGAGATTGCGGGACAGGGCTTCCTGTTTGAGTCGCAGCGTGCGGATCCGGGCACGCAGATCGGCATCCAGCGGGACGGTCGGCGTGCCATCGGGTACTGCGCCGAGTGCCTCGCCGACCACCAGTTCGGACGAGACGAGCCGCACCATCGCCTCATCGCCCGCGCACATCACCGACCGCACCGCCTCGGTGACCTCCGACAGCCCGGCCAGCGGCCGAGCCCGCAGCACCGCGAGCGTGTCGGCGAGCCGGACGGATTCGATGATGTGCGCACTGGAGACCGGCAGATCGTGTGCGCGCAACACCCCCGCCACCTTGGTCAGCCAGCGCGCGATCGGCTGCTCGGTCTCGGTGAACAAGTGGTGATACCAGCCGGGCGAGGTGATTCCGGCGCCGTATCCGGAGGTCGCCGCCAGCCGGGAATGCGTCCACGGCACCCAAGTCACCGTCGCCTTCGCCTTGGGAAGCCCCTTGAGCAACTTGGTATCCGCCGTCGCAGGCCCCAACTTCCCCGCCAACGCCGGTGCATGCCACGCCCCACACACCACCGCAAGCCGCTGCGCCCCCTCCTTCAACGCCTTCCGCATCGTCTGCCGCATATAGGCCTCACGCCGCAAGGTATGTCCGTCGATCCCGATGGGTTGGCGCTCAACGTCTTCGAGCCCGATCGCCTCGTCGATAGTGTCACCGACCTGCGAGTTGGCCGACTCATCATGTGCGGCGGGCCTGGGTTGCTCGTCGGGCCCGAGTGCCTCGCTGCCTGTGCCACCTGCGGCTGAGCGATCACCCGCCGGAATGCCGTGTATCCCATGTGGCTGTTGGCCGGGCGAAGTGTCTTCGGTTGCGTGCGTGGCAGGTCCGATGCCGAACATGCCTCGTTCAGCGGCTTCTCGCAGTGCGCCCATTGCCTCGGTGATCGCTTCGAAAGCGTCGGCGTCGGCGACGGATTCGACCACTGCGTCCCACCAGCGTTCGGCATCGTCGTAGCCGGCGGCGGCGGCCAATTCGGCGAGTGGGTCGATGCGGTCGCCCGGTTCGTCTTCGGTGGCCAGGACGGTGGTCGCGGGAAGGTCGCAGAACTTTACCGGCACTGCGTGTTCCGCCGCATATCGCAGCGCCTGCCATTCGGGCGAGAACACCGCGTACGGCCAGAATGCGGCCTTGGCGGGCTGGTCCGGCACATAGGCCAGCATGGCGACGGGTGGCGACATTCCCTCGGCCGCTACATATCCGGCCAAAGGGTCGGCATCGGCCGGACCCTCGATCAGGATCGTGTCAGGGCGAAACTGCTCGAGCGCGGTGCGCAAAGATCTGGCCGAACCCGGGCCGTGGTGGCGGATGCCGAACACGCGGGTCACCGGACCGCTCTGGGCGGCGTTCTGCTGGTCGTCCATACGGTCGTCGGCCGTGCTTGTCTTGCTCACCGTGTCACCCCCGGTTGAACATGCGTTGTGGTCGGATCAGTCGGCGGTGCCGCCTCATCCGTGGACCTCGCGGCAAGCGCGGTAGAAGTCGGACCATTCGGGGCGTTCGCGGACAACGGCTTCCAGATATTCGGTCCAGATGACGGCGTCGGCCACCGGATCCTTGATGACCGAGCCGAGGACCGCGCCCGCGATATCGGATGCGCGCAAGGTGCCGTCGCCGAAGTGTGCCGACAGGGCGATGCCATTGGTGATCACCGAGATCGCTTCGGCGGTGGACAGGGTGCCGGAGGGCGTCTTGAGTTTGGTGCGACCGTCGGCGGTCATGCCGGAACGCAGCTCGCGGAAAACGCGCACGACCCGGCGTACTTCCTCGGCCGCGGCGGGAACCGCCGGAAGTTCGAGCGCGGAGCCGAGCTGTTCTACGCGGCGGGTCACGATGGCGACCTCCTCGTCCTCACTGGCGGGCAGCGGCAGCACCACGGTATTGAAGCGGCGACGCAGAGCGGAGGACAGATCGTTGACGCCACGGTCGCGGTCGTTGGCGGTGGCAATGACGTTGAACCCCTTGGTGGCCTGCACCTCCATCCCGAGTTCCGGTACCGGCAGGGTCTTTTCGGACAGCACGGTGATCAGCGCGTCCTGCACATCGGACGGAATGCGGGTGAGTTCCTCGATCCGGGCGATGGCGCCGCGACGCATCGCGGTCATGACGGGCGATGGCACCAGCGCACCCTCGCTCGGCCCCTCCGCGAGCAGCCGCGCATAGTTCCAGCCGTAGCGGATCGCCTCCTCGGCGGTACCCGAGGTGCCCTGTACGAGCAGCGTCGATGCACCGCTGATCGCGGCCGAAAGATGTTCCGATACCCAGGTTTTCGCGGTGCCGGGCACGCCGAGCAACAGCAGCGCCCGATCGGTCGCCAGCGTCGCGACCGCCACCTCCATCAGCCGTCGCGGCCCGACGTACTTGGGGCTGATCACGGTGCCGTCGTCGAGCGTGCCACCGAGCAGGTAGGTGACCACCGCCCACGGCGACAGTTGCCAAGACGGCGGCCGCGGCCGATCATCGATCGCCGCCAGTGCCCGCAGTTCCTCGGCATAAGCTTGTTCGGCGTGCGGACGCAACAGCTCCGGCTTCGAATCGGTAGTGGTCACTGCAACTCCTCGAGCATCATCGAGCGGTGGTTGAGGTCATGGGCGAGCTGATCGAAGGCTCGCTCCCAGTTGGGATCGGTGCATCGGCGCGCCACCGCAGTGGCGGTTCGCGCCGCGGTGACGGGCAGGTGCACGGCCGCCGCGGACAGCAGCGACCGATGCGCGCTCGGACCGGTGCCATGTGCTTCGGGGCGTTTGGCCGCGGCACGTGCGCGTTCGAACAACAACAGAATCAGATGTTGGGCAAGGGTTTCCGGCCACGGATGGCCCATGGCCGGCAGCAGCGCCTCGAGCTCCGAGAGCCACGCGCCGTCCAATTGCAGCAGATGCCGGGTGCGATCGGGCAGCGGCAGCAGCGCGAACAATTCGCGGCGCCGAAGCATGGCCAGATCGGTCGGTACCCCGGCGTCGAACAGCGCCCGCGCCCAGGCCGAATCACGTTGTGTCAGTGCGGCATCAACCCAACCGTCGAACAGCGGCTGCCGGAACCGGTCACTGATCTTGGCCCGGGTGGCCTTATCGGGTGCGCCGAGTTCGGATGCCCAGTGCGTCAGCGGTGTCGCCGCGACGAGTTGCCGCAGCCGACCCGCACCCAGGTCTGGTGCGCCGTCCCAGCGATAGGTGAATTCCACCGTGCGATCGTTGATGCCGTCCCTGCGATCGGCATCGTCGAGCTCCTCCGGAATGCGGACGACCAGATTAGGATGCAGCAGCAGATGTTCGACCGTGACCCATGCGCTCGCGCGCCGGGTCATGCGCTGCGTGAATGCCGAATCCGACAGCAGCGGCAGCAGTCCGGCCGCGACTCGCCGGACATCCGATCGCCGATCGTCCAACGCGTTTTCGAGCAGCGGTTCGTCATCGGCCGAAATCCCTTCGGCGAGTATGGCCAAGAGTTCGGCCTTCAGCGGGCCGGATTCCTTCGGCCACGACGCGGTCAGCGCGGCACGTGCGGCTCCGGCATCTCGTCGGCGCAGTTCGGCGAGCCATTCGCGGCGCTCGGGTGGTTGGCCGAACTGCCAGCTCTGCTGCGTCGGCGCATCGGAAGGCCCTTGCCGCACCAGGTCACGCCAGTCCGGGCGCTGGTTGGCCAGCCAGCGGCCGCGGGTTCCGGCCAGACGCAAAAGTGGTTCGCGCAGTTCGGTATTCGCCTTCGCCTGCTCGAGCAGTAGCGCGCACAGTGCATCCGGGGCGCGATAGTCGAACGGTGCTGCGGCCGCGAACCATTCGGGCAGGAAGGGGGACCGGTCCCGCAACATGCGGGCGAGTCGGGATGCCGCGGCGCGGGGCAGGAGTCGCCGCGCGTCATCCGCAGCGGGTTCGGACTTGCTCGCCGTACTGACGGATACCCCAGCACGCGCGAAAGCGCCACGCAGCGCGGCGGATTCGAGAAGCACAAGTGCCGGATCGGTGCGCAACCGGGTCGCTGCGGCGGCCACCGGAGCCTCGAGCCGCGCGGGATCCGCTGCCCTGCGGGCCGTGCCGAGCAGCGCCACCGAGGTCAGCTCCTCCGACACCGGTGCGGCAGGCGCATTCGACGTCGCACGCGTGCCGAACTCCGCACTGTCGACATCGACGACCTCACCCGCGGTGAATACCGAGATCGGCACCAATCCGGCCACACCCCATTCGGCGGCCAGCGTCACCGGATGCCCACCGGACACCCCGAGCAGTCGCCACGGCTGCTCGGTAGCCGCAATCGGCAACGCGGTACCGTCGGATTCGGCTATGTACCAGCCATTTTCGGTCCACACCGGCACGACATCGGTGAGCAGCAGCGGTCGGAATCGCAACCATGGATCGCCCGCGAGCGCCTCGGCATGCTCGGTCAATGCGGCGGCGATCGTCCCGTCGGCAACCTGCAGCGTGGTGAACGGTTCGGCCGCACCGTGCCGTTCGCCCCAGAGCGCCCGCAGCGGCGCGCCACCCGGGTAATAGTGCAGATCCGCTTCGGCCATCATGCCGGGCAGCGGTACTTCCGCCGAGAAGCTCGGCGCGCCGAAGGAATGCTCGAGCAGCAGTGCCCAGCGTCGAGTCTGCCTGCCGTACAACCATGTTCGGCGCGTGTAGAGCCGCTCCTCCTCGCTGGTCCGGATGCCGAGTACCTGCCACTGATCCCGGACCGCGGGTTCGGCGCGCACGGATTCGGCGGATGTCGGATAGCCGATATGGGTGCGGACGCCGGCCCGCAGCTCCGGCGACAATTCGTCGAGCCGGCGGTGCGCGGCGATCAGCAGATGCAGCCTCGCGTATTCGGCGAGTACCACATCTGGCCAGTCCGCCCTGGTCACTACGGCGGTCGGCAGCTGGCGCAGGGTGGCGGCGACGCCGGGGGCCTGCGCGTCGACCATCCGGGCCGCGATCGCCTCGAAGGCGCGAAACGAGCGATCGGTCTGGGCCAGTCCGGTGCGCACCTGATCGCCGAGCCAGATATCGAGTTCCTCCAGCCCCGCCGTCACCCGGACCCGCCGCTGTTCGGCGGTCGCCGGATTGGCCGTGCGGGCCCGCGGGTCGGTGACGGACTCGGCCGCGCGGACCGCACGGGCGTCGATCCATTCCGCCGCGAAGTCCGCGATCGGCGCTTCGGCGACTGCGCCACCGGACCAAGCGAGCAAGAGCGACAATGCGTGCTTGCACGGGAATTTGCGGCTCGGACACGAGCACTTGTACGCCGGACCCGCCAGAGCCACGACTGTCTGATACGGCTTGGCGCCGCTGCCCTGACACAGGCCCCACAGTGCGGTGTCCGACTGTCCGGTGCCGCGCCAGCGCCCGGCGAGCTTGCGCGCGGCGGATAGCGAGCTCGCATCGGGTGCGAGCGCGCTGACCTGTTCCTCGGTCCACGGCGCGGTCATATGTATGGCTCCCGCCTGGTTCATCCGGCGGCTCCGGATCGACTGTATGTCATGTCTTCCCCCGTTGCTCGGTTGCCGAATTTCTACCGCAGTCCACCGACAAGTTAGGTGGTGAGCGGCTATTTCTCTGGAATACGCTGCGCGGACGACGGATTCGGCACGAAAAGTACCTTGCGCTGGTTGTCTGATTCTGGCATTCTGTCCTGTTCGGCTCCGACCGAGCCACCCAAATCGGGTGACACACCATCGAGCTGCCCGCCGGGGTTGGCGAGGGGTGGACATCGAGCGGGGCCCAGCCTGTTCGATGGCCATACCATCCCCGCGGGCAGATTCGCATTTTCCCCTTCCGACCGCGCGAAACGGTACCGCTGTGGGCGAATTCGACGCCATCGGGTAGCGTCTCGTTCAGCTTTCAACAGTGATACCCGTGCGGGGTTGGGGACGTGCCGCGGTTCGTGGTCTAGGGGGTTACGCATGCGTACAGATCCCGGAACCGATACTGCGACGGTGCCGCGCCTGACCGAAGTGGTATCCCGACGGCTCGCAGCGGATCCCGCGGTCACCCCCGATGTCGCGCACACCGTGCTCCGCGCCCTCGGCGGCGGCGAGTCCGATGATCTGACAACCGAATTCGACGGCTCCGGCATCTTCCTGCGTGCGATCCGGGTCCGCGGCTTCCGCGGCATCGGACCCGAGGCGACACTGCAGTTGCCGCCGGGGCCCGGTCTCACCTTGGTGGTGGGCCGCAACGGAAGTGGTAAGTCGAGCTTCGCCGAGGCCGCCGAGCTGGTGCTCACCGGCAGTAATCGCCGCTGGGACGGCCGGTCGGCGGCATGGCGCGAGGGCTGGCGGAATCTGCACGACGGCGGCTCGGCGCGCATCGAACTCGAATTGCTCACCACCGGAGCCGATCCCGAGCTGACCATCGCCAAAGAGTGGTCACCGCAGGCGGATCTGGGGCAAGCACACTGGACCGAACAGCGATCCGGAACCGCGTCAACGGATTTCGACGGCAACCGCTGGGCCGGTCTGCTGGAGTTGTATCGCCCCTTCCTGTCCTATAGCGAACTCGGCGCACTCGTCGACGGCAAACCGAGCGATCTGTTCGACGCACTGCACCGGCTGCTCGGCCTCGACGAATTGACCGTGGCGCAAGAGCGGATTCGCACCCGGCGACTGGAACTCGAACGCGCCGTACGGGATTCGCGCCAGGAACGCATCGAACTGGTGACCGCGCTCGGTACGGTGGCCGACGACCGTGCGGCGCGGATGGCGGCGCTGCTGCGCCCCGACCGCCCTGATCTCAGGGCTATCGGTCGCGAAATACTCGGCACGGCAGAGAATCCGGTCGGGCCGGACGGGCTGCGGGCAATCGTGCGGCTGGTCTTGCCCTCGGGTGCCGAAGTGGAAGCGATCGCCGCTCGCCTCGAACAGTGCCGCACGGTGCTCGCGCGCGATTCGACCGCCGATGCCGAGGCCGATCTGCGGGTGCTGGAATTGCTGCGGCGGGCGCGCGATCATGTCGGTGCCAGCGGGGAATGCGCGTGTCCGGTCTGTGGGCGTGGGGCATTGGACGCGACGTGGTTACGCGGCGCGGACGCCTCGATTGCCGAGCTGACCTCCCGAGTCGACGCACTCGCGAGCGCACGGGCCGCACTGCGACAAGCCGTGCGCGACGCCCGCGCACTCCCGGAACATATCCCCCCGGAACTCGATTTCGATCCGCGCAATCCGCCCACCGTCGACACCACCGCGGTGCGTCTCGCCTGGACGGACTGGGCGGCGCTGACCGGCGCAGATTACTCGCCTGACCTGCCCGATCGACTGCGCGGTGCGCACACGCGCCTGGTAGACGAACTGGAGTTGCTGCAACAGGGCACCCGGAAGGAACTGAACCGCCTCGACGAGGTGTGGGCGCCGCTGGTGCCACGCATCAGCCTCTGGCTGGAGGGGGCCCGCGCGGTCATCGCGAACGGCAGCGAACTGCGCACACTCAAGCGCGCCGAGGATTGGCTGAAATCCGCGACGGCCGGATTGCGCGGGGAGCGGATGGCGCCGCTGGAGACCACGGCGCGCTGGGTCTGGCGCACACTGCGTCAGCAGAGCAATGTCGAACTCGGTGCGATTCGGTTGCAGGGCAACGCCGGAACCGCGCGGCGGGTGCTGCTCGATGTCACCGTCGACGAGGTGGACGGCGCCGCGCTCGGGGTGATGAGTCAGGGGGAGTTGCACGCCCTCGGGCTTTCGCTGTTCCTGCCGCGAGCGACGGTGGAGGACAGTCCTTTTCGCTTCGTCATGATCGATGACCCGGTGCAGGCCATGGATCCGGCCAAGGTGGACGGACTGGCCAGGGTGCTCGAGGTCATGGCATGGACGCGGCAGGTCATCGTCTTCACCCATGACGAGCGGCTGGCCGAGGCGGTGCGGCGCATGCAACTGGACGCCAGCGTGCTCGAAGTGCAACGCCGCGAACGCTCGGTAGTGGAAGTCCGGGTATCCAGCGACCCCATTCGCCGCTACCTCGACGACGCCCGCTCCCTGGTCCGCACCCCACAACTCCCCCCGGCGATCGCAGACGAACTGGTGGCTACCTGTTGCCGCTCGGCCGTGGAAGCGGCCAGCCTGGCCAGAGCCAGGCGCAATTTGCTCGCCGACGGCATGGATCACCGGGACGTCGAACGCCATATCGAAGGCGCGCAAACAACTCGCGCAATGGTCGCGCTCGCGGTCATGGGGATCGGCGGCCGAGTAGACGACCTCAACAAACATCTCGCCCGCGAAGGCAAATGGGTCGTCGACGCCCTACGCGACGCCACTGCGGGAGCCCACGTGCCAATCGGCCGCAGCATGCGCGACCTGATCGCGGACACCGAGAAGTTCGTCGGCTGGCTACGACGATGAACCGGTGCTGCGCATCGATAGCTCGGGGGTGGCGGTGAGCGCGGCGGGTGATGACGCGGGCACGTCGGGCGACGCGGACGACGGTCGGGTGCGAGATAGTGATCCATCGGGTGGCGCGGGGTTGCAAGGTATCGCGGGCCGACAAGACGGTGCCGGTCGGAAGGAGGATGGCGGCTCGCCGGGGAAGTCGGTCGGGCAGGGCGGAAAGGGCTGGGCGGGAAGGCAAGTCGGGGTGCCGGACGAATCGGGTGGGAAGAGCGGCGCGGCTCGGCAGGGCCGTACGACTCGGCGGGGTGAGGGGGCTCGGCAGCGGAAGGTGGGTGGGGCGGGGCGGCGAGGGGGCGCGCGCAAGCAGGGGGTGGCGGGGAAACCACATCCGCCGCGGCCGACGGTGGCCGAGCGGTTCGATGCGGTGGATCGGCTGCTCGACGGGTCGGTGACCGATGCCGATGGGCTGTGGTCGCGGGCGACGGTGTGGATTCTGCGGCTCGCGCTCGAACAATCCGTCGACGAGTTGTGGTTGCGGGTGGCACCGGAATTGGCGCGCTGCCCGATGCGCGCCCAACTGCTCGCGCTGCGCGTATTCGCGGGCGACGCCACCGCCGCGCAGGTCGCGACGGTATGGGCAGCCCTGTCCCGCGCCGCCCACCACCACGATTACGAACTCGCCCCGAGCGTCACCGAACTACGCCGCTGGCGCGAGCAGACCGCAGCCATCGCCACCTCACTCGCCACAGCCGCCACCCGCTGGATCGATCGAGAAGTCAGGACTGACTGAACAGTCCGATGACGCCGGCCAGCAGCGAAAGGCCCTCCGAGGCAATGGCGGAACCGGTTCCCAACATGTTCAACACATTCAGCAGTCCCATGGCGGGCTCCTTGATCGGTGTCGACACTTCCGCTTATCCACACCGTGATTCGTCGCCCCGGAGTTGCCGGATCGCCCACGTCAGTACACCTTTACGCAACACTCCGCGCGACACGCCATTAAACCAAACCCATTCGCGCCCCGAGGTCCCTCGAGCGCATGGATCAAGATCAGGTGGAATATCTGCGCCGGCATCGCCCGAGAAGCCCCCTCCACCAGTGCAACCTGATCTTGATCAAGGGCCCCGGAGCACGCAGTGATCCACACGGCGAGCAAGATTCGTAGTCATGGACGACTCACAGCCGTGCCCGTGTAAGCGTGGGGAGCCGTTCGGCACCTGCTGTGGACCGGTGCTGGCGGGGGAGCGGTCCGCGGCGACGGCCGAGGCGCTGATGCGTTCGCGCTACACCGCATTCGCGGTCGGCGATACCGAATACCTGCTGCGGTCCTGGCATCCGCGCACCCGACCGAAGACGCTCGACCTGGATCCGGACCAGCGCTGGCTGTTCCTGGAGATCGTGCGCACCGAGCGCGGCGGACCGTTCGACGACACCGGCACCGTGGAATTCATCGCCCACTACAAGGCCGAAGGCCGACGTGGATCTCTGCACGAGGTGAGCACATTCGCCCGGGTGGACGGCGCCTGGGTCTACCTCGACGGCATCATCGAACCGTGACCGGTAGCGTGCCACCCATGCCACGTATCGCGATCGAATACTGCACGCAATGCCGCTGGTTGCTGCGCGCGAGCTGGATGGCACAGGAATTGCTGAGCACCTTCGCCACGGAACTCGGTGAGGTGGCGCTGATCCCCGGCACGGGCGGCGTGTTCCGCATCACCATCGACGGCGACCAGATCTGGGAGCGCAAGGCGGACGGCGGATTCCCGGATATCGCCGTACTCAAGCAGCGTGTGCGCGACCGCGTCGCACCGGACCGTGACCTCGGCCACGTCGACAAGCGAGACCGACCCGACCCAGCGTGATATCGCCCACGCCGATCACTGCGCCGGATTCAGGAGCAGCAGCCGCCACCGCAGCAGCCGCCACCGGCGGGCCGCGGCGCGGGCGCGGGTGACGCGGCGCCGCCGCCACCCCTGCTGACCGTGGCGAATGTGGTCAGCAGCTTGACCGTGTCATCGTGGCCGTTCGGGCAGGCCGCCGGATTCGACGCCTCCGCCATCGGACGGTTGACCTCGAAAGTGTCGCCACAGCTGCGGCACCGGAAGCTATAACTCGGCATCGGCCCAGCGTAGCGCCAAGGGTGAGAGGTGCGTCCCACCCATCCCCCTGTCCAACTGGACGTACTCTCGATAAGAGATCGCTAGGTGCTTGGACCCGGCCGGAGCAAACTCGCAGCGCACCTGCCCGGGGCGTAGGCAGGAGGTGCGGAAGATGACCACGCAGTTCGATATCGAACCTGGCTCCGAGGTCGGCGACACCGAGCCGGTCGCTCGGACGACCTGGGGCCGCGTGAGTGGACGCTGGGACGGACCGGTCGCGGTGTGGCGCAGCATTCCGTACGCATCCGCGCCGTCCGGTCCGAACCGGTTCCGGCCGCCACTGCCGCCGCAGCCGTGGGATGGCATCCGCGAGTGCACGACCTTCGGCGAGATCGCCCCGCAGACAATGGGCAATATGGTCCCGGTCGACTCCGACCTGCGAACGGGGGAGGACTGCCTGTGGCTCAATGTATGGTCGCCGCGCAGTTCCGCTGATACCGGTACGCCACGCCCGGTCCTAGTGTGGCTGCACGGCGGCGCGTACTGCCTCGGCACCGCGGCCCAGGAGATCTACGACGGTCGCAAGTTGGCCGAAGCCGGTGACGTGGTCGTGGTGACGGTCAATTACCGCCTCGGCGCCCTCGGCTTCCTCGACTTGTCCTCGCTCTCCGACGATTTCACGCCGAACCTCGGTCTGCACGACCAGATCGCCGCACTCGAGTGGGTTCGCGACAATATCGCCGCATTCGGCGGCGATCCGGGCAACGTGACGCTATTCGGCGAATCGTCCGGCGCCGGATGCGTGACCGCACTGTTGACGGCTCCGCCGACGGCCGGTCTTTTCCATCAGGCGATCGCGCAAAGTCCGCCCACGACAACGGTTTTCGGCCAGGAGCGCGCTGCCGCTGTGGCCCAGCGCTTTCTGGAACTGATCGAATTGCCGTATTCGCGCGCAAGCGAATTGCTGGAGTGCCCGATCGACCGGATCGTGACGGCCGCGGGCGTACTGCTGGACGAGATTCCGTTGAAGGAGCCGGGTCGGCTGGCTGCCGCGCCC
This sequence comes from Nocardia sp. NPDC102475, assembly GCF_055584605.1. Lineage (NCBI taxonomy): Bacteria > Bacillati > Actinomycetota > Actinomycetes > Mycobacteriales > Nocardiaceae > Nocardia > Nocardia sp. NPDC102475. The sequence goes on along the minus strand of NZ_JBVJLS010000001.1, from coordinate 230,370 downwards.
GTCGTCGACGGCTATCTGGTACCGACCTATCCCATCGACCGCTTTCAACAGGGCCGTTCACATCGTGTACCGCTGATCATCGGCACCAATAAGGACGAGGCCTCGCTGTTCCGCGTCCTCCGCTCGCCGATCATGCCGGTGACCCCGGACGCGGTGAATGCCATGCTGCGCGATGTGGCCGCCAATCATCCGGAGATGTCGCCCGAGCGCATCGCCGAAATCACCTCGGCCTACCCGGATCTCGCGAAAACCCGTGGTGCACTTGCCATGTCCACCGACGCGGCCTTCCGCATGCCGGCCCACTGGGTCGCCGACGGCCACGCCCAGCACTCACCGACCTGGATGTACCGCTTCGACCACGCCACCCCCATGCTGAAGGCGGCCCGCGTCGGCGCCGGTCACGCCACCGAATTGCCTTATGTGTTCGGCAATTTCGGCACTCTGAACCACGATCCCACCTTCTGGCTCGGCGGCCGCAAGGTAGCCATGGAAGTCTCCGGTCGCATGCAACGCCGCTGGCTCGCCTTCGCCACCCACGGTGTTCCCGCCGCCATCGACGGCTCCAAACACTGGCCGCCCTACCGCCCCAGCACCCGCACCACACTCCTGATCGACAACATCGACCGGGTAATCGACAACCCGGACCGCGACCTGCACACCGCCTGGGGCGAACAGGCCGTCGGCTTCAGCTGAGTCGCTGCGCACCTTCTCCGATGCCGCCGAGGGTCGACCAGGTCGGAGGTGCGCGGCGGTCGAGCTCGCGCACGGTTCACCGTTCGCCTACCTCGCGCACGCCGAATAGCCTGGTGCGCCTTTCTATTACACGTCTGTGGAGAAGCGGATGCCGCCGTCCGGGATGTCGACGCCGGGCCAGATGCGGGCGCCGCGTAGTAGTTCGCAGCGGGCGCCGACGTTCGCACCGTCGCCGATGACGGCGTCGCGGACCAGGGCGCGGGGGCCGATGCGGGCGCCGAAGCCGATGATGGAGCGTTCCACGGTGGCGCCTGCTTCGATGCGGGCGCCGTCGAACAGCACCGCGCCGTCGAGGCGCGCACCTGCGCCTACTTCGGCGCCGCGACCGACGACGGTGCCGCCGATCAGCAGTGCGCCGGGGGCGATGCCCGCACCCTCGTGGACGAGAGATTCACCACGCTGTCCGGGCAGGGCCGGAGAGGGGGCGATGCCGCGAACCAGGTCGGCCGAGCCGCGGACGAAGTCCTCCGGGGTACCCATATCGCGCCAGTAGGAGGAGTCGACGTGGCCCTGCACGCGGGCACCTTCGGCGAGCAGCGCAGGAAACACCTCGCGCTCCACCGACACCGGCCGCCCCGCCGGGATCTTCTCGATATATTCGCGCCGGAAGACGTAGCAACCTGCATTGATCTGATCGGTCGGCGGATCCTGCGTCTTCTCCAGGAAGGCGGTGACCCGCCCGTCCTCGTCGGTCGGCACGCAGCCGAATGCCCGCGGATCGCTCACCCGAACCAGATGCAGGGTCACATCCGCATTCGTGGACTCGTGGGTGTCCAGGATCGCGCCGAGATCGGTGCCGCCGAGCACGTCGCCGTTGAACACCATGATGTTGTCGGCGCGCAGCCTGGGCAGCACATTGCGGATGCCGCCACCCGTGCCGAGCGGTTCGGTCTCGGTGACGTACTCGAGGTCGAGGCCCAGGTCGGCGCCGTCACCGAAGTGTTCCTCGAAGACCTCCGCCTTGAACGAGGTGCCGAGCACGACGTGGGTGATTCCGGCGTCCGCGATGCGGGCGAGCAGGTGGGTCAGGAACGGCAGTCCGGCCGTCGGCAGCATCGGCTTGGGCGCCGACAGGGTGAGCGGACGTAACCGCGTGCCCTGGCCGCCGACCAGAATCACGGCGTCGGTGCCTGCATTTCCTGCCATCATGCTCCCTGTTCACAGTGGATCGTGTGCTCGGTGGTGCGCGTCAGCGCCACAGACACCAGTTTCAGTACCCAGCGACACGGGTTCGGCACCGTTGTGTGCCGAACTCGTGACGTTAGCTCTGGGCTTCCCGCGCCTGTTGACGCAGCGCAGATCGAACCGCAATCCGGGAACGGATCGCAAGTCCGGCCCGCAACGCCAACCGCAACGGCGCCTGCCACCAGTGCGGATGCCGATCGGCCTGGAATCGGTACGCGCTCGCGTGGTGCGCGGGGAGCATCACCTCGGGATGGCGTCCGGCCGCGTGGCCCTTGGCGTGGGTGACCTCGGCGTCGGGCACGAAGACGTTGTGCCAACCCGCCTTGCCCATCCGGTCGCCGAAGTCCACGTCCTCCATGTACATGAAGTAGCGCGAGTCGAAGCCGTCGATCGAATCGAAGGCCGCGCGCCGCACCAGCAGGCACGAACCGGACAGCCAGCCGACGGCCCGCTCGGAGATCTGCTCGTTGTCCTGGCGGTAGCGCAGGGTCCACGGATTCGACGGCCACACCGTGCCGAGAATGGCGTGTCCGGCGCCGTCGAGCAGTCCGGGCACCGAGCGTGCGGACGGGTAGACGCTGCCGTCGGGCTCGCGCACCATCGGCCCGAGCGCGCCCGCCCGCGGCCAGCGCTTGGCTGCGGCGAGCAGTTTGTCGATGGAGTCGCTGCCCCAGCGGATATCCGGATTGGCGATGACAATGAATTCGACGCTCGGATCGATCTCCGCGACCGCCCGGTTGATCGCACCGCCGTAACCGATATTTCCGCCGGTCCGCAGCAGCCGCACGTGTGCGTTGGTCTCCGCCGCCAGCTCCGGCGCACCGTCCACCGAACCGTTGTCGGCCAGGATCACCTGCGGTTTTTCGCTGGTGGCAGCGGCCAGGGTGGTGATGAAGTGCTCGAGGTGCTCGCCGGGTGAATAAGTCACCGTGACGACGACAAGGCCGCCGGGGGCAGCAGATCCGGAATCGTTCACGACTGCGCCTCGCTGACGCTCGGCTCCGTCGTGCGCGATCGCACGCTGTGTTGTTGGTTCGCTCGCTGTCGCTCCCTCACGGGCATGCAGCCTACTGTGACAACCCCGACAGCGCGTCCCCGAGTGCGACCTCCCACTGCCGTAGCGGAGTCAGTCCGGCATCGGCCCAGGAACGGTTGGACAACACCGAATATGCCGGGCGCCGTGCGGGTCTCGGAAATGCGGTCGAGTCACACGGGCGCACCCGAGTCGGATCCGCCCCGATTCCGGCGAATATCGCCCGCGCGAATTCGAACCAGCTGACCTGGCCGGAGTTGGTGGCGTGCAGCACTCGCGGCGCATCCGGCCGACCCGCCAATTCCAGGAGTCCGGCGGCCAGATCGGCGGCGTAGGTCGGGGAGCCGAGCTGGTCGTCGACCACGTCGAGGGTGTCGCGTTCGCGTTCCAGCCGCAGCATGGTCGCGACGAAATCCCTTCCGCGCCCGGTGTATACCCACGCGGTGCGCACCACATGTGCGTGCGGCGCGGTTGCCAGCACGGCATGTTCGCCTGCCAATTTGGATCGGCCGTAGACGGTGGCGGGTTCGGTCGGGTCGTCGGTGTCGTACGGCTTGTCGTGGGTTCCCGCGAACACGTAGTCGGTCGAAACATGGATCAATCTGGCATCCACCTGCGCACAGGCGGCAGCGAGTACGGCCGGTCCGGTCGCATTGACCGCGAAGGCGGCCTCGAGATCGGATTCGGCCTGGTCGACGGCGGTGTAGGCGGCGCAGTTCAGCACGACATCACCCGGTTCGAGTGCGGCGCGCACGGCGGCCGCGTCCGTGATGTCCAATTCATCGCGACCGAAGGCGTGGGCGTCGGGTGCGCGGTGCAACAGTTCGCGTCCCAACTGCCCACCCGCTCCGGTCACGACGAGGCGCGCGGCTACGGTCGATGAGGGCGATATCGCGGTCACGGGCACGAGTCTGGCACGCCGTGGCACCTGCGGTTGTGGTCCGCCGCGGTAGCCGTCGGTTAGCCTCGGGGCAAGCAAGACGGGGGCTACCGGAGGCGGGGCGGTCGAGTCAGCGACGCGTCGGCTTCGACGAACCGGCGCTGCGCAGTCGGTACATCAGCTGGGAGCGCGCGGGCAAGCGCAGCAGGATGCTCGGTTTTTGGCGAGAGGATGCAGTGGTGCCGCAGAAGATGAGGGCGACAGCGTCGTCGCGACTACCCGCAGCCGGGAGCGGCCTGGGTCCGCTGCGCGCGTTCGTCGCGGCCGGGTCGGTGCTGGTCCTGCTCATCACCGGATTCGCCTGGCACAGCGTCGACTCGCTGATTTCGAATATCGAACGCATCGGCGGCCTCGGCCTCGGCGGCGGCAGCGACGGCGCGGTCGACATCCTGCTGGTCGGTGTGGACAGCCGCACCGACGCGCACGGCAATCCGCTCAGCAGCAATGAGCGCGCCATATTGCACGCGGGCGATGAGGTCGGCACCAATACCGACACCATCGTGCTGGTTCGCGTCCCGAACGACGGGCGCTCCGCCACCGCCATCTCCATTCCGCGCGACGCCTATGTCGACATTCCGGGCATCGGCAAGAGCAAGATCAACTCGGCCTACGGCGCGACCAAAGAGGCTCAGCGCCGCAAGCTGATCAACCAGGGCGTCTCGGAGGCCGACGCGGAAAAGCAGTCCACGCAGGCCGGGCGCCAGGCGCTGATCAAGACCGTGGCCAATCTCACCGGCATCACGGTCGACCACTACGCCGAGGTCAGTTTGCTCGGGTTCGTGCTGCTGACCGATGCGGTCGGCGGGGTCGATGTCTGCCTGAACAATCCCGTGGATGAATGGATGTCCGGCGCCGACTTCCGGGCGGGTCGCCAGAAGCTCGACGGCCCACAGGCTTTGAGCTTTGTGCGCCAGCGCCACGATCTGCCGCGCGGCGATCTGGACCGGATCGTGCGCCAGCAGGTCTTCATGGCGCGGTTGGTCGGCCAGGTGCTCAGCGCCAAGACGCTGGGCAATCCGGGCAAGTTGCAAAATCTCAGTGATGCGGTCGGTCGCACCGTCGTGCTGGACGACGATTGGGACGTGCTGGCGTTCCTGCAACAGCTGAAGGATCTTTCGGGCGGTCAGGTCAGTTTCGAGACGATTCCGGTCGCCGATCTGAACGACACGACCAGCGATGGTGAATCGGTCGTGCGGGTGGATCCGAAAGCGGTGAAGTCGTATGTGGCGTCGCTGGTCGACGGCAAGTCGGACGATCATGCCGAGCCGACGATCGATCCGGCATCGGTGAGCGTCAGTGTGTTCAATGCGAGCGGGATCGGCGGGCTCGCGGGACAGGTGGCACAGGCGTTGACGGCCAAGGGATTCCAGGAGGGATTGGTCGGCAACTACACCGGGACCAGCGTCACCAGCAGTCGAGTGCTCGCGATGGATACGTCGAATCCGAAGGCCAAGGCGGTCGCGAAGGCGCTCGGCGGGCTGACAGTCATCGCGGACAGCACGTTGTCCCCGGATTCGGTCAGCGTCGTGCTGGCAAGCGACTATTCTGGTCCGGGCTCGACCGCGGGCAGCATGTTCGACTTCTCCGGAACGTCGAGCACCGCAACGCCCGTACCACCGGCTCCACCGATCGACGCAGGCCAGAACGGACCGAAATGCGTGAATTGACCATGCGTGAATTGACCGATGCGTGACCACGACCACGTGCTGACGCTCACCGAGGCGCTACTCGATCCGATCCTCGAGCGCGACCCGGCCGGTCCGCGCGTCACCTACTACGACGACGCCACCGGCGCCCGGATCGAACTATCCGGGCTGACCCTGGCGAACTGGGCGGCCAAGACCGCCAATCTGATCCGCGACGAATTCGGGCTGAGCCCGGGTGCGCGCGTCGCGGTGCTGCTGCCCGCGCACTGGCAGACCGCCGCGGTGCTGCTCGGCTGCTGGTGGGCCGGGACCGAGGTAGTGCTCGGGCCCGATCCGGATGCCGATCTGGCGCTGGCGACCGCCGAACGATTGGACGAGACCGACGGTATTCCGGAGGTCGCCGCGCTCTCGCTGGATGCCTTCGGCATGCCGGTGCGGGATCTGCCGATCGGCATCACCGATTTCGCCACCTCCGTGCGGGTGCACGGCGACCAGTTCATGCCGCGCGGCGCCGGGGTGGCGCTGGATGGGATGCCGGTCTCCGAGGTGCTCGCCGAGGCCAGAAAATCCGCTGTGCTGCAAGGGTTTTCCGAGGGCGACCGGGTGCTGTCGAGCACTTCTTGGGATACCCCGGCCGAACTGATCGACGGGTTTGTCTCGGTGCTGGTGGCGGGGGCTTCGCTGGTGCAGGTGGTCAACCCGGATCCGGCGCTGCGCGAGCGGCGCATCGAATCCGAGCGGGTCACCGCGCAGCGCGGCTGAGCTCCTACCCTGGTATAGGTCGGCGTCCGACCATGGGACGTTCCACCCTGGCCGGGGAGTCCGTACGGTGGAATTGTCGCGCAACGATGGGGTTGGTGAAGTGATGAAGCCGCAGTATTGGTTCCGGTGGTTATCGGTGCAGGGTGCGCCGCGGTTGGCCCTGCGCACCCAGGCGCGGCGCGGTGATCCGTTCGCTCAACTGATGGGCGGGCCCGATGGTCTCGCCGATCCCTATCCGCTGATCGAGCGGCTGCGCGGACATGGGCGGCTGCAGCGCACCGCGATCGCGTGGGCGAGCTTCGACCACGAGCTGTGCCGAGCCGTGCTGCGGGACAGCCGATTCGGTGTGCGCACCACCGACACCTTCAATATTCCGAAGCCGCTGCAATTGCTCGCCGAGCGACTTCCCTTGCCGCCCAACCCGGTTGAGCCGCCATCCATGCTGGTCATCGACCCGCCCGAGCATACGCAGATGCGCAAGCCGGTCGCGTCGGCCTTCACCCCGCGTGCGATCCGCCGACTGCGGGAACGGGTCGAGACCGTCACCGAGGAACTGCTGGGTGCGCTGTCCTCGGGCGGTTCGGCCGATCTGATCGCGTCGTATGCCGCGCAGGTGCCGATCGCCATCATCTCGGAAATGCTCGGCTTCCCGGAAAAGGACCGAAAGCTGTTCCTGGACTGGGGCGATCGGATGACGCCGCTGCTCGATATCGGTATTTCCTGGCGGGCATTCCGGCGTGCGCTCGGTTCGATGGAGGTGATGAACGATTACCTCGACGGCCATATCGCGCGACTGCGCCGCGAGCCGGGCGACGACATTCTCAGCAGTCTGGTCACCTCGGGTGAACTCGATGATTTCGCCTTGAAGGCGACCGCGAGCCTGTTGATGGGCGCGGGTTTCGAGACCACGGTCAACCTGATCGGCAATGGCGTCGCCCAATTGGTCACGCATCCCGAACAATTGGATCGATTGCGCGCCGAACCGGATCTCTGGCCGAATGCGGTCGAAGAAGTGCTGCGCATCGATGCGCCGGTGCAGACGACGGCGCGAATCGCATCGACCGACTTGGAACTCGAGGGTGTGCAGCTGCACAAGCGCAATACCGTGGTGCTGTCACTGGCGGGCGCGAACCGCGATCCCGCCGTCTTCGCCGATCCGGATGTCTTCGATGTCGGCCGCTCGAATGCCAAGGAGCACTTGACATTCAGCAGCGGCATCCACGCTTGCCTCGGTGCGAGCCTGGCCCGGATGGAAGCCACCTACGCGCTGCAATCCTTGTTCGAGCGGTTCCCGGACCTGCAACTCGATGGGGCGCCGCAGCGTCGAAAGTTGTTCACGTTGCACGGATACGAGCGGATGCCGGTTCGGCTCGGTCGCCGGGCCGGCGCCCCGGCTCCCGAGCCGACGGCGGTCTGAGGGCTATATGCCGTGCCGACGGTCGCCCGTAACGGCCTCGCACAGTTGCGCTTCGGTTTCGGCGGAGAACGGTTCGCGGTAGGCGGCAACGGCTCGGCGGGTTTCCTCGGCGACCAGATCGGCGTTGATCTGAGCTCCGGCGGCCGCGCCTGCTGCTGCGGCCGCGCCGACCTGGGCCGTCAGGTCGGTGACATTGCCTGCGGCCCAGACGCCGGGCACATCGGTTCGGCCGGTGGCGTCGGTGGTGATGTATTCGCCGACGCCGGCCGGGTGTTCGGTCGGTTGCAGTCCGAGGGTTTCGAGGAAGTTCGCCCGGGCGACCATCCGTGAGCCGACCACCACGACCTCGCGGGCGATTACGGTGCCGTCGCTCAACCGCACTCCCGCGAGGCGGTCGTCGACGATCTCCAGCGCCGTCACTTCGCCGTGCACCACGCGGATGCCGCGGGCGTTCAACTCCTCCGACTGTTCGGCGGTCGGTGGCATGGTGTGCGAGAAGTACGTGACATCCGTGGTGAGCTGACGGAACAGCAGTGCCTGGTGCACCGCCATCGGGCCGGTGCCGAGCACACCGATGGCCTGGTCGCGGACCTCCCAGCCGTGGCAGTACGGGCAGTGGATCACATCGCGGCCCCAACGCTCCCGCAGTCCCGCGATCTCGGGTAGCTCGTCGACCAGACCGGTGGTCACCAAGAGCCGACGCGCCCGCACGGACCGGTCACCGAGGCACACCGCGAATCCGTCGCCATCCCGCGCGACCGCGATGACCTCGCCGTTCACCACATGTCCGCCATAGCCGCGGACCTCGGCCCGACCGCGTCCGAGCAATTCGCCCGGCGGCGTTCCGTCCCTGGCGAGCAGTCCGTGCACGCCCTCGGCCGGGGCATTACGCGGTTGCTCGGCATCGATCACAGCCACTGACCGTCGCATCCTGGCAAGCATCAGCGCGCCGCTCAATCCGGCCGCGCCACCGCCGATCACCACCACGTCATAGCCGTCTTTCAACTGATCGGTCACCATGACCACCTCCTCTAGAAGACCATGCGGACCGTTCGCCGATATTGGCAAACAAACATGCCGATATGGCAATCTGGTTGGCATGGACAACGACCTCGGCCAAGCCCTCGACGCGGTCGGACCTCGGTTACGCGCGCTGCGCCGCCAGCGCGAAACCACACTGGCCGACCTCTCGACGGACACCGGCATCTCGGTGAGCACCCTGTCGCGCCTGGAATCCGGTGCCCGCCGCCCAACCCTCGAATTACTGTTGCCGCTGGCCAAGGCGCACGGCGTCACCCTCGACGAACTCGTCGACGCCCCACCCACCGGCGACCCGCGCATCCACCTGCGCCCGACCACCCGCCACGGCATGACCTACTTGCCCCTGACCCGCCGAGCGGGCGGCATCCAGGCCTACAAACTGGTGATCCCCCCGAATATCCGCCGCGAGCCCGACCCACGAACCCATGAGGGCTACGAATGGCTCTACGTCCTCAACGGACGCCTCCGCCTGATCCTCGGCGAACACGATGTAGTCCTCACCCCCGGCGAAGCCGCCGAATTCGACACCCGCGTCCCGCACTGGTTCGGCACCGCAGGCCCGGATCCTGTCGAATTCCTGAGCCTTTTCGGCAAACAAGGCGAACGCGCCCACCTCCGCACCACCCCCAAACCCCGCCCGGACTAACAAACCGCACTGTCCATCCGGAATAGCGATTTATTCCGGGCGGATTTTCCAGGTGTAGCGGGTTTTGGGGCGGCCGGCTCGGCCGTAGTCGGATTTGCGGTCGACGAGGCCGTCTTCGGCCAGCTTTTCCAAGTAGCGCCAGGCTGTGATGCGTGAAACGCCGACGGTGCTGGCGGTGTCGGCGGCGGTGAGTCCGCCGGGGGCGTCGCGGACGGTGCGGGAGATTTCGTCCAGGGTTTGGGGGGCAACGCCTTTGGGGGCGGTGGCGCGTTGGTCGGAGGTGCGTAGGGCGCCGAGGGCGCGGTCGATGTCCTGCTGGGAGATGGCGGTTTCGCCCGCGGGCAGGGCGGTGCGGAATTCGCGGTAGCGTTCGAGTTTGTCGCGGAAGGCGGCGAAGGTGAACGGTTTCAGCAGGTAGAGGACCACGCCGTAGGAGACTGCGGTGCGCACCATGGCCAGGTCGCGGGCCGAGGTGATGGCAATGACGTCGGGGCGCGGTGCGAGGCCGGTCAGGGCGGCGGCCACATCGAGGCCGCTGGCATCTGGAAGTCCGATATCCATGAGCACCAGGTCGATCGGCGCATTCTCGGCGGCGGCATCGGCGGCGGCGCGCATGGCCTCGCGACCGGTGTGCGCGACCGCGACCGCGCTGAAGCCCGGAATCCGTTCGACGTAGGCGCGGTGCGCCTCGGCGATCAATGGCTCGTCCTCGACGATCAACACTCGGATCATCGCGCATCCTTTCGTGGGATCGTCACGGTCACGGCACTTTCCGGATCGCGTTCGGTGCCGATCACGCCGCCGTGCCGGTCGACAAGGCGATGGACCAGTGCCAGCCCGAGGCCATGATGGTCGGCCTTGGTGGAGTAGCCGCGTTCGGCGGCGCGGGCGAAGGTTTGCGCCGACATTCCGGGCCCACTGTCCGCGACGCGCACATACAGTGCCGAATCATGCTGGCGCACAGTCACTTCCACCCATCCGGCGTCACCTTCGGCAGCCGCGTCGATGGCATTGTCGATCAGATTGCCCACCAGCGTCACCGTCTCCTGCGCGGACAGCGGCGCGGTCGAGTCGAGCGCCGTATCCTCGGTGATCGTCAGCTCGATGCCGCGCTCGGCGGCCTGGTTCACCTTGCCGAGCAGCAGTGCCGCAAGTGCGGGATCACCGACCGAGGTGAGCAGCCGATCGATAAGGGCTTGGGACAGTTGAAGTTCCGCGGTCGCGAACTCCACCGCTTCACGATAGCGTCCCAACTCGACCATGGTGATGACGGTGTGCAGCCGGTTGGCCGATTCGTGTGCCTGCGCGCGCAGCGATTCCGCGAAACCGCGCACCGAGTCGAGTTCGCCCATCACGGTGCGCAATTCGGTGTGGTCGCGAATGGTGATCACGGTGCCGATCGGTCGCCGCGCCCAGGTGACGACATCCTGATTGACCAGCAGAATCCGATCCGTGGTCACATGCATCTCGTCGCGGACCACCCCCCAGCTCATCCGCTGCATCGAGATCGGCAGATCCGCGCGCGCGACGGGCCCATCGGGCAGATCGAGCAGCCTGCGCGCCTCATCGTTGACGACTTCCGCACCGTCATTGTTCGGACCGAACACCACCAGGCCCTCATGGATCGAATGCAGCACCGCATCGTGCTGTTCGTACATCGTGCGCAGCTCATCCGGCGCGAGACCGTGCGTCTGCCGGCGAATCCGGCGACTCAGCAGGAACGAACCCGCCGCCGCGACCAACAGACCCGCCGCGGCAACGCCGAGAATCAACGGCAATTGCGTGCCGACCTGAGCGCCGATCCGCGCCCGCGTCACGCCCGCCGACACCAACGCGACGATGCGCCCGTCGTCGTAGACCGGTGTGACCGCTCGAATGGAGGGACCGAGCGTTCCGGAAAACGTCTCGGTGAACGTCTCCCCGGCAAGTGCCCGATCGATATTGCCGCTGAACGGCTGCCCGATGCGTTCGGGTGTGGTGTGGGTGTACCGGGTCCGATCCGGCGCCATCACCACGATGAAGTCCATCCCGGTCGCCAGGCGGGTCCGTTCGGTCACTGGTTGCAGCAGGGCGGTGGGGTTGGAGGTGCGTAGCGCTTCGAGGGTGGAGGGCGCCTGTGCGACGGTCACCGCGACATCGGTGACCTCGCGCGAGGTGGTGACATCGCTGTGGTGCCTGGTGTCCAGTACGGCTAGCACCGCCCCGATTCCGATAACCAACCCGAGCACCACGAGCTGGAGCACGAAGGCTTGTCCGGCCAGCGATAGCCGACCGCGTCCCCCGTGTTTCTCACCGCGCAACGCTTTCTTTCCCTCGTGCCATTTTGAACGTAATGCACCAAAGCGTGACCGCCATCACCTCTAGCAGCCAACATTGTGCACGTGAGGGCGTGAGCCACCTCACGCCGGTACCACTTGAAGAGGACTTCACCCGCATGAGCGATAGCACCGACCGAACAACGGACACCGCCGAAACACGACAGCGGCCGGTGCCACGCGACCGCACCCATTGGCTTTATCTGGCCGTCATCGTCGCCGTCATCGCGGGAATTCTGGTCGGCTGGAAGGCCCCCGAATTCGGTCAGGACGTCGGTCCGCTCGGCACGATGTTCGTCAATCTGATCAAGATGATGATCGCGCCGGTCATCTTCTGCACCATTGTGCTCGGCATCGGCTCGGTGCGTTCGGCCGCCAATGTCGGCAAGGTGGGCGGGCTTGCGCTCGGCTACTTCCTGGTCATGTCGACAGTTGCGCTCGGCATCGGCATGGTCGTCGGCAACCTGCTGGAGCCGGGCTCCGGCATGAACATCGCCAAGACCGCCAACCAGGGCACGAAGCTGGCCGATCAGGCGCATGCCGCGGGTGGTACCTGGGAGTTCATCCAGAGCGTCATTCCGACCACGCTGCTGTCCTCGCTGACCACCGGCAGTGTGCTGCAGGCGCTGTTCATCGCGCTTCTGGTCGGGTTTGCGCTGCAGGCGATGGGGAAGACGGGCGAGCCGATCCTGCGCGGTGTCGCATCGCTGCAGAAGCTGGTGTTCCGGATTCTGTCGATGATCCTGTGGCTGGCCCCGATCGGTGCGTTCGGCGCGATCGCGAATGTGGTCGGCAAGACCGGACTCGATGCGGTCAAGCAACTCGCACTGCTGATGGTCGCGTTCTACCTGACCTGTCTGGTGTTCATCTTCGGCGTACTCGGCGTGCTGCTGTGGAGCGTGTCGCGGGTTTCGGTCTTCAAGCTGGTCCGCTACCTGGCGCGGGAGTACCTGCTGATCCTCGGTACCTCGTCCTCGGAGTCGGCGCTGCCGCGGCTGATCGCCAAGATGGAGCACCTCGGCGTCGAACGGACCACGGTCGGTGTCGTTGTGCCGACCGGATACTCGTTCAATTTGGACGGCACCGCCATCTACCTGACCATGGCGTCGCTGTTCATCGCCGATGCGATGGGCAAACCGCTCAGCGTCGGGGAACAGGTCGGCCTGCTGTTGTTCATGATCGTCGCTTCCAAGGGCGCGGCCGGTGTCACCGGCGCAGGTCTGGCCACGCTGGCCGGCGGATTGCAGAGCCATCGTCCCGAACTGCTCGACGGCGTCGGCCTCATCGTCGGTATCGACCGTTTCATGTCGGAAGCCCGTGCGCTGACCAACTTCTCGGGCAACGCCATCGCCACGGTGCTGGTCGGCACCTGGACCAAGACCGTCGATGTGGATCGGGTCCACACGGTCCTCGATCGCAAACTGCCCTTCGACGAGCGGACCATGGTCGACGATGACCATGGCCCGCGGCCGCAGCAGGACGACACCAAGGATCTGGTTTCGGCATAGCTGTACCCGTATAACGAAGGGGCCCGCAGGATCTGCGGGCCCCTTCGTGGTGTCGGTGGGATCAGTCGGCCCACTTCTCCGGATTCAGATAGTGCTGGGCGATCGCGGTGGCGTGGCCGTGGCCGAAGCTGTGCTCGGACTTCAGCCATTCGACGATTTCCTTGTGCGAGGCCAGATTCGACGCGCGCACGGCGGACTTCCACTCGTCGATGGTGCGACCGTATTTGGCCTCGATCGACGGGAAGTAGGACGCGGGCCCCTTGGGCTTGGTCGTTGCCATGTTCGTCTCCTCTGTTCTTGCGTTCAGCGATATGGACGGGGCCGATCGCCGAAACTCATCGGTGCGATCCGGATTGTGTGCCGGATCGCGAACACCGCCGCCTACCACGCGATTTGCGAGGTCGGCGGCGGTTTCGGAACCGGTGATCAGGCGTTGACCTCGGCGCGTTCCGGTCGATTCGCGACAGTCCGCTCGCGGATCAGCAGGACACCGGTCACGGCGACCAGTGCGGCGGTCAGCCCGTGGATGCCGAAGGCTGCCGCGGTGGATCCGCCCCAGCTGAGCACGGTGAGCATGTCGCCGATCGGGATCAATGCGATGACGAGGGTGACGATGCCGAGGGCGTAGCGCTGCTTGGTGGCGAGCAGCACCAGGATGATCAGCCCGGAGACGGTATCGCGGACGCCCTTGAGATTCATGAACGCGACCGCGTCGCCCTTCGGCCATTCCGGAAGGCCGAATCCGGTGGCAATGGTTTCCGGCGTGACCAGGTAGCTGATGCCGATGTAGAGGATGAAGGCCGCGCCGATGAGGGAAAGGGCGGTGGCGATGCGCGAGATGGTCACGGGTGCTCCTCGAACTATTGCTCTGAAATCTAGCGACGCTAGGTCTTCGAGCTACATTAATGGAGCCGCGATAGTTTGTCTAGCGCTGCTAGAATTTCGCTATGACCCCGCAGAGCCGCAAAGAACGCGAACGAGCCGAACGACATCAGCGCATCATCGACACCGCACGTGAACTCGCCGAAACCTCGGGCTGGGAGGCAGTGACCGTGCGTCGCCTGGCCGAACGAATCGAATACAGCCAGCCGGTGCTCTACAGCCATTTCACGGGTAAGGCGGCGATCGTATCGGCTGTCGCCGAGCAGGGAATCACCGAACTCACCGCCCGGCTGCGGGAGAGGCGGGCGGCGGCGCAGGATCCGGTCGCGGTACTCGAGGCCGTCGTGCGCGGTTACCTGGACTTCGCCACCGAGAACCCGGCCCGCTATGACGCGATGTTCGTCCTCGATACCGAACTCAACTTCGGCAACGACGCACCACAGGCGCTGCGCGATGCGTTCGGTGAGATCCAGAGCGCATACGCGCCGTTCGCTGGCGAGTTCGATCTACAGGCGGGCACCGAGGTGGTCTGGAGCACGTTGCACGGCATCGCCACCCTGGATCGCAGCGGTCGCCTGGTCGACGACCTGCGCGAAGAGCGCATCCGGGTGCTGCTCGGCCAGTGGACGCGTCAGGGCGTGCGCGATACCTCGCGCGGATAACGGCACGGTGCGGGTCGGCCCGGCAGAATCGAGGTATGCCTGATGTCGTCGTGGTCGGTTCCGGTCCCAACGGTCTGGCCGCGGCGGTGATCCTGGCCCGTGCCGGTCTCACCGTCGAGGTGTACGAGGCGCAGGCCGCCGCGGGCGGCGGGAGCCGCACCGCCGAGCTGACGCTGCCCGGATATCGGCACGATGTCTGCGCCGGTGCGCATCCGATGGCGTTGGCGTCGCCGTTCTTTCGCGCCTTCGATCTGGCCGCGCACGGTGTCGAACTGCTCGCGCCCGAGGTGTCCTACGCGCATCCGCTCGACGGGGGGAAGGCCGGGGTGGCCTGGCGCGATCTGGACCGCACCGCCGCTGGTCTCGGTCGTGACGGGGTCGCATGGCGTGCGCTCTTCGAACCGATGGTCCGACATTGGCAGCAGGTCGTGGATTTGGCGATGTCGGATCTGCGCCGTCCGCCCGCCGACCTGCTGACCGGACTGCGCTTCGCACTGCGGGTGCTCGAGCAGGGTTCGCCCCTGTGGAATCTACGATTTCGCGAGCAGGCGGCACCGGCACTGCTGACCGGCGTTGCCACGCATGCGATCACACCGCCGCGCGCCATCCCCGCGGCCGGCGCGGGCATGCTACTGGCGACACTCGCGCACGCTGGTGGCTGGGTGCTGCCACGCGGTGGCAGCCAGGCCATTCCGGATGCGTTGATCGCCGAACTCGAACGCCTCGGCGGCAAGCTCGTCACCGGACACCGCGTCGAATCGCTCGACGAATTCGGCGGCGCGCGTGCGGTTGTGCTCGATACCGCGCCCGCCGAACTGCTGCGCATGGCGGGGGACCGGCTGCCGAATCATTACGCAAAGGGTTTGCGCCGCTTCCGTTATGGCGGCGCGGCCTGCAAGGTCGACTTCGCGCTGTCCGGGCCGGTGCCATGGCAGGCACCGGGCTGTGCACTCGCCGGGACACTGCACCTGGTCGGCACCCGCGCGGAGGCAATGACCGCCGAAAAGACAATCGCCGCGGGACAACACGCGGATCGTCCGTATGTCCTCGCCATTCAGCCGGGCGTGGTCGACCCGACGCGGGCACCGGCGGGCGGCCACACGCTCTACAGCTACGCCCACGTCCCGAACAACTCCGCCCGCGATATCAGCGCCGCCGTCATCGCCCAGGTGGAACGCTTCGCCCCGGGTTTCACCGATCTGATCCTGGCCAAGAATGTCGTCACCGGCGCCGAAATGCCGACGCATAATGCCAACTACATCGGCGGCGATATCTCCGCGGGCGCGATGACCCTGCGCCAGTTCGCCTTCCGCCCGGTCCCGCGCTGGAACCCTTACGCCACACCACTACCCGGCGTCTACCTCTGCTCCGCCTCGACCCCGCCGGGCCCCGGTGTCCACGGCATGTCCGGTGTGCATGCCGCGCGGCACGTGCTGCGCACGGAGTTCGGCATTCACACCAACCCACTGGATCTGCTGCGCACACCGAATCCCGCCTGAGCATGCACTTTTCGCGGGCCGGATTGCGCGGTAGGACGCGCGGGCGATCACCGAATCAGGCCCGCGGCGTCCGGTACAGGTCGGGTTCCAGATACATCACCCGTGCGGCGGGCACGGCCGCCCGCACCCTGGCCTCGGCGTCATCGATGGCCGCGGCGATGTCCTCGATATCCAGATCGGGCACGATCGAGATCTTGGCCGCGACCAGGATCTCCTCCGGCCCGAGGTACTGCGTCTTGAGGTGGATCACCCGGTCGATGCGCTTGCCGTCGACCAGATTGGCCCGGATCGCCCTGTCCTCCTCCGGCGTCGCACCCTCACCGATGAGCAGGCTCTGCATCTCCACGATCAGGATCAGCGCGATGACCCCGAGCAGTGCGCCGATGGCGAGAGTGCCGATGCCGTCCCAGACCGGGTCATCGGTGAGCATGGTCAGCCCGACCGCCGCGAATGCGAAGACCAGACCGATCAGCGCGCCGGTGTCCTCCAGCAGCACCACCGGCAGTTCCGGACTGCGCGAATTGCGGATGAACCGCCACCAGCTCGAATTGCCTTTGAGCGGGATGGATTCCCGCATCGCCGTCATGAAGCTGTAGCCCTCGAGGCAGATCGCGATGAACAGGATGACGATCGCGACAATCGGATTGCTCAGCTCCTCCGGATGCTGAACCTTGTGGATGCCCTCGTAGATGGCATAGATCGAGCCGAGGGTGAACAGCACCAGCGCAACGATGAACGAATAGAAGTAGCGATTGCGCCCGTATCCGAACGGGTGCAGTTCATCGGCATCCTGTGCGGCGCGGCGCTGACCGAGCAGCAGCAGCCCCTGGTTGGCGGTGTCCGCGACCGAGTGCACCGCCTCGGCCAGCATCGATCCGGAACCGGTGATGAACGCGCCGACGAACTTCGCCGCCGCGATCCCCGCGTTCGCCGACAATGCGGCGAGAATCGCCTTTTTGCCACCACCAGCCGACATCTACGTAGGTCCTCCTGTGTCCGATATGCAGCGCCTGCGGCGCTGCGTGTTCGCGGCCCCCTGGTGTCTCGCGTCCGACCCTTTCGAGCGACCTGCAAGCAGTCGCTAGCGGCCCCTTCCGAGCGACCTGCAAGCAGTCGCTAGCGGCCCCTTCCGAGCGACCTGCAAGCAGTCGCTAGCGGCCCCTTTCGAGCGACCTGCAAGCAGTCGCTAGCGGCGTGACCGAGACTTGCGACTTCGTCGCATGCGCTTCGGCCACTCGGACGCGAGACGGGCCGCGAACGTCGCTCGTAAGACTCGCTCCGTTGTGGTCCGGTTAGGAGGCCCGTCGAACGAACAGCCTAAGGCAGCAGACGAACAAACTGGGCAACAGGTCAGTTCGAGCCACCGACGCAGGCGCAGAACAACTGGGCGTCGCTGTCGACGGCCTGGGCGCGAATCTCGGTGTCGGCCGCCGATATCCACGCTGCCGCGCCGCGTTCCAGCACCAGCTCGCTCACCCCTTGCAACAGCCGCACCGTGCCCGCCGTGCACAGCACGATTCCCGGTCCCGCGGATGTCAGCGGCACCTGCCCGGATCCCGCGGTCAGGTCGAACCGCCGCAGCGCGAACTCCGGCGCGGGTGTCCGATAGTGCACCGACCCGTCACCCGCCGGTTTCGGCAGCACCACCGGCAGATCGATCGGCTCGAAGTCCAGCACCCGCAGCAACTCCGGCACATCGACATGCTTGGGCGTGAGACCACCGCGCAGCACATTGTCGGAGTTGGCCATGATCTCCACACCGAGTCCGCGCAGATACGCGTGCAGATTGCCCGCCGCGAGGAACAGTCCCTGTCCCGGTTCCAGTGTCAGCCGATTGAGCAGCAGCGCGGCCAGCACACCGGCGTCGCCCGGATATGCCTCGGCGAGTTCGAGTGTGGTGCGCGCCTCGGCGGTGAACGCCCGGGCGCCCTTCACCGAGAGATAGCGCACGCATCCGTCGAGCACCTGGGGAAGCAGGGTGCCGAGGACATTCTGTGGCAGTGTGATCCAGGTCGTGAACAGCGTCCGCAGCCCGGCCGAATCGGGTTGGGCGGCAAGTAGATCCGCATATGAGCGCAGTCCCGGCACATCCAGTGCGCGCAGCAGCTCGACCGTGCGATGTGGATCCCGGAACCCGGCCAGCGCCTCGAACCGGTCCAGCGCGACAACCAATTCCGGCTTGTGGTTCTCGTCGCGATAGTTGCGCATCGGCGAATCCAGCGGCACCCGCGCGTGGTTCTCGCGCTCGAATCCGGCCCGCGCCTGCGCCGAACTCGGATGCGCCTGCAGCGATAGCGGTTCCTCGGCGGCCAGGATCTTCAACAGGAACGGCAGCCGCCCGCCGAATTCCGGTGCGGCGGGCCCGAGTTCACGCTCCGGATCGTCCGCGACCAATTCCAGCAGTGAGCGGGTGCTGTTCTCCAAGCGGACATGCGCCGGATCGGCGGGATGCGCGCCGAACCACAGCTCCGCCTCCGGATGCGCGGAAGGGACCGGTCGGCCGCACAACTGAGCGAGTGCGGTGCGTGAACCCCAGGCATAGGAACGCAGCGCACCAACGAGTTCGTGCACTAGTAGTGTCCCCCGTCGAGCTGTTCCGTGGACTGTGTCGCACCGCTGCGCGGGCCGATCAACCGCAGATAGGCGGCGGCCATCTCCAAGCGCAGCGCGAGCACCGCGAGTTGTTCGAGTTCGCTGGCATGGGCAGCGGTGCCGGGCATCGGCGCGCCCGACTCGTCCACCCTGGAAGACACGGGCGCGGTGGGATCGGTGAGCGAAGTGTGCAGCAACTCGATATCCGCGCTCACCAGATCGGCGTCGACCAGACCCGATCTGGTGCCGCCGAAGACGGCAAGCCGACGCCGCGCCGCAGCCTGATCCAGATCCGCGCTGAGCACGAACACCCGCATGCGCTCCACCGGCGCCGGTCCGTCGAGTTCCTCGTCGTGGAACAGCGGATCGAAGTTCGGCGCGGATTCGCCTGCGGCCTCGACCATTCGGGGGTTGGCGGCCACGGCCTCGGCCAGATCCACCGCGGTGGCGACCTTGCCCGCCGACTGCAACAGCACCTCGGCGCCGTGCTCGGCGAGTTCGCTGGCAGCCGGGGAGTCCCCGGCCAGCACGACGGCGCGCTGCTGCATGCGCGCGGCCAGCGTCTTGGCCGGATTGTGGAAGACCTCGTTGTGCGGGCCGTCGCGCAATGCCTCGGCATCGAGCACATCGGCCAGCTCGGTCAGATCGGGTACGACCGCGCCGGAGCGGGTCGGATCGACTATGCGCAGCACCGCGATACAGGCGGCGAGGAAACGCAGCAGCCGATTGTGGTCCAGTACCGGAATCCGCGGCTCCAGCAGTGAGGTACGCCCGGCCGCCGCGGCCCGCAGCGGACCTTCGTGCGGCGCGGCGACCACAACCTCCGCGCCCCGGCGCTGTGCCCGGTCGACCGCATCGATGAGCCGGGGATCGCCCGCGTCGTCACCCGCGACGAGCACCACGTCCAGCGGGCCGACCCATGGCGGAAGGGCAGCGACCGGGACCACGGGTATGCCGGCACGGTCGCCGAGTGCGGCGACGATCAGACTCGCGGCGCGTGCGGCCCGGCCCGAGCCGGAGACCAACACCACGCTGCGTGGTCGCAGATCCGCGAGGCGCGCGAGTGCGTCCTCACCGACTGCTGCTGCGGTCGCGCGTACCTGCGCGCCGCCGGATGCCGCGGAACGCAGGGCGCCGCCGACATCGGCGGCCTCGAGCGAAGCGGCATCGTCGAGGTCGAGCACCGGTGTTCCAGCGATCATCGGGCGTCCCACCTCCCCTCATCGCGCTGTGTGCGGTCCCGCCCTGCTCCCACCCGGGCTGTCGACTCGTATTGATCGACACGGGTGCCCGGGTCGGGCGAATCCAACGTCTGTAATTCCACTATTCCAGTCAGGAGCGAACGATGCTCAGAATCGCGGTATCGGGCTGAGCCGTCCCCCTTCCTCGGGCGTCGAATCGTGAGCCTGCGCGTCCATTCCGGCTGTGATTCCACTATCCCAGTCAGGACCGGACGATGCTCAGGATCTCGGTATCGGGCTGAGCCG
>NZ_JBVJLS010000001.1:174037-209904 GCF_055584605.1 Nocardia sp. NPDC102475 | reverse complement strand
AGTCTACTGCCTCCGTCACCGAATCGTGGATGTGCGATTTCATCCGCCCTGATTCCACTATCCCAGTCAGGACCGGACGATGCTCAGGATCTCGGTATCGGGCTGAGCCGTCTACTGCCTCCGTCACCGAATCGTGGATGTGCGATTTCATCCGCCCTGATTCCACTATCCCAGTCAGGACCGGACGATGCTCAGGATCTCGGTCACGAGTGCGTCTACTTCCTCCGTCGACCGGGCCTCGACATTCAGCCGCAGCAACGGTTCGGTATTCGACGCGCGAAGATTGAACCAGGCGTCGTCGGCGAGCTGGACGGTGACCCCGTCCAACCGGTCCACCGATACGGCCCGATCCCCGAACGCGTCCACGACAGCCATCGTCCGCTCCTTCGCGTCCGCCACTGTCGAGTTGATCTCTCCGGACGCCGCATATGTTTCGTACGACGACATGAGTTGCGAAATCGGCCGGTCCTTCTCACCGAGCGCCGCCAGCACGTGCAGGGCCGCGAGCATGCCGGAATCAGCACCCCAGAAATCGCGGAAGTAGTAGTGCGCGGAATGCTCACCGCCGAATACCGCGCCGGTGGCCGCCATCTCCTGCTTGATGAACGAATGCCCGACCCGGGTGCGCACGGGGGTACCGCCGAGTTCGTGCACGAGTTCGGGCACCGCGTGCGAGGTGATCAGGTTGTGGATGATGACCGCGCCCGGTTCCTTGGCCAGCTCACGCTCGGCGACCAGGGCGGTGATCGCCGAGGGCGAAATCGGATTGCCGTTCTCGTCCACCACGAAGCAACGGTCGGCGTCGCCGTCGAAGGCGAGGCCGATATCGGCGCCGGACTTGCGGACCAGCTCCTGCAGATCGACCAGATTCTTCGGATCGAGCGGATTGGCCTCGTGATTGGGGAACGAGCCGTCCAGCTCGAAGTAGAGCGGCACCAGGGTCAGCGGTGCCACCGTGCCCAGCACCTCGGGCACGGTGTGCCCGCCCATGCCGTTACCCGCGTCCACCGCGATGGTGAGCGGGCGGACTTCGTCGAGATCGAC
The DNA here is from genome assembly GCF_055584605.1 of Nocardia sp. NPDC102475. Classification (NCBI taxonomy): domain Bacteria; kingdom Bacillati; phylum Actinomycetota; class Actinomycetes; order Mycobacteriales; family Nocardiaceae; genus Nocardia; species Nocardia sp. NPDC102475. Next base: position 208,860 of record NZ_JBVJLS010000001.1, on the reverse strand, counting down.
CAGCCCGCGCAGGAACTTCGCGTAATCGGCCAGCAGATCGACTTTCGTGGCGCTGCCCGGCGTTCCGTCGTAGCCGGGTACCCCGTTGATCACCTCGTCCTTGATCGTCGCCAGACCGGTGTCCTGGCCGACTGGAAGCGCCTTCGCACGGCACAGCTTGATGCCGTTGTAGCGGGCCGGATTGTGGCTTGCGGTGAACATCGCGCCGGGACAGTCGAGGTCACCGGAGGCGAAGTAGAGCTGATCGGTCGAGGCGAGCCCGATGTGCACCACGTCGAGGCCTTGGCCGAGTACGCCGTCGGCGAAGGCGGCGGCCAGTTCCGGGGAGGACTCGCGCATATCGTGTCCGATGACCACGCGGGTCGCGCCCTCGGCGCGCATCAACCGCGCGAACGCGGCCCCCACATCCTTGACGAATTCTCCGTCGATCTGTTCACCGACGACCCCGCGAACGTCATAAGCCTTGATCACCGCGTTCACGAATTCGGCAGAGCGGGCCACAGTCATGGTGACCACCCTAGTGGCTCGCGCCGACGCCTCTGACACGGTCCCGTCCCGACCGCTAGCTGGGCGGGTCCGGGAGTACTCGGAGGTGTCCGCGCCGGCCGGTGCGCGTGGCGCGCGGTGCGGGCGGCGCGTAATCGGAGTAGCCACGCTGGTCGTGCTCCGGGGGACGGCGGCGCAGCCCGGCCTCGCGGACCGCTTCGGCCAATGCCGTCAGATCATCGTCATCCGGTGTGCTGGAAGAGAATCCGCCTTCGTGGCGAACCATCTCCCAACCCTTCGGTGCGGTGATGCGGGAAGCATGTGTTTCACACAGGTCCCAGGAATGCGGTTCGGCCACCGTTGCCAGTGGCCCGACCACCGCGGTCGAGTCGGAGTACACGTAGGTGAGCGTCGCAACAGCGGGATTCTTGCAACCTGGTCGGCAGCAACGACGCATGGGGATCACGCCGATGAGAGTAACGCGCTCGACGTTGCGATGTGTTCAGACACGCTAAGGATTCGGCGTTTTCGGGCGAGTTCATCCCCGCTCGGCGGTGTGTTCGTCACGCGCCTTCGGGATCGATGAGGTCCGGATCGACGCCGAGATAGGTGGCGATCTGCTGGACGAGGACCTCGCGCAGTAGATCGACCAGATCGTCGGGATCGCCCGCGCGCAGTTCGAGTGGCTTGCGGAACAACACAACTCGGGCGCGAGTGGCCACCCCGTGCCGGTCCACACCGGCCGGGATGAGTCGCGAGAGCGGCACCGGTCCGTCGGCCACCACCTCGTCCGGCCAGGTGACCGAATCCGGGTGCAGCGGACGGATTTTCGGCACATCGTCGACAGCGATATCGAGCTTGGTGAGTCGATCGTGCCACCGGGTGTCCAAGGGCGCGAAGGCCTCCAGGACCAGCCGGTCGAACTGCTGCCCCCTGGTACGCCAGGCCGGCACCGTCGGTGGGAGCATCGGCCCGCGCACCCCGCGTCCACGACGGATCACCGATCGTGCGGTCGGTGGACGACGATTACGTGAACGGGCCATGACTAAAACTTAGTCAGCCCGCCTCTGCTATGCGCACCCGAGGCGGGCCGACGCGAAGTTCTAGCCGATGCCGCGCTTCAGGCGGCGCCGCTCTCGTTCGGAGAGACCGCCCCAGATGCCGAAGCGTTCATCGTGTGCGAGCGCGTATTCCAGGCACTCGTCGCGTACCTCGCAGCCCATGCAGATCCGTTTGGCCTCACGGGTCGAGCCGCCCTTCTCGGGGAAGAACGCCTCCGGATCGGTCTGTGCGCACAGGGCACGTTCCTGCCACTGCTCCTCGATCGATTCGAACATCTCGTCGAAGCCCGTCACGACCAAGCTGAGCCGGGGTGCTGTCACTCCGTCGGTCATCTCAGGCCCGATCCGGTCCGGTTCGATCCGACCGATCTCTGCGCAGACGCCACGTGCTGCGCCTGCTGTGGAATCGGTTTGCGATACGCCGCCCGGCATGCCCGAAGGGGCCAGCTCATTGGCCATCGCTCCGCCTCCTCACTGTGTGTTAGCGCAGATTGATTCTTTCCGTCGGACCAACACGCACACCGACGGCCGTACCCCGCGACGTTGTCCCGCGGACATCCCCGAGCTTGCCACCTCGATGCGAACACTTGTTCGAAAAGCTGTCCGCGCCTTGAACTCTCGCGCGAACCCGAAATGACATGACTGTGATTAGACACGCCGAACGTGTCGATGGTCAAGCCGCCGTCGCAATTCCGTTACTATCCGCTACCGCTTTCCGTAGCTGATCTTGAACGCGGAATAGCAAATGACCGGCAAATACAGTGCGAACCGCGGCCGCTCCGGCAGCGCATAGGCTGTGTCGATGTGACTCCACAACAAGCGGACACCGCACCCGCAAGTGGGCCCAAGATCGCCGTCCTGGTGGGCGGGGTCGGCGGCGCGCGCTTCCTTCAGGGCGTCCGGGAACTACTGCCGGATGCGGATGTTTCCGCCATCGTCAATGTCGGTGACGACGTCTGGATGCACGGCCTCCGGATCTGCCCTGACCTCGATACCTGCATGTACACCCTCGGTGGCGGCATCGATACCGAACGCGGTTGGGGTCGGGTCGCCGAAACCTGGCACGCCAAGGAAGAGCTGGCCAAATATCATGCCCAACCCGATTGGTTCGGTTTGGGGGATCGCGATATCGCGACGCACTTGGTTCGGACCGAAATGCTGCGTGCCGGGTACCCGCTCTCCGCGGTCACCGAGGCGTTGTGCAACCGGTGGCAGCCGGGCGTAAAACTCATCCCGGCTACCGACGATCGCTGCGAAACGCATGTCGTTGTCAGTGACCCCGACAACCCTGGCGAACGCCGCGCGATCCATTTCCAGGAGTGGTGGGTTCGCTACCGCGCGGACATCGAGACGCACGGATTCGCCACAATTGGGGCCGATGACGCCAAACCGGCGCCAAATGTGACGGAGATCATATCCGAGGCCGACGCGGTGCTATTGGCCCCGTCCAACCCCGTGGTGAGCATCGGCGCCATCCTCGCGGTGCCCGGCATTCGCGGCGAACTGCGCACCACCGAGGCCAAGGTGATCGGCATCTCCGGCGTGATCGACGGAAAACCGCTGCGCGGCATGGCCGATGAATGCCTCTCGGTGATCGGCGTGGAAACCACCGCCGAGGCGATCGGGCGCCACTACGGCGCGCGTTCGGCCACCGGAATCCTGGACGGATGGCTGATCCACAGCACCGACACCGCGGATGTGCCCGGTGTCGAAGTGCGCTGCGTGCCGCTATTGATGACCGATCCGCCGACCACCGCCGAAATGGTGCGGGAGGCGCTCGACCTGGCCGGCGTGAGCGAGCGCAGCGAGCGAACCAAAGACGCAGCGCCGTCAGTCATGGCGGAACCGAGCGTCAGCGAGGTGAAGCCATGACTACGCAAGAGGCATTGACGGAACCGGCCGATCACGCGGCCGGGGAGTTGCGGATCCTGCCGATCACCGGGCTGCCGGAATTCCGGCCCGGCGATGATCTCGCCGAACATATCGCCGCCGCCGCGCCCTGGTTGGTCGACGGCGACATCCTGGTCGTCACGAGCAAGATCGTCGCCAAGGTCGAGGGCCGCATCGTCGAGGCGCCGCTGGATCCGGAGGAGCGCGATACCGCGCGCCGCGCGCTGGTGGAGCAGGAGGCGGTGCGCGTACTCGCGCGCAAGGGTCGCACACTGATCACCGAGAACAAGCTCGGCATCGTGCAGGCCGCCTCCGGGGTGGACGGATCCAATGTCGAGCAGGGTGAGCTCGTGCTGCTGCCATCGGATCCGGATGGGAGTGCGAAGGCGTTGCGCACCGCGCTGTCCGAGCGGCTCGGGGTGGACGTCGCGGTGGTCGTCACCGACACCATGGGCCGGGCCTGGCGCAACGGTCAGACCGATACCGCCATCGGCTCCGCCGGATTGCGGGTGCTGCACGACTATGCGGGCGCGGTCGACGGGCAGGGCAATGAACTGCAAGTCACCCAGGTGGCGGTGGCCGACGAATTGGCCGCCGCCGCAGATCTGGTGAAGGGCAAGCTCGGTGGTGTCCCGGTCGCGGTGGTGCGCGGACTGCCGGTCACCGATGACGGCTCCTGCGCCGCGGATCTGCTGCGCGGCGGCACCGATGACCTGTTCTGGCTCGGCACGGCCGAGGCGATCGAGCAGGGGCGCTCCGAGGCGTTGCTGCTGCGTCGCTCGATCCGTCAATTCGCCGATGCCCCAGTCGATCCCGAACGCATCCGCGCCGCGGTGGCGAAGGCGCTCACCGCGCCCGCGCCGCATCACACCCGTCCGGTGCGCTTCGTCTGGGTCCGCAAGCCCGGTCTGCGCGCGCAACTGCTGGATGCCATGGCCGAGCGGTGGCGGGCCGATCTCACCGCGGATGGTCTCGATCCGGAGCGAGTGGAACGTCGCATCGCCCGTGGCCGCATCCTGCACGACGCACCCGAGGTGATCATCCCGTTCTGCGTGCCCGATGGCGCGCATGACTATCCGGATGAGCGGCGGCGCGGCAACGAACGCACCATGTTCACCGTCGCGGTGGGTGCGGCGGTACAGGGCCTGCTCGTCGCGCTGGCCACCGAGGGCATCGGCAGCTGCTGGATCGGCTCGACCATCTTCGCTCCGGAGACCACTCGCGAGGTTCTCGGCCTTGCCGACGACTGGAACCCCTTGGGCGCCATCGCCATCGGCCACCCTCTCGAAGAACTCACCCCCCGTCCGGTCTTCGGCCCGGGCCCCGGCCTGGTCGAACTGTGAGCGAGCATCAGCGAGTGAACCATGGGCACGGTGCGCCAACGCGCACGACGGAACCGAGCGCCAGCCAGGCGCAGTCGTGAGCGCGAGTTCGCTGCACGCCTCGGCAACGCAGTTACTGGAGACGTGGAAGCCGACGGGGGTCGATGCCTCGCTGCGCGAGGCGATGCTGGCCTTCCTCGGATCCGCACCGCGCGGGTGTCTGCGCGAGCACGCACCCGGTCACATCACGGCCTCTGCCGTCGTCTTCTCGCACGACGAGCGCGAGGTGCTGCTGACGCTGCACCCGCGGGTCGGCCGTTGGATCCAACTGGGCGGGCACTGCGAGGAGGGTGACGAAACGGTGGCCGACGCCGCACTGCGCGAGGCGACCGAGGAGTCCGGCATGACCGGCCTGCGCATGGATGCCGAACTCTATGGCGCGCAAGCTCATCCGATCACCTGCTCGCTCGGCGTCCCGACCCGCCACCTCGACCTGCTGTTCCGCATCGTCGCGCCGCCCGGTGCGGTCCCGATCCGCAGCCATGAGTCGACCGATCTGCGCTGGTGGCCGATCGGGGCACTGCCCGACAACGCCGACGTCCTGCTTCGCTGAATCTCGACAGCTCGATCGCCGCGTCATTCCGCCCTCGACGGGATGACGCGGCGATCGTCGTTTCGGGCGCGCCGCGCTGTCCGATTTGCCGTTTCCGCCAGAGTTTACAAATTCATAAATTTGTCTAGACAGAAGACAAGTTGATCTCTAATGTCCAAGTAAGTGGTACTGCACATCACATGTGATGTGCCGCTTGGATGAGGAGACAACGATGTCCACGGAAACCCATGCGCCTGGCCGCCCGGCCGCAGCGACCGATTGGCGCGACCGCAAGCGATACATGTGGCTGTGGGGGTTGTTCGCGCCGACCGGCCTTTTCACCATCGCCCTTCCGCTGGTCTGGGCATTCAACGAATTCGGCTGGCACAGGCTGGCCCAAGTGCCGTTCTGGCTGGGGCCGGTGCTGGTCTACGTGGTGATCCCGCTGGCCGATATCTTCTTCGGCCCGGACGGTGACAATCCGCCCGACGAGGCGATGGAGTACCTGGAGAACGACAAGTACTACCGCTATCTCACCTACCTGTACCTGCCGTTCCAGTACGCGACGCTGATCTTGGGGTGCTACCTGATCACGGCGGACAACCTGAGCTGGCTCGGCATCGACGGCGGGCTGCACATAGTCGACAAGATCGGCCTGGCCATCACCATCGGCATGATCGGCGGCATCGGCATCAACACCGCGCACGAACTCGGCCACAAGAAGGTCGATCTGGAGCGCTGGCTGTCGCGCATCGCCTTGGCCCAGTCCTGCTACGGCCACTTCTACATCGAGCACAACCGCGGCCATCACGTGCGTGTCGCGACGCCCGAGGATCCCGCGAGTTCCCGTGTCGGCGAATCGTTCTGGGCCTTCTGGCCGCGCACGGTGCGGGGCAGCTTCATCTCCTCGTGGCGGCTGGAGAAGACCCGGCTGGATCGGCTGGGCAAGAAGTCGTGGAGTCTGCGCAACGAGGTGCTCAGTGCCTGGCTGATGTCGGTGGCGTTGTTCGCGGTCCTGCTCGCGGTGTTCGGAATCGGCCTGCTGCCGTATCTGATCCTGCAGGCGGTCGTCGGCTTCAGCCTGCTGGAGGCCGTCAACTATCTCGAACACTACGGTCTGGTCCGCCAGCGCACCGCATCCGGCCGGTACGAGCGGCCCGCCCCCGTGCACAGTTGGAACAGCGACCACATCGTCACCAATATCTTCCTGTACCACCTGCAGCGGCACAGTGATCACCACGCGTACCCGACCCGCCGCTATCAGACGCTGCGCAGTTGGGACGGTGCACCGAATCTGCCGAGCGGCTATGCCAGCATGATCCTGCTCGCCTACTTCCCGCCGCTGTGGCGGCGCGTGATGGACAAGCGGGTGCTCGCGCATTACGGCGGCGATATCACCCGCGCCAATATCCATCCGGCCAAGCGGGACAAGGTGATCGCCCGCTACGGTACGGCCGGGTCCGAGGCGTGATCATGAGCAGATTTCGTTGTCCCGTCTGCGATTACGTCTACGACGAGCTGAAAGGCGCACCGCACGAAGGGTTTCCGGCGGGCACCGCGTGGGAAAAGATACCCGACGACTGGTGCTGTCCGGACTGCGGCGTGCGCGAGAAGATCGACTTCGAACCGATGGGGGTTCCCAAGTGACGGAATACAAACTGTTTCAATGCATCCAGTGCGGCTTCGAATACGACGAGGCCAAGGGCTGGCCGGAGGACGGGATCGAGCCGGGCACCCGTTGGGACGACATTCCGGACGATTGGACCTGCCCGGATTGTGGCGCCGCCAAGGCCGACTTCTACATGGTCGAGATCGAACGGTCGTGAATTTTGACTGCGGTAACCACCCGTGACAACCTCGCGGGTATGCCGCGCAACGGACCCAGAGTTTCCTATCAGGAGGCGGCGCGGGAACTCCTGCGCACCTCCGTCCTGGATTCGATGCGCGAGCTGCTCACCGAGCGGGACTGGTCCAAGATCACCCTCGGTGATGTGGCCACCCGCGCCGGTGTCAGCAGACAGACCCTCTACAACGAATTCGGTTCGCGCGCCGGGCTTGCGCAGTCCTATGCGCTACGCCTGGCCGACGATCTGGTCGATCATGTCGGCTCCGCGATCGACGGCAATATCGGCGACGCGCGCGCCGCATTCGAAGAGGGGCTGCGCGACTTCTTCCAGGCCGCCGCCGCCGACCCGCTGGTCCAGTCGCTGCTCGCCGGTGAGGTGAAGCTGGATCTGTTGCGGCTCATCACCCTTGATGCCGAGCCGTTGCTCGAGCATGCCACCGCTCGGCTGTCCATCGCATTCGAGCACAGCTGGGTGCAGGCGACGGCCGCCGAATCCGACGTGCTGGCACAGGCTCTCGTGCGTATCGCGCTGAGCTACATCCCCACCCCGCCCGCGGCCGGGCGCGATGCGCCCGCCGAATTGAGTGCCGTCTTCAGTCCGTACGTCGAGGCGATTCTCGCCGCGCGCGAACAGCGCTGATCCCACCGCTGGGAAATTGACTGTTTGCGGCGAGTATGCCCTGATCATGGCTACATATGCAGGTGCTTAAAAACCAACCGCCACGCATGTAACGATTGACATCTTTCGACGCCACGCTGCCGTGTAACGGTCGTAAGGTCTGTATGTATTGTCAAGCGTCGGAGTTAGGGTACTTATTTAGCGGGGCAAACGTGCAAACGGTTGGCAAACCGGCGGGGTCGCCCGACCCCAAACGCCATCTGTGGGTCCTCGGCCTGATCGCTCCTGCGATCGCCTTGTTGCCATCGCAGCTGGTCTTGCATACCGGTGCCCCGGTCTTCTGGTGGATCGGGCCGATCATCGTATTGATCGTCATCCCGGTGCTGGACTGGGTCGTCGGTGTGGACGGCAGCAATCCGCGTGACGAGGATTACGAGTTGCTGTCCAACGATCGGTACTACCGGTGGTGCACCTACCTGTTCCTGCCGGTCCAGTTGGCCGGCTTGGTCATCGCCGCCGTCATGTGGTCGGGCGACGAGCTGGCCGTGGTCGACAAGCTCGGGCTGGCAGCGACTCTCGGGTTCGTCAGCGGTATCGGCATCAACGCGGCGCATGAACTCGGCCATCGGGTCGAACATTTGGAGCGCTGGTTGGCCAAGATTTCGCTCGCGCAGTCCGGATACGGACATTTCTTCGTCGAGCACAACCGCGGCCATCACGCGCGGGTGGCGACGCCGGAGGATCCGGCCAGCGCAAGGATGGGCGAATCGCTCTGGGAGTTCTTGCCGCGCAGCATTTCCGGCGGATACCGCTCAGCCATCCGGCTCGAACGCGAGCGCCTTATCCGCAAGGGCAAACGCTGGTTCAGCCTGGACAACCAAGTCCTGCAGGCGTGGGCGATGAGCGTGGTGCTGTTCGGCACGCTGCTGGCGGTCTTCGGCTGGCACGTGCTGCCGTATCTGGCGCTGCAGGCGGTGATCGGCGTCATGCTGCTGGAGACGGTGAACTATATCGAGCACTACGGACTGCTGCGGGCCCGTCGGCCCAACGGCCTTTACCTGCGCTGCTCGCCGCGCGATAGCTGGAACAGCGACCATCTGGTCACCAACATCTTCCTGTTCCATCTGCAGCGGCACAGCGATCACCACGCGAATCCGGGGCGCCGGTACCAGACCCTGCGCAGTTCGATGCAGGCGCCGCAGTTGCCCGCCGGATACCTGTCCATGATCGTGTTCGCGGCCATCCCACCGCTGTGGCGACACATCATGGATCACCGCGTACTGGCCCATTACGGCGGCGACATCACCCTCGCGAATATCCAGCCGCGTAAGCGCCGTCGGATCCTGATGTCCTATGGCGTGACCGCGTAGTCCGGCGGGTGTACTGAGCGGTTAGCCTTGACCCGGTACTGACGAACCAGGAGAGGCTGATAGAGGCAGATGACGACCTCAGAACTTCCCGCACGCACGTCCCTGACCGCCGATGTCCGCAACGGCATCGATTACAAGGTGGCGGACCTGTCGCTGGCCGAATTCGGTCGCAAGGAGATCCGCCTCGCCGAGCACGAGATGCCCGGTCTGATGGCGCTGCGCCGCGAGTACGCGGAGGTGCTGCCGCTGCGGGGTGCGCGCATCTCCGGTTCGCTGCACATGACCATCCAGACCGCCGTGCTGATCGAGACGCTCACCGCGCTGGGCGCCGAGGTCCGCTGGGCCTCCTGCAACATCTTCTCCACCCAGGACCATGCCGCCGCCGCGGTCGTCGTCGGACCGCACGGCACCGTGGAGGAGCCCAAGGGCACCCCGGTCTTCGCCTGGAAGGGCGAAACCCTGGAGGAGTACTGGTGGGCCGCCGAGCAGATGCTGACCTGGCCGGGCGAGCCGGCCAATATGATCCTCGACGACGGCGGTGACGCCACCATGCTCGTGCTGCGCGGTGCGCAGTTCGAGAAGGCGGGCCTGGTGCCGCCGGAGGACGAGGACCACTCGACCGAGTACAAGGTCTTCCTGAACCTGCTGCGCGAGCGCTTCGAAACCGATAAGACCAAGTGGGGCAAGATCGCCGCATCGGTGCAGGGCGTCACCGAGGAGACCACCACCGGCGTGCTGCGGCTCTACCAGTTCGCGGCGGCGGGTGAGTTGGTGTTCCCGGCGATCAACGTCAACGACTCGGTCACCAAGTCCAAGTTCGACAACAAGTACGGCACCCGCCACTCGCTCATCGACGGAATCAACCGGGGCACCGACGTTTTGATCGGTGGCAAGAAGGTGCTGATCTGCGGCTACGGTGACGTCGGCAAGGGCTGCGCGGAATCGCTTGCGGGACAGGGCGCCCGGGTGCAGGTCACCGAGATCGATCCGATCAACGCGCTGCAGGCGCTGATGGACGGCTACGACGTCGTGACCGTCGAGCAGGCGATCGGCCAGGCCGATATCGTCATCACCTCGACCGGCAACAAGGACATCATCACCCTCGACCATATGAAGGCGATGAAGGACCAGGCCATCCTCGGCAATATCGGTCACTTCGACAACGAGATCGATATGGCGGCGCTGGAGCGTTCCGGCGCAACGAAATTGAATATCAAGCCGCAGGTCGACCTGTGGACGTTCAAGGAGTCCGGCAAGTCCATCATCCTGCTGTCCGAGGGCCGGCTGCTGAATCTCGGCAATGCGACCGGACATCCGTCGTTTGTGATGTCGAACAGCTTCTCCAACCAGGTGATCGCGCAGATCGAACTGTGGACCAAGCCGGACGAGTACGACAACGAGGTCTACCGCCTGCCCAAGCATCTGGACGAGAAGGTCGCGCGCATCCACGTCGAGGCGCTCGGCGGCACGCTGACCAAGCTCACCAAGGATCAGGCCGAGTACATCGGCGTTGATGTCGAGGGCCCGTACAAGCCCGAGCACTACCGCTACTGAGCCGCCGCAGATAGCGCCGAAAAGGCCTGTGCCCCGCCGACCGAGCCCGGTCGGCGGGGCGCTGTCGTTCGGTGTCGTCGCCTGGCGGTAGCCTGCTCGCCATGGGCGTGTTGATTGCGGTCGAGGGCCTCGACGGCGCCGGGAAGCGGACGCTGATCGACAGTGTCCTCGCGAACCTGCGCGCGCGGGGCCTGCGCGCGGAAACACTCGCGTTTCCGCGCTATGACCGGTCCATCCACGCGGATCTCGCGGCCGAGGCATTGCGTGGCGCCCATGGCGATCTCGCCGATTCGGTACACGGCATGGCGCTGATGTTCGCACTCGATCGGGCCGCGGCGCGCGATGACCTGTCGAAGCTGTTGGCCGACAACGACATCGTGATCCTGGACCGCTACGTGGCCTCCAACGCCGCGTATTCGGCTGCGCGCCTGCATCAGTCGGCCGATGGCGAAATCGTGCGCTGGGTGGGGGAATTGGAGTTCGGCCGGTTCGAGTTGCCGGTGCCAACGCTGCAGTTGTTGCTGGACGTGCCGACCGAGGTCGCGGCCGAGCGTGCCCGGCTGCGTGGCGAACTCGACGACAGCCGCGCACTCGATGCCTACGAGCGCGACGGCGGACTACAGCGACGCACCGGCGAGGTGTACCGTGAGCTGGCCGAACGGGACTGGTACGGGCCGTGGTCGAGATACCGATCCGATGACGATCCGGCGACGCTGACTACTCGTTTGGTCGAAATTGTTGCTGGATAAGGTTGGATGTGCGGCGGGATTGCACCAGTGTTGGCGTGGCGGCCCGTTCCGAGCGCGAGAGATGACAACATAGTACTTATGAAGCCGAAGATTCTGGTCGTCGACGACGATATGGCACTCGCTGAGATGCTGACGATCGTCTTGCGCGGGGAAGGGTTCGACCCGCATGTGGTCGGCGACGGCACGCAGGCGCTGGCGGCGGTTCGGGAGATTCGTCCCGATCTGGTGCTGCTCGACCTGATGCTGCCGGGCATGAACGGTATCGACGTGTGCCGGGTGCTGCGGGCCGACTCCGGAGTTCCGATCGTGATGCTCACGGCGAAGACCGATACGGTCGACGTCGTGCTCGGTCTGGAGTCCGGTGCCGACGATTACATCGTCAAACCCTTCAAGCCGAAGGAACTCGTCGCCCGCGTGCGTGCGCGCCTTCGGCGCACCGAGGAGGAGCCAGCCGAGCTGCTCTCCATCGCCGATATCGTCATCGATGTGCCCGCGCACAAGGTGACCCGCGGCGGTGCGCAGATCTCGCTGACACCGCTGGAGTTCGATCTGCTCGTCGCGCTGGCCCGCAAACCGCGTCAGGTCTTCACCCGTGAAGTCCTGCTCGAGCAGGTCTGGGGCTACCGGCACGCGGCCGACACCCGCCTGGTGAACGTGCACGTGCAGCGGTTGCGGGCGAAGGTCGAGAAGGATCCCGAGAATCCGGAGATCGTGCTGACCGTCCGCGGGGTGGGTTACAAGGCCGGACCGCCGTGAGCGAGCGAACAAGAGGACACAGCCGAGCACTCGCTCGTGGCGGAGCCGAGCGGCAGCGAGGCGCAGCCATGAGCGAGCGAACCGAAGACACAGCGTTCGCGAGAACGGCGCAGCCGAGCGCCGGCGAGGCGAAGCCGTGATCGGTGGCGACGCGGATCGTTCGACCGCCTCGCCCGGTGTGGTGCAGCGCCTCGAACGGTCCCTCGCGCCGGTGGTCGCCTGGCTCAAGGAAGTCGGCAGCGCACTCGGCCATGTTTGGCGGCGTTCGCTGCAGTTGCGCGTCATCGTGTCCACACTCACCCTGTCGCTGATCGTCATCACGATCCTCGGCGTGGTGCTGACCAGTCAGATCACCGATCGGCTGATCGACGCGAAGATCAACGGCGCGGTCGAGGAGATGGATCGCGCCCGCAATACGGTGGAGAGCCAGCTCGCGGGTGTGCACGATATCGGCACGCAGCAGCAGCGGCTCATCGATGCCCGCAACGCGCTGTCCAACCGCGGCGGGACCGGCCAATCAACCGGTGTCGCAGGCAGTTTCGATTCCGCGCTGAGCATTGTCGGCGGTACCCCGCAGCAGCAGATCTCGACCGGGCCGATCCAGGAGGTGCCCGAGGAACTGCGCCGCTTCGTCGCGCGCAACCAGGTCAGCTACCAGTTCGCCACGGTCGCGGATCCGGACGGCTACCACGGCCGGGCGCTGATCATCGGCAGCCCGAGCGCGGAGATTCCGACGCTGCAGATCTACCTGATCTTCCCGCTGGCCAATGAGGAGCGCAGCCTGTCGCTGATGCGCGGCACCATGTTGATCGGCGCCGTCGTGCTGCTGGTGCTGTTGGCCGCGATCACCGCACTGGTCACCCGGCAGGTGGTGCTGCCGATCCGCTCGGCCGCGCGGATCGCGGGCCGCTTCGCCGACGGCAGGCTCAAGGAACGCATGCTGGTGCGCGGCGAGGACGATATGGCGCGGCTGGCCCAGGCGTTCAACGAGATGGCCGAGAGTCTGTCCAACCAGATCAACGAGTTGGCGGAATTCGGAAATCTGCAGCGTCGCTTCACCTCCGATGTCAGCCACGAGCTGCGCACCCCGCTGACCACCGTCCGCATGGCGGCCGACCTGATCCACGGCAGCAGCGACGATCTCGATCCGGCGCTGGCCCGCAGCTCCGAATTGCTGGTCACCGAACTGGACCGCTTCGAGGGTCTGCTCAACGATCTGCTCGAGATCAGCCGTCACGACGCCGGTGTGGCCGAACTGCAGGTCGAATCGCTCGACGTGCGGATGTGTGCGCGGGCGGCGATCTCGACCGTGCGGCATCTGGCCAAGGAATCCGGTGTCGAGGTGGTCATCGATATGCCGGAGGAGCCGCTGGTCGCCGAGGTCGATCCGCGACGGGTGGAGCGGGTGCTGCGCAATCTGCTGGCCAATGCGATCGACCACAGCGAGGGCAAGCCGGTGCTGATTCGGATGCGCGGCGATCTGGAGGCCAATGCGGTCGCGGTGATCGTGCGCGATCAGGGCGTCGGCCTGCGGCCCGGTGAGGAGAAGTTGGTCTTCAACCGGTTCTGGCGTTCGGACCCGTCCCGGATGCGGCGTTCCGGCGGCACCGGACTCGGTCTGTCGATCAGCGTCGAGGACGCCAATCTGCACGAGGGCAAGCTCGAGGCGTGGGGCGAGATCGGTATCGGCGCGAGCTTCCGGCTCACCCTGCCGCTGGTGCGTGGCAAGAAGATGGGAGCGAGCCCGCTACCGCTGGAACCGGTGCTGCGCAAGGCATTGTCCGCGCCGCGGGTCGATCCGGAACCGGTCGAGGATCCGGCCGCCGACGAGTCGGAAGCCGAAGCCACGGTTACCGAGTTGCCGGTGATCCGCGTCGAGACCAACGGTGGCGAAGCGCTGCCGAGTGGAACTGCCGCGGAAGCGACGGACACCGATGCAGCGGACGACTCGAACGGTGTCGGGTCGACCGGACTCACCAACGGCACAGGACCGGAGGACGAGCAAACCGAATCCACCGAACCGAAGCAGACCGGGCACAGCGTGCCAGGTGACGGCGGGGACGTACAGTCATGAGGATGCGTAGCTGGTATCCGAGGCGCACCTCGCTCCGGCTGTCCGCGCTGGGTGCGGCGGCCGTAGCTGCGCTGTTGGTACTCACCGGATGCGCGAGCCTGCCGGAATCCTCCGCACCGCAGGCACTCGGCACCATCAATCGCCAGCCCACCTCCGACGGTCCGCCGCCGCCCATCGGCGGTCGCGATCCGGACCTGTTGCTCCGCGATTTCCTGCAGGCCACCGCGGATCCGGCCAACCGGCACCTGGCCGCACGGCAGTACATGACACCGTCGGCATCGGCGCAGTGGGACGACACGGCGGGCACGCTGATCGTGGACAGGGCCGATACCCTGCGCGAATCGCGCTCGGGTGATAAGGCGACCTATGTGATCCGGGCGCACAAGGTCGGCGAACTGGCCGCCGACGGCGCCTATCGGGCCATCGATGCGCCCTTGGAAAACAAGATCGAAATGACCAAGGTCGACGGCGAATGGCGCATCGATGAGCTGCCCGACGGCGTGGTGATGGAGCAGACCGCCTTCGCCAAGTCCTACCGCCGCTACGTGCTGTACTTCATCGACCCGACCGGCACCACCGCCGTCCCTGATCTGCGCTGGATCTCAGTGGCCAAGAACCAGCTGGCCCAGCGCCTGCTCAGCCTGCTGGCCGAGGGCACCCAGCCTGCGCTCACCTCGGTCGTGCGCAATCAACTCGCACCCCCGGTGACCCTGCGCGGCCCGATCACCAGGCCGAACAACGACGACAACGACGTCGGTGTCGGGCTCGGCGGCGTGCGGATCGATTTCGCCGGTGCGTCCGGGCTGTCCCCGCGCGATAAAGAACTCCTCGCCGGACAGGTGGTGCTCACGCTTGCGGGTGCGGAAATCCTCGGACCGTACATGCTGCTCGCCGACGGCAAACCATTCGACGATCGCTTCGCCGCGAACGGCTGGTCGGTCGCCGATGTCGAACAGCTGAGCCCAGCTGTCTACGCGCGCAACCAGATCGGGTTGCACGCACTGCGCAACGGCTCGCTGGTGCAGGTCACCGACGGCGGGATGATCACACCGCCCGGCTACTTCGGTACGGTGAACAATCTGCAGTCGGTCGCACTCTCCCCGGATGGCCAGTTGGTTGCCGCCGTCGCCGATGCCGGACGTCCGCCGCCGGAGCCGCCGCGCACGCTGATGGTCGGCAGCTACGGCGGCAACGCCTTTCCGGTCGCCGAGGGCTCCACCATCAGCCGACCGTCCTGGAATGCCGACGGCACCGCCGCCTGGGCCGTGATCGATGGCGAACGGGTCATCCGCGCCGTCAACGATCGCGCCACTGGAAACGTCTCGGTACAGGATGTGGACATCTCGGCCCTGATGGCCTCGGCACAGGGATCGGCGCTGCGGCTGCCGATCACGGAGTTGCGGGTATCGCGCTCGGGTGTGCGCGCGGCGCTCATCGCCGACGGCAAGGTCTATCTCGCTGTGGTCGAACGACGCCCGGACGGCAAATACGCGCTCACCTCGCCCGTGCCGCTCGCGCTCTCACTCAGCACCCGCGCGGTTTCGTTGAGCTGGCTCACCGCGGACACCATCGTCATTGCCAGGGAGGGCAATGTCGATCCGCTCTCGACCGTCTCCATCGACGGATCCCAGTTCGCTCCGCAGACCAGCCAGAATCTGACCGCGCCGGTCCGGGTGGTCAGTGCCTCGCCGGAGACCGAGTACGTCGGCGACTCGCGTGCGGTGCTCCAACTGCAGTACAGCGAGCAGACCTCCGATCGGTTCTGGCGCGAGGTCCCCGGCCTCAACGGCGACAACTCGGTCCCGGTGCTACCCGGCTGATCGTCGGCACCGAAACGAATACTGCGACACCGATATTCGCGAATCTGTCGGTGGGTGGGCGCAGACTCGGGCGATGCGAACCCTGTTGGATCTGATCCTGGCGACGGCCTGTGCCGGATGCGGTGTGGCGGGTGTGGGCTGGTGTGCGGACTGTGCGGCCACCCTGGCTGAGCCGCCGATGCGGGTGTGGCCACGCGCCGATCCGGGTGTGCCGTGCTGGGCTCTCGCCTCGTACGCGGGTCCGGCGCGGCGGGCGGTGCTCGCGGCGAAGGAGCACGGGCGTCGCGATCTGGCCGAGCCGGTGGGGCTGGCACTTGCCGATGGTCTGGCGCGGCTGCGCGATGACCGGCGGCCACTGGTATTGATCCCGGCGCCGAGTCGGCGAGTGGCCGCGCGCCGCCGCGGCGGAGATCCGGTAGTGCGCACGACACGGGCGGCGGCGCGGTGGCTACCGGATAGCCGGGTGATACCGATGTTGCGGGTGTGGTGGGGTGTGCGCGATTCGGTGGGCTTGACAGTCGGTGAGCGGCAACACAATCTGCGCGGTCGGATCATGGCCCGGCGAGGTACCGGAGCCGGGTCGGAGATCGCGGCGGATGCCGAGGTCGTACTGGTCGACGATGTGCTCACGACCGGCGCTACTGCCCGCGAATCAGTGCGGGCGCTCGAGCGGATCGGGGTGCCGGTACGTGCGGTGCTGGTGACGTGTTCGGCTTGACTCCGGGAAATTTGCGTGAACAGTGGCGGACCGCCCGTTGACGTACTAGCGTCGCGATCACACACCCGAACCGGGAGTTTGGAGGTGGCGCCTCGGACATCATGTGCCGAGAGATTGTCAATCGGCACGGCTCATCCCGCCGCACGCACGTTGGTCTGTGCGGCCATATCCGGGAGGTACGCGTGACGACTTCTTCACGACCTTCAGTGAAAGACGCCCTCGCTGTGAAAGAAACACAGGCCTCGGTGCTCGATGACAGCACCCTGGATGCGACAGAGCAATCCACAGCGGACCGACCTCGCGCGCCGCGCGGCGATGTCGTGGTGAAGGGCCGCAATGTGGAGGTTCCCGACCATTTCCGAATTTACGTCGCGGAGAAACTCTCCCGTGTCGAACGCTTCGATCCGTCGATATTCATCTTCGATGTGGAGTTGTTCCACGAACGCAATCGTCGTCAGCGTAAGGCCTGCCAGCGCGTCGAGATCACCGCGCGCGGCAAGGGCCCGGTCGTCCGGGCGGAGGCATGCGCGGACAGCTTCTACGCTGCCCTCGAATCGGTGACCGCAAAGCTGGAGAGTCGACTGCGTCGAACCAAGGATCGCCGCCGCGTCCACTACGGGGACAAGACCCCGGTCTCGGTGGCCGAGGCGACCGCCGATCTGATCGATGACTCACTGTTCGCCCAGGCGGAGGGTGCCACCGCACACGAGCATCCCGAGGGCGAACGTAGCCGGCACGAAACGGAATCCCCGGATTACGCGGCCGGTCCCGGCCATATTGTCCGAACCAAGGTCCATTCCGGGACCCCGATGTCGGTCGACGACGCCCTCTACCAGATGGAGCTCGTCGGGCACGACTTCTTCCTCTTCCAGGACAAAGAGACCGACCGACCGTCTGTCGTCTATCGTCGCCACGCATTCGACTACGGCCTGATCCGGCTCGCGTAGTACAGCGCTGACCCTCGTTCTCCGGGTATTCAGCGCATGAGCTGAATACCCGGAGAATTTGTGTATCTGCCGTCAGTGCCTGCGTTCGCGGAAAAAGGTTCTGTGCAGCACTGAATCTCGGCGCTGCGGGCGCATGGCCTGCAACATGACCAGGTCGGCGAAGGTTTCGGCATCGCGTTCGCGGGCGGATGCGTAATCGCTGCGCCCGAGCACGTAGGCGATGGACTCCGGGGAAATCGAGGGCAGTAGGTCCGCGAGGGCCGACATCGGTTGTGGCGCGGGGGTTTCGGCCCCCGATTCCGGTCCGTGGCCGAGCAGCATATGACCCAGTTCGTGGACGATGATGTGCTCGGCATGCCATTCGGTGGTGTCGGCGCCGTAGACGATGATGTCGTTGTCGCGCTTGGCAATCCACAGACCGCTGCCGGTGCCGCAGCCGGTGCCCGCGAGCAATGCGGTGTCGACCGGGTGCAGGGTGATGGTGCGACCGCGGTGGTCGGCGACGGCATCGAGATATGCGGTCATATTCCACGGGGACGGTATCGGTACGTCCCGGGATACTTCCCGGAACCGGTTCTCCATACCCGGCATTCGTCGGTAATCTCCTACAGCGCTGCGGTCCCGCCCATGCAACCGACGATGCTACCGACTGTTCGGAAACTGCCCGGTCTACGGTCGCTCGGCCGGTTGATCCGCGCGGTGGATGAGCGCGGTCAGCGTGGTGAGATCGACATCGGATCCGCGCAGCGCGATGCTGGCGACATTGGCATCGCGCATGGTGGCGAGCAATTCGAGTTCCCGATCGATCGCGGCGGCCGCCGCGCCCGCGGTGGTCAGATAGTCGGCGCTCACGCCGAAGCACTGTGCGATGGCGCTGAGCAGTTCGGATCCGACCGGCGCCGAGTCGAATTCGCCGCGCCGCAACCGGTCGAGCTGATCCTCGCGGATGGTGCGGCCCAATTGCGCACCAACCTGTTCGGCCACCGCGGCCGTCGTGCGCTCTGGCTCCGACCGCGGGTGCACGGTCGCGAATAGTCGATTCAACTTGTGGCTCAGTGTCAGTGGCGCTCGGCTCGTCGCATCGTCGATCATCTGTACTGCCCTCTACTGCTTGCCGTTTCGAATAGATGCCGCACCGGGATTGGCCGCCAGCCAACGTGCGCGGAAGCGGCCCTCGGTGCCGGCGTCCACATCCTCCGCGCGTCCGGCCAGCCAGCGGCGATAGCGGCGTTCCTCCAGGTCGGCGGGGTCGCTGGACTCGGCGGGCACGTCGAGCAGATGTGAGAACGCCATTGCGACCAACGGATGCAGCGTTTTTCCCGGTCCGCCGTTGCGTTCCAGCATTGCGGTGGCATAGCGCGCGGAGAGCCGGGAGACCACCCCGTTGAGATCCGAAATGGCCGCCACCACATGGGGTTCGGTGGTCCGGCCGCGCTCGACCGCATCGTTGAGCCGACCGGCGGCGGCGAGCAGTCCGGTCAGGTCGGAGAGTTCGAATCGGATCGAGTCGGGTCCGGAGACGATCGACTCGTCGGTACTGCGGGTGTGCGTCGCGACCTCGTGCGTGGTCGGATCGCCGCCCGCATAGGTGCGCGCCGCGCTGCCGGGCAGCCAGCGCAGCGGCGCGTCGAGTTTGTTCAGCGTGTGCGTGCTGATGGTCGCATCGCCGTCTTCGATCTTGCGGATCGTCGGCGCCGAGGGCCCTCCCAGATCGCCGATCTGCATCTGGGTGAGGCCGAGTTCGTCGCGGCGTTCCTTGATGATTCGGCCGAAGCGCTTATATCGCGACAGCTCCGAAGGGCTTTGCATAGTGAGCCTCATGCTAGAGGTTCTTTGGTAGAGATGACAACTTCATGGAAAAGGTTTGAAAAACTAATAGAAAGATTGCTACTGTTTCCTCGCGCCAAGTGGTGTCGACGTCGACCTTGCGGGTTCCGGGACGAGCAGGGGCGTTCGCCGGGACAGGGCGCCGCTCATCCGCCTCCCCGGGCTTTTTGCCGGCGCGGGGTGCCCCGACAGTTTCGTCGCGGGCCGGCGGTTGAGTGCCGGGTCCGCTTTCGGGCGTGCCCGAGGAGTTACCCATGTGCTTGCGAAATCGGGCGCAGCGGGACGGTGGAGAATGCCCGGCTCAGCGGCGATGGAGGGGATCGCTGAGCCGGGCGCTCGCGGGTGCTGTCAGTGGATCCATAGGCGACAATTGATTTCGTGAGTAAATGGGTAACTCGCCGGGTACGTCCAGAACCCGGCTAGGCATCCAACGCAGGACCTGAACGCTGATGTCGCGGCTCACGACTTGTATGGCCTGAATATTCGGAGAGGCGGATGAGCATCCCATGGCTACCAGTGCTGCTCGCCGTGCTGTCATCGTTTCGGGTGCGCGCACGCCGTTCGTCAAGGCGTTCGGTGATTACACGCGGATGGATTCGATCGCGCTGGCCGATGCCGCGGTGCGTGGGCTGTTGGAGCGGACCGGCCTGCCCGGCGCCCAGGTGCAGGCGATCGTGTGGGGCGGAGTGATTCTGCCGAGTGTCGCACCGAATATCGCGCGGGAGATCGCACTGGATCTCGGTCTCGACCCCGGGTGCGAGGGGTACACGGTGACGCGGGCGTGCGCCTCCGGACTCCAGGCGATCACCTCGGCGGCGGCGGCCATCGAGCGCGGCGAATACGACATCATGATCGCCGGCGGCAGCGATTCGACCAGTAATGCCGAGGTGAAGTTGCCGCAGAAGCTGGTGCACGCCGGTGCGCCGCTCGCACTTGGCAAGCCGAAGCCGAAGGACTATCTGGCGGCGGCGCGTCAGCTCGCGCCCTTCACCGATCTGCTGCCGAGCCGACCGAAGATCGCCGAACGCACCACCGGTGAGGTGATGGGGGAGTCGGCCGAGAAGATGGCCCGCATCCACGGGATCAGCCGCGCGGATCAGGACGAATTCGCCGCGCGCTCACACCACCGGGCCGCCGCGGCCATCGATTCGGGCCGCTTCGACGACGAGGTGCTGCGGGTGCGTACCCCCGAAGGCGCGGATGTCACGCGCGACGGACTGGTGCGCGCGAATACCAGTGCCGAGAAGTTGGCGAAGCTGAAGCCGGTCTTCGCCCCCGACGGCAGCGTGACAGCGGGCAATGCCAGCCCACTCACCGACGGCGCGTCCGCCGTACTGCTGATGAGTGAGGAGCGGGCGCATGCCCTCGGCTACCGTCCGCTGGCCGCCTTCCGCTCCTGGAGCTACGTCAGCGTCGACCCGGCCGATCAGGTGCTGATCGGGCCGGCCATCTCCATGCCGCGCGCCCTCGACAAGGCCGGAATGTCGCTCGGCGATATCGATTTCGTCGATATCCACGAGGCATTCGCGGCCCAGACGCTGTCCGTGCTCGCCGCACTGAACAGCGACGAGTGGGCCAAGACCCGCCTCGATCGCGACACCGCGGTCGGCGAGATCGATATCGACAAGCTCAACGTGCACGGCGGTTCGGTGTCGCTCGGACATCCGTTCGGCGCGACCGGCGCACGCATGGTCACCACCATGGCCAACGAGTTGGCCCGCTCCGGAAAGAACTCCGCCCTGCTCGGCATCTGCGCGGCGGGTGGCATCGGCGCGTCGGCCGTGCTGGAAAGCGTCTGATTGCCGCCTCTACCCCTGTGCCGCCGGATTCGACCATCGGGGCGAGGGGTGGGTTTCGCTAAGCGTGGCTTACCTCCCACACTTGGGTACGCAGGCCCGCAGTTCCCAGCGCAGTCGACCGGCTGTGGTTGCGTTCTCGAGAGTTCGCCGAGCGTAGTCAAATGGTGGTTGGTGGTGGGGTTTTGAGCCGCCATTTGACTACCCTGGATGAGTCCGAAGAGCCATTTGACTGCGCTCGATCAGCTCAGGCGCGGAAGGTTTCCTGGTGGACGGCTTCGGTGAGGGGGCGGCCGGTGCGCCAGCCGAAGCGCTCGAGGTCGGGGACGCGTTGGAATTCGTCTACCGGGCCGACGCACAGCCAGGCGACGGGGCGAATGCCGTCGGGTAGGCCGACCAGGTCTGTGAGGAATTCGGCGTCGTAGAACGAGACCCAGCCGACGCCGATCTGCTCGGCGGTGGCGGCCAGCCAGAGGTTCTGGATGGCTAGGACCGTCGAGTAGATGCCGGTTTCGGGGACGGTGGCGCGGCCGAGGACCTGGGGGCCGCCGCGGTCGTGGTCGTAGGTGACCACGATGCCGGTGCCGCTCTCGGTGATGCCCTCGATTTTGATCGGGTCGAAGGTCGCCGCCCGATCCGGCGGCAGTGCGTCGCGGAATTCGATCCGCTTCTGTGCGACGTGGTCGGCGAACTTCCGCAGCGTCGCGTGCTCGCGCACCACGACGAAGTCCCACGGCTGCGAGTTGCCGACACTGGGCGCGCGATGTGCGGCATCGAGTATCCGCCACAGCGTCGCATCGTCGACGAGGTCACCGGTGAACTCGGCCCGTACATCCCGCCGCATCCGGATCGCCTCGTAAACGCTCAGATCTTCAGCACACACACCCTCAGTCAACCAGCCGCAAACGGGGCTCCCGCCGAGACCTAGGCGGATACCACGAGCCCGCCGCGCCCGGAATGGCCGGCCCATCGAAAGGCGAAGGCGCCCACGGACTTCCGTGGGCGCCTTCGGTGCGACTGTGCGTCAGGCGACGGAAACGGCCCGACGGGCGAACCGGCGGCGCCCATCCTGCAGCGCCGTGCGCAGGCCGCGACGCTTACCGGTGACCGGGTCGAAGCTCGGCATGGTGACACCGTCGAATTTGCGCTCCGAGGCGGTCTCGGGGGCGTCGTCGGCGGTCGCGCGCAGGTACTTGTTCGGCAGCGCCAGCTTCAGGATGGTGCGCCAGGACTTGAAGTACTGCACCGGAAGCGAGCCGGTGGTGTAGGGCAGGTCGTACTTCTCGGCCAGGGCGCGCACCCGCACCGCGATATCGGCGTAGCGGTTGCTCGGCAGATCCGGAAACAGGTGGTGTTCGATCTGGTGGCTCAGGTTGCCGGTCATGAAGTGCATGACCGGACCGCCGGAGATATTGGCGCTGCCCAGCATCTGGCGCAGGTACCACTGGCCCTTGGATTCGCCGTCGATATCGGCCTTGGTGAATTTCTCCGCGCCGTCCGGGAAGTGGCCGCAGAAGATCACCGCATTGGTCCAGATATTGCGGATGACATTGGCGGTCAGGTTCGCGGTGAGCGTCGAGAAGAACGCGGGCCCGGTGAGCAGCGGGAACAGCAGGTAATCCTTACCGGCCTGCTTGCCGATCTTGACCAGCACCTCGCGGCGCTTGACCTCGAATGCGGCCCGCTCCGGCGAGCCCTCCTTCAACCTGTGCATCTTGCCCAGTTCCAGATGCTGGATCGCGACGCCGTATTCGAAGAACAGCTGCAGCACCAGGTTGTAGACCGGATTGCCGATATTGAACGGCTTCCACCGCTGATCCCGGGTGACGCGCAGCAGGCCGTAGCCGATGTCGTCGTCCATGCCGAGCACATTGGTGTACTTGTGGTGCAGGTAATTGTGCGTCTGCTTCCAGTGCTTGGACGGGCCGGTGTTATCCCATTCCCAGGTGCTGGAGTGGACTTCCGGATCGTTCATCCAGTCCCACTGCCCGTGCATGACGTTGTGCCCGATTTCCATATTCTCGATGATCTTGGCCGTGCTGAGCAGGGCAACACCGGCGAGCCAGGCGGGCGGCAGGAAACTGGCGAACAGCACCGTGCGGCCGCTGATCTCGAGCGCACGCTGCAGGCGGATGACATTGCGGATATACCGCGCGTCGCGAGCACCGCGCGAGGACTCGATATCGCGCCGGATCGCGTCGAACTCCGCACCGAGAGCCTCCACATCGGCTTCGGTGAGGTGCGCGTATTCCTTGACATCCGAGATCGCCATGGCGGTTACAGTACCGTAAGTTACGAGACCGTAGGTTGTGAGGACTGTCTCTGGAATGTGGCAAATCCCGCATTGCAAACGTGGCTCGGGGATGCTATCTCATCGGCGGCGTCGGATGCGACGGATCGCACGCTCGCGCATGGCCTTTCGCTGCAGTGTCGTCTTCTCCTGACGTGCCTTTTCCTGCAGCGCCAGCTTGGCCTCGCGCAGCACTTCCTTCTCGTGTCGGGCTTTTTCCCGCAACACCACCCTGGCCTCGTTGAGCGCCGAACGCAGGCCGCGACGCTTACCGGTCTCGGGGTCGACGGGCAGCCAGTGCGTCTCGTTCCACTTGTCGGCCCAGCGCTCGGCATTCGGCATCGACGGCATAGCGGGCAGTGAGACGCCGGCGAACTTGCGCTCCGAGGAGGTCTCCGGTGCGTCATCGGCGGTGCGCTTGAGGAAGCGGTCCGGCAGTGCGAGCTTGTGGATGGTCCGGAAGGCCAGCAGATACTGCCTGCCGAGCGAGCCGGTGGTGTAGGGCAGGTCGTACTTGTCGCACAGTTCGCGGACCCGCTCGGCGATTTTCGGATACCGGTTGCTGGGCAGGTCGGGGAACAAGTGATGTTCGATCTGGTAGCAGAGGTTGCCGCTCATGAAGGCCATCGCGGGCCCGGCCTTGAAGTTGGCACTACCGAGCATCTGGCGCAGATACCACTCGCCGCTGGTCTCGCCCTCGAGCTGTTCGATGGCGAATTTCTCGGCGCCGTCGGGGAAATGGCCGCAGAAGATCACCGCGTAGGCCCAGAGGTTGCGCACCAGGTTGGCGGTCGCGTTGGCCTTCAGCGTCGACATGAACGCGGGACCGGTGAGTGCCGGGTAGAACACGAAGTCCTTGGCCACCTGACGGGCCGCCTTGCGGGCGAATTCCTTGTTCGGCTCCGAGTTCCACTTCTTGGGCGTGCCCGAGAATTCCTTCTCGGCATCCCAGTCGTGCAGCGCGATACCCCATTCGAAGGTGGCCGCCAGCACAACGTTCGCCAACGGCTGCACCAGATGGATCGGCCGCCACTGCTCGTCGCGGGTCATCCGCAGGATGCCGAAGCCGAGGTCCTCGTCCTTGCCGAGCACATTGGTGTAGGTGTGGTGCGAATAGTTGTGCGCCCGTCGCCACTGCGCCGACGGCCCGGTCATATCCCACTCCCAGGTGCCGGAGTGGATTTCCGGATCGTTCATCCAGTCCCATTGCCCGTGGCTGATGTTGTGCCCGAGCTCCATGTTCTCGATGATCTTGGCGACCGACAGCAGCGCCGTTCCGGTCAGCCAGGCCCATCGATTGCGGCTGCCGAACAGCACCGCGCGCGCGAGCACTTCGAGGCCACGCTGTGCCGCGATGGTGCGCCGGATGTACTTCGCATCACGCTCACCGCGGGACAGTTCGACGGAGCGTCGAATGGAGTCGAGTTCCTGCCCCAGTGTTTCGATGTCGGCCGCCGTGAGATGGGCAAACGCCTTGATATCGGTGATGGCCACCAGGTCCCTTTCCCTGACTGGATGTACCTCAGAGGGTACCTGTCGGATGCCCCCCTGACGGTGCGTCTGCGAGTGTCGCTGTTTCAGACGTCGAGTGTGCAGTCGCCCGCCGCGGCCGAGATACAGGTCTGCACCTTGTCGCCCTCGCGGCGCTCGTCACCATTGCGCAGATCGCGGGCATGTCCGGAAGTCAGTGTGACGACACAGGTTTGGCAGATGCCCATCCGGCAGCCGAACGGCATCTGCACGCCGGCGGATTCGCCCGCCTCCAGCAGACTGGTCGCGCCGTCGACCTCCACGGTGCGCCCGGTCTTGTCGAATGTGACCGTGCCGCCCTCGCCGACGGCGGAGCGCTCGATCTCGAAGCGCTCGACATGCAGCCGGTCGCTGATGTCGGCCGCACGCCAGTGCTGCTCGATTTCGTCGAGCATGGCGGCCGGACCGCAGGCCCAGGTCTGACGCTCGCGCCAATCCGGGAAGTGTTCGTCCAGCGTGGTGAGGGAGAACCGGCCCTGCTCATCGGTCAGGTGCAGATGCGAGGAGAAGCTGGGGCGGCGATCGTGCAGATCGCGCAGTTCGGTCCCGAACATCACATCGTCGCGGGTGCGCGCGGAGTGCACATGTACGACATCGGTGACCACGTCGCGGCGATCCAGCGCGCGCAGCATGGACATGACCGGGGTGATACCGCTGCCCGCGGTGAGGAACAGCACCTTTTCCGGCGGCGGCGACGGCAGCACGAAACCGCCCTGCGGTGCGGCCAACCGGACGACGGTGCCCGTGGCGACACCGCTGACAAGGTGGCTGGACAGGAAACCCTCGGGCATCGCCTTGACCGCGATGGAGATCAGCCGCTTGCCGCGGTGTTCCGGATCGGTCCAGTTCGGCGGGCAGGTCAGCGAGTACGAGCGCCAGTGCCAGCGGCCGTCTACCAGAATGCCGATGCCGATGTACTGACCCGGCTCGTATTTCCAGTCGAAGCCCCAGCCCGGCTTGATGACCAGGGTGGCCGAATCGGCGGTTTCCTTGCGCACCTCGACAATTCGGCCGCGCAGCTCACGAGCCGACCACAGTGGATTCGCCAGATGCAGATAGTCGTCGGGCAGCAGTGGCGTGGTGACGCGCGCGACGGCGCCGCGCAGTACGTTCAGCCGTCCACCGCGTTCGGCGACTTCCGCCGCCGGCGCCTCCAGCCACTCCCGGACCGTGCGCACCGAGAGTGCCGCTTTTTTCAAGACCATTGCCGCCGTTCGTCTCCCTGTCGTAGCGACCGGTGAAGCCGCCTCGCAGCCAGGTTACGGCATCGTAGGTTAGTGCGGAATGTGTAGGTTGCCGGTCACAGTAATTCGAGCAGGAACGGCAGCTCCTGGGCGGCGTACCAGGCCAGCTGGTGGTCCTCGGCATCACCGAGCACGAATTCCGCATCGGCGTCACCGAGGTCGGCGGCATCGACCACATCGACCGCCTTGGCCACCTCGGGTTCGGCCTCGGCCAGGTCGACGTGCACCGAGGCGATCCGGTCGTAGCCGATCGGTCCGGCCAATCGCACCACCGCGTCGTCGAGGTCGGGGCGCAGCTTCGCACCGGTCACATCGGCGGCGATGACCGCGCGGCGATAGACCGGGCTGTGGTAGGTGGTGGCGGGGTCGTCGGCGTCCTCGTCCCCGTCGTCGGACGCCTCGGTGGCCTCCTCGCGCTCGGCGGCCAGCAGGCGCAACGAGGCCCGCGCGGCCTCGGCCATCGCGACCTCGGCCAATTCTTCGTCGTCACCGGAGGCATAGGCCTCGCGCAGTGTCGGCGTGACCGCGAAGGCGGTGCCGCCGACCGGGCGCAATTCCCGGTTCGCGACGAGCTCACGCAGCATCGGCACGGTGGCGGGGATATAGACCCGCATGGTGTTCTCAGACGCAGGCACCGAGCATCTCCTCCATGGACTCGTGCACCGACGCGGCCAGCACGCCGATATCGGCCATCGCGTCGCGATCGGCGTTGAGTCCGTAGAAGACGCGTCCGTCATAGGACGTGATCCCGATGCTCGAGGCCTGGTTGCGCAGCAGCGGCGACACCGGATACATCTCCAGCATCCGCGCGCCGCCGATATACATCGGGGTCTGCGGACCCGGTGCGTTGGTGATCACCAGATTGAACGTGTGCTCTGCGAACGTACTCGCCGCCCGCACACTCATCGCATGCAGGCTCGCCGGAGCGAAGCCGGCCAGGTGCACCAGGGTGCGCGCCCGCACGCCGCGCCGATGCTTGCTGTTGGCCTCGGTGGCATGGGAGATATGCGATAGGCGCATCACCGGATTCGGTTCGCCCACCGGCAGATCGATGAGGAACGAGGAGACCTCGCTGGCCGGTTTCAGCTGGTCGTCGATGCCTTCGACATAGACCGACATCGGCACCACCGCGCGCAGCACGGTCGATTCGGTGAGCGCCTCACCGCGCGAGAGCAGCCAATTGCGCAGCGCCCCGGTGACGACGGCCAGGATCGCATCATTGATCGAGCATTCGAAACGCTTGCGGATCTTGCGGTAGTCCTCCAGATCCGTGCGCACCACATCGAAGCGGCGGTTGCGCGAGGTCTTGGCGTTGAGCGGGCTGTCGGGTGCGCCGACGGTGGCCGCGCGCACGGCCGAAACCATCGAATCCACCGCCTTGCCCGCCGCCTCGACCACCGAGAACGCGTGCGCGCTCGCGTCGCGGGCCACCTCGAGCGCCTCGCGCGGCTGCGCGGCCAGGTGGGTGAGCGCGCCGATCAGCAGTTCCATCTCGTTGGGTTCGCGCGGCGCCACCCAGGCGTCGTCGGCGATACCGCGCGGTGATGCGCTGGTATCGAGGATGACGTGCCCGATCTCGAGTGCGGTATCCCCGTCGACGAGCGCCGAATGGGATTTGGTGAAGATCGCGGACCGGCCCTCGGCCAGGCCCTCGATCAAATACATCTCCCACAGCGGGCGGCTCTGATCGAGCGGTCGCGAAGCCAGCCGCGCCACCAGATCGTGCAGCTGGCAATCGTTGCCCGGCTCGGGCACTGCGGAGCGGCGGATGTGATAGGTGATATCGAAATGGCTGTCCTCGACCCAGACCGGGCGGCCGAGCGCGAACGGGATTTCGCGGACCTTCCTGCGATAGCGGGGGACCAGGGAAAGCCTGCTCTCCACCAGATCGACCAGTCCGTCGTAGTCGAGTGCCGTTTCCCCCTGTGCGGAGTCGCTACCTCGGACGATCGCGAGAGAGCCGATATGGATCGGATTGCTGCTCGACTCGAGCCCGTAGAACGACGCGTCCTGCGGCGTCAATCTCGTGATCACGCTGCCCGGTGCTCCTTCCGATGTGGCTCCCACCCGAGCCTTCTCATCGCCCATTGTGGTCGCCCACAACGGTTCGTCCTGCCCCCTGTGGCATATCCAGCGATATTCGCGCAACCCTTTACCCACGTCTGGTTCCGTGGAAGGCTGCATTGGTTCGAGACCGGAGGAACTCGATTCGCACACATTAATCGGGGTGCCGCATAACGGATGCCTTTTGAGCCGCGCTGCCCCTTGGTGTCGTCACATGCCGTCGGATTACGGGTCGTCCCTGGTAGACAGGGCTCGCGGCGTCTGGCGCGACGAACGAGTTACATCGTATGACACCCGCGCTGAAACAGGTTCCGGTCCATCGGATTGCCAGCGGATCCGACAGCCGACACACGGGTACGGTGAGAAGAAACGGCTGCCGCCTCGGCGGTAGCGCGGATGCGGCGCTATGTCGCTGGTCATCGGCACCTAACATGGATGCCGCATTACCATGAAGCGTGCTGCGGATTCCGCCGTGCTCGGCGGGGGCCATGCGCACACTGCCCGCCCCGGGTGACGGCCGAACATTTGACACACCGACCAGAGGACTGACGAGACCCGTGCCTGCGCTGACACTGACGAGGTTGCTACGGATTGGTGAGGGACGCACGGTCAAGCGGCTCGCCCACCTCGCGGAAGAGGTCCTCGCGCTCGGTCCCGAGATCGAGGAGCTCACCGACCACGAGCTGCGTGCCAAGACCGACGAATTCAGGGACCGCTACGCGGACGGCGAAACGCTGGACGATCTGCTCCTGGAGGCGTTCGCGGTGGCCCGTGAGGCGTCCTGGCGGGTGCTGAACCAGAAGCACTACAAGGTGCAGATCATGGGTGGCGCGGCGCTGCACCTCGGCAATATCGCCGAGATGAAGACCGGTGAGGGCAAGACCCTGACCTGTGTGCTGCCCGCCTACCTCAACGCGATCTCCGGCGACGGCGTGCACGTCGTCACGGTCAACGACTACCTGGCCAAGCGCGATGCCGAGTGGATGGGCCGCGTGCACCGCTTCCTCGGGCTGAGCGTCGGCGTGATCCTGTCCGGTATGACCCCGGCCGAGCGTCGCGAGTCCTACAACTCCGACATCACCTACGGCACCAACAACGAATTCGGCTTCGATTACCTGCGCGACAATATGACCCACTCGCTGGACGATCTGGTCCAGCGCGGGCACAACTTCGCCGTGGTCGACGAGGTCGACTCCATCCTCATCGACGAGGCCCGCACCCCGCTGATCATCTCGGGTCCGGCCGACGCCTCCTCGAAGTGGTACGCCGAATTCGCCCGCATCGCACCGCTGTTGAAGAAGGACCTGCACTACGAGGTCGATATCAAGAAGCGCACCATCGGTGTGCACGAGGCGGGCGTGGAGTTCGTCGAGGATCAGCTCGGCATCGACAACCTCTATGAGGCGGCCAATTCGCCGCTGGTGAGCTACCTGAACAACGCCATCAAGGCCAAGGAGCTCTACCACCGGGACAAGGACTACATCGTCCGCGACGGCGAGGTCATCATCGTCGACGAATTCACCGGCCGCATCCTGGTCGGGCGCCGCTACAACGAGGGCATGCACCAGGCGATCGAGGCCAAGGAAGGCGTCGAGATCCAGCCGGAGAACCAGACCCTGGCCACCATCACGCTGCAGAACTACTTCCGCCTCTACGACAAGCTTTCCGGTATGACCGGTACCGCCGAGACCGAGGCCGCCGAGCTGCACCAGATCTACAACCTCGGCGTGGTCCCGATTCCCACGAACAAGCCGATGGTCCGCGCGGACCAGTCCGATCTGATCTACAAGACCGAAGAGGCCAAATTCTCGGCCGTGGTCGACGATGTCACCGAACGGCACGAGAAGGGCCAGCCGGTGCTGATCGGTACCACCAGCGTCGAGCGCTCGGAGTACCTGTCCAAGCAGTTCACCAAGCGCGGCATCGCGCACAACGTGCTGAACGCGAAGTTCCACGAGAAGGAAGCCGAGATCATCGCCGAGGCCGGTCGCCCGGGCGCGGTCACGGTCGCGACGAATATGGCCGGTCGCGGTACCGACGTCGTGCTCGGCGGTAACCCGGACATCATCACCGACATCATCCTGCGCAAGGAGGGTCTGGATCCGGTGGAGACGCCGGAGGAGTACCAGGCCGCGTGGTTGCCGACGCTCGAGCGGGTCAAGGAGCAGACCGCCGAGGACGCCGACGCGGTGCGCGATGCCGGTGGTCTGTACGTGCTCGGCACCGAGCGGCACGAATCGCGCCGTATCGATAACCAGCTGCGTGGTCGTTCCGGCCGTCAGGGCGACCCGGGTGAGTCCCGGTTCTATCTGTCGCTGGGTGACGAGTTGATGCGGCGCTTCAACGGCGCCGCGCTCGAAGCCATCATGACCAGGCTCAACCTGCCCGACGATGTGCCGATCGAGGCGAAGATGGTCTCCAAGGCCATCAAGAGCGCGCAGACCCAGGTCGAGCAGCAGAACTTCGAGATCCGCAAGAACGTGCTCAAGTACGACGAGGTGATGAACCAGCAGCGCACCATCATCTACGGCGAGCGCAACCGGATCCTGCGCGGCGAGGATATGGAGGGCCAGGTCCAGGAGATGATCACCGACGTGATCACCGCCTATGCCGACGGCGCCACCGCCGACGGCTACGTCGAGGACTGGGATCTGGACAAGCTGTGGACCGCGCTGAAGACGCTGTACCCGGTGAGCCTGGACTACAAGGAGCTGACCGGTGAGACCGGTGTCGGCGAGGCGGGCGATCTGACCAAGGACGAACTGATCGAAGCGCTGCTCGATGACGCGCACGACGCCTACGAGAAGCGCGAACAGCAGATCGATGGTCTGGCCGGCGAGGGTTCGATGCGCAATCTCGAACGCCAGGTGCTGCTTTCGGTCCTGGACCGCAAGTGGCGCGAGCACCTCTATGAGATGGATTACCTCAAGGAGGGCATCGGCCTGCGTGCCATGGCGCAGCGCGATCCGCTGGTCGAATACCAGCGCGAGGGCTTCGACATGTTCGCCGCGATGCTCGAGGGGCTGAAGGAGGAGTCGGTCGGGTTCCTGTTCAACCTGCAGGTCGAGGTGCAGCAGCCGCAGCCCGAGGGCGTCGGGGTCGATCCTGGCCTGCGCTCGCCGGTCGGCGCCACCGCGCCGCGTCCACTGCCCACCCAGGAGGCGCCGGTCGGCAATGGCGCGCCTGCGGCGTTGCGTGCCAAGGGGATCAGCGATTCCCGGGCCAACAACGGCTTCCACTATTCGGGTCCGGACGAGGGCGGCCACGCCGCGGTGCACAGTGACGCCGAGGAGTACGGCGATGGCGGCACTCGCCGTGAGCGCCGCGAGGCGGCCCGCGCGCAGGCCAAGCCGAAGCGCGCACCGAAGACGCGTCGTCGGCACTGATCGATTACGAAGGCGCCCATGGACTCGCGCCGTGGGCGCCTTCGTCGTCGGTGAACCGGCCACGAGGGGTGGTGCGGCGGAGTAGCTTACGAGGCGTGGACCGGGACGCTGTCGAGAAATGGGTCGGTGGTTATGAACGGGCCTGGCGTGCGCCGGGTACCGCGATGCTCGGGGAGCTGTTCACCCGCGATGTCGAGTATCTGGTGTCGCCGTGGGCGGAACCGATCGTCGGTCTCGAACCGCTCGAGGTGTTCTGGGAGGCCGAGCGCAGTGGGCCGGACGAGGCGTTCACGATGGCAGCCGAGGTTGTCGCGGTAGAGGATTCGACCGCGGTGGTGCGGGTGGGCGTGGAATATCGGTGGGATACGTTGTCGCGCTGGCGGGATCTGTGGGTATTGCGGTTCGACTCCGACGGTCGGTGCGACCGATTCGAGGAATGGCCCTTCGCTCCTGAACAGGCCGACGGGCACTGACTACCAGGATTCGTTGGAGTTCAGCGCGGTCAGCAGGAGGCGGATCGCGGCGACGCGGCGTTCCTTGCCGGGCAAGGTATCCAGCGCACATTCGGGGTCCGCGGGCGGACCGAGATGGGTGCAGCCGCGGGGACAATCCTCGATGGCGGCGGCCAGATCGGTGAAGGCGGCGATGACATCGTCGGGCGTGATATGAGCCAGTCCGAAAGAACGGACACCCGGTGTGTCGATGACCCAACCGCCCTGCGTGAGCGGCAGGGCGACGGATTGGGTTGAGGTGTGTTTGCCCTTGCCCACGCCGGAGACCTCGCCGACGGCCCGATCCGCATCGGGCACAAGGCGATTCACCAGCGTCGATTTGCCGACGCCGGAGTGGCCGATGAAGGCGGTGAGTCGGTCGGTGAGCAGATCGAGGACAGGTTCGCTGGGATCGTCGATGCCGCCGTAGATGATGGTGAGGTCGAGATCGTCGAAGGCAGCGGCGAATTCGGATTCGGCGGCCAGATCGTGCTTGGTCAGGCACAGAATCGGTTGCAGCCCACCGGCATACGCGGCGACCATGGCGCGTTCGACGAAACCGGTGCGCGGCGGCGGATCTGCGAGGGCGACCACGATGAACAGCTGTTCGGCATTGCCGACGACGATCCGTTCGAACGGATCGGTGTCATCGGCGGTGCGGCGCAGGACGGTTCGGCGTTCCCCGACGCGGACGATGCGGGCGAGGGTATCGGGTCTGCCGGACAGATCGCCGACCACGTCGACCTGATCGCCGACGACGATCGGGGTGCGGCCCAGTTCCCTGGCCCGCATGGCGACGATCAGCTTGTCCGGATCGCCGCCGAGCACGCAACCCCAGCGACCGCGGTCCACCGAAACGACCATGGCCGGTTCCGCATCGTTGTGCTGCGGACGGGTTTTCGTGCGTGGACGAGACGACTTGCCCGGGCGCACCCGGACATCCGACTCGTCGTAATCGCGTCGTCTCAGCGGGCCGCTCCCTGATCGGTGAGCGTGGGATCGAGCATCTGCTCCCACAGGCCGACGAATCCGGGCAGCGTCTTGGCCGTGGTGCCGATATCCTCGATCGCCACGCCGGGCACCCGGAGTCCGAGAATCGCACCGGCCGTTGCCATTCGGTGGTCGGCATAGGAATGCCAGTTGCCGCCGCGCAGCGGGGCCGGGGTGATCTCGAGTCCGTCCTCGGTCTCGGTGACATTGCCGCCGAGCCGGTTGATCTCTGTGGACAGGGCCGCGAGCCGATCGGTCTCGTGCCCGCGCAGATGGGCGATACCGCGCAGCCGGGACGGCGAATCGGCAAGTGCCGCAAGGGCGGCCACGGTCGGGGTCAGCTCGCCGACATCGTGCAGATCGATATCGATACCGGCCAGGCGCTCCGGGCCGCGCACGGTCAGCACACCGTCGAACCGGGTGACCTCGGCGCCCATCCGAACCAGGATCTCCCGGATCACATCACCGGGCTGGGTGGTCAGGCGCGGCCAGTGCGGGATGCGGACCTCGCCACCGGTGACGGCGGCCGCGGCCAGGAAGGGCGTGGCGTTGGACAGATCCGGCTCCACATCCCAGTTCACCGCGCGGATCGGGCCGGGTGCGACGGTCCAGGTCTGGGCCTTGCGGCTGTCGGCCGGGGCATCGACGGCGACCTCGGCGCGCCGCAGCATCTCCACCGTCATCTCGATGTGGGGCATCGAAGGCAGTGCCTTGCCGTCGTGGTGCACCACAATGCCCTCGTCGAACCGGGCTGCCGACAGCAGCAGTCCGGAGACGAACTGGGACGATCCGGAGGCATCGATGGTGACCGCGCCGCCGCGCAGCGCACCCTTGCCGTGCACTGTGAACGGCAGTGCGTCGCCCTCGATTTCCGCGCCGATCCGGCGCAGTGCCTCCAGGATGGTGCCGAGTGGGCGAACCCGGGCCTGCTCGTCACCGTCGAAGCCGACATCGCCAGTGGCCAGGGCCGCGACCGGGGGCAGGAACCGCATGACGGTGCCGGCCAGGCCGCAGTCGACGTTACCGCCGTGCAGTGGCGTGGGTGTCACGGTCAGCGTGTCGGCGTCGCCCTCGATCCGTGCGCCCAATGCGCACAGGGCACCGATCATGAGTTCGGTATCACGGCTGCGCAACGCGCCGGAAATGGTTGAGGGACCCTCGGCGAGTGCAGCCAGGATCAGGGCCCGATTCGTGATCGATTTCGATCCGGGCAGGGTCACGGTCGCGTGCACGGGGACATCGACATGGGGCGCTGGCCAGAAACTCACGTGTCCATCTTCGCCCATCGCGTCACCGGACACACGGGCTGGGCTGTGTTTGATTTGCGGCGCCTGCGGCGCCGCGGGTTCGCGGCCCCCTGGTGTCTCGCGTCCGAGCCGTCGAGACTCGCGCCTGCGGCGG
>NZ_JBVJLS010000001.1:117451-173939 GCF_055584605.1 Nocardia sp. NPDC102475 | reverse complement strand
CCATGCGCTTCGACGGCTCGGACGCGAGACGGGCCGCGAACTCCTCGCTCGTAAGACTCGCTCCGTGGTGGTTGACGGGGCGGGACGTTCGGCACCGGGTGCACGCCTGCCGGATGCCGCGCATGCGGCGCATGCGCTTCGACGGCTCGGACGCGAGACGGGCCGCGAACTCCTCGCTCGTAAGACTCGCTCCGTGGTGGTTGACGGGGCGGGACGTTCGGCACCTGGTGCACGCGTGCCGGATGCCGCGCATGCGGCGCATGCGCTTCGACGGCTCGGACGCGAGACGGGCCGCGAACGTCGCTCGTAAGACTCGCTTCTCGGTGTTCGGCAGGGTGCCTGGGCTCGCCCGCGACGTGCGAGCCCAGCAAACCTACTTGTGGCGTCCGTGCAGGATCGGGACCATGCGACGCAGCAGCTTCATGGTGGACTGGGTCCGCGAGTAGCTGAGCAGTGCCATGCCGGGAATCGCGAAGCGCTGCACCGCGATCGAATGCGGCCGGGCGAATTCGCGCAGGCCGGGCTCGCCGTGGATGCGCCCGATTCCGGAATCGCCGACACCGCCGAAGGGCAGGCCAGCGATGGCTGCGAAGGCGAGTACGGAGTTCACCGAGGTCGCGCCGACGCGCAGCCTGCGCGCGATCTCCAGGCCGTTCTTCTTCGAGTAGACCGCCGAGGACAGGCCGTATTTGGACTTGTTCGCCAGCTCGACCGCCTCGTCGACGCCGTCCACCGTGCGAATGGTGACGGTCGGGCCGAAGGTCTCCTCGGCCACGGCCTCGGAGTTCTCGTCCACATCGACGAGCACGACCGGCTCGATGAACGGACCCTTGACCGACTCCGGCCCGCCGAGCACCGCGGTGCCGCCGTTCTTCAGCGCGTCATCGATATGGCGACGCACGATATCGATCTGGCTGGGCATGGTCATCGGACCGTAGGAAGCATCGGCGTCCGAGCCCGGCTTGATGTCCTTCAGAATGCGCTCGACCTCGGCGACGAATTCGTCGCGCACCGAGCGATCCACGTAAACCCGCTCCACACCGGCGCAGGTCTGGCCACTGTTGGCGGTGGCGCCCCAGGCGACCGCATCGGCCGCGGCCTTCACATCGGCATCGCCCGCGACGATCACCGCATCCTTACCGCCGCATTCCAGCAGCACCGGGGTCAGCGATTCGGCGGCCGCGGCCATGATCTTCTTGCCGGTAGCGGTGGAGCCGGTGAACGCGATCTTGTCCACCCCGGCGTGTACCAGCGCTGCGCCGGTCGCGCCGTAACCATTGACCGTCTCGAAGACGCCTTCGGGCAGCTCCGGATTGGCCTTCTTGAACGCATCGGAGAGGAAATTGCCGATGCCGGTGGAGAATTCGCTCGGCTTGAAGACGACGGTATTGCCCGCGGCCAGGGCGTAGGCGATGGAGCCGTTCGGGGTGTAGACCGGATAGTTCCACGGGCCGATCACGCCGATGACACCGAGCGGGCGCTGCTCCAATCGTGCGGAGAAGTTCGCCATCAACGCGCCGGGGGAGATCTTCTTCGGCGACAGCACCTTCTTGGCGTTCTTGGCCGCCCAGGCGATGTGCTCGAGTGCGAGCATCAATTCCAGGAACGCGTCGTCGAGTGGTTTGCCGTTCTCCTTGTGGATGAGCGCGGTGAACTCCTCGGAGTCCGCGACCAACTGGCTCGACCAGCGCAGCAGATGTTTGCGCCGCTCGTCGAAGCTCAGTCCGCCCCAGGTGGCGGCGGCGGTACGGGCCTTGGCGACGGCGGAGCGCACCGCGTCCGCGTCCGCGATGGTGTGGGTGGCGATGACCTCTCCGGTGGCCGGATCGACCGATGTCAGCGCCGTCTGTGGCGCCGCTGGGGTGGTCTCGATGGTTGTCACGGTTGGTCTCTCCTCTTGCCGAGATAAGTTAACGACCATTCTCTGAGATGATGCTATGCCACAACTCTCACCAGGTCACCCCTCCCGTCAATTCTTCCCGAGTCTGTCGGCGCCGCGTGCAAGTATCGAGATATGTGCGGCAGATATGCGACAACTACCGATCCCGGTCGGCTCGCCGCCGAACTGGACGCCATCGACGAGACGCCGACCGCTGACAACGGCGGTTCCGCCAACTACAACGTCGCGCCGACCACCCAGGTGCTGACCTTGGTGGAGCGCCATGAGCACGGCCACCCCGACGACGACCCCGAGTTGCGCATCCGGCGGATGCGCTGGGGCCTGATCCCGGTCTGGACCAAGGCCGCCGAACCGGGCGTGCCGGTCAAGGGCAAACCGCTGTTCAATGCCCGCGCCGACAAGGCGGCGACCACGCCATCGTTCCGTGATGCGGTGAAGTATCGCCGCTGCCTGGTTCCGATGGACGGCTGGTACGAGTGGTTGGTCGAACCGGATGCCGGGGCCAAAGGCAAGGTCGCGAAACATCCGTACTTCATGGCGAATGCCGATGGCTCACGGCTGTATATGGCCGGATTGTGGTCGGTTTGGCGGGACCGTTCGCAGCAGGAGAGCGAACCGCTGCTCTCGTGCACCATCCTGACTACCGACGCCGTCGGCGAGCTCACCCGCATCCACGATCGGATGCCGCTGCCCATGCCGCAAGAGAATTGGGCGGCCTGGCTGGATCCGGATCATCCGGCGCCGGCCACCCTGCTCGAGACGCCGAGCGTCGGATCGGTGGCGGGCATTGTGGCGCATCCGGTCTCGACGCTGGTCAACAGCGTGCGCAATAACGGTCCGGAGTTGTTGGCGCCGTTGGACTCTCGGGCCGGCACGGAAAAGGCCGGGCAGATCAGCTTGCTGTGATCGCCCGGCCCGCCGTTCATCGACTCAGAGCTGGCACTTCACGCTGTTCGTCACGATATTCAGCGCACACTTGGCGATGCCGCCGCCCAGGTCGATGACCTTGCGCGCGACGCCGCCGCCCAGGTCGATGACCTTGCCTGCGACGCCGCCGCCCAGCTTCTCGGCCTTGTCGGCCTTCTCATCCTTCGTCGGGGTGTTGTTCTTCTTCGGCCCGTCGTCAACGGCATGCTCGTCGAAGGGGAAGTCGTTGACGTCGATCACCAGGGGGCTGCCAGGTGCGGCGGTGGCCGTAGGCGCTAGCAGCGCGGCCGGGCCGTTGGTGAGCAGGAGAACTCCGAACAGGGTGACGATCACGGTGCTGCACAATCGCTGGCGCGCGGACATTTCGCATCACATCCTCGAGTCGGACGATCTGGGCCCGTTCAGTAACGCACAAATGTTGCTGGCGTGGTGCGGATTTATACGGATGTGACTAGTGCGGTTACCGCATCGGTGAGTCGAACCAGGTCCGCCGGTGCCAATTCGATCTCCAGACCGCGCCGTCCCGCGCTGCAAAGCATGCGGTCCCAGGCCAGTGCCGAGGCATCGACCACGGTGGGCAGCAGCTTGCGCTGGCCGAGCGGGGAGATGCCGCCGAGTACGTAACCGGTGATTCGCTCGGCCTTCGCCCTATCCGCCATGGCCGCCTTGGGCGCGCCGAGCGCCGCGGCGGCCGCCTTGAGCGACAAGGTGTTCGGCACCGGCAACACCGCGACCGCGAGCGCGCCGGACGACAATTCGATCACCAGCGTTTTGAAGATCTGCGCCGCCGTCACCCCGACCTCGGCGGCGAGTGCGTCGACCGCCTCGCCGCCGTAGGAGTCGGCGCGCGGATCGTGCTTGTACGCGTGTACGCGGTGGGCCACACCGGCCTTGGCCAGGGTGCGGATCGCCGGGGTCGAGGCTCCTGCCATGCCGGTCACCCTAATGGCGGTCGGCAACGCGGTTTTCGGGGCGGGGAGTTCGCTATGGGAACACAGTCGAGCGCGGACATGTTGCATGCGATACGGAAGCCGCACGGCGGTTGTACGACGTGAAGGAGAGGTCGGTGCCAGTTCTGCTCGAAGAACGCCCGGTGACGTCGCAGAGGGACTCTCAGTTCTCACTCGATCTGGCCACGCCTGTAGATTTGGCAGGTACGGCGATCGAAGGGATTGGTGTGACGAGCGACGATGACGTGGTGACCGACGGTGCGGTCGGCGCCGCGGTCGACGATACCGAGCTGGTGCAGCGGTTCGAGCGCGATGCGCTCCCGTTGCTCGACCAGCTCTACGGTGCCGCGCTGCGCATGACCCGGAATCCGGCCGATGCCGAGGATTTGGTGCAGGAGACCTACGTCAAGGCGTTCCAGGGCTTCAAATCCTTCAAGGAGGGCACCAATCTGCGTGCCTGGCTCTATCGGATCCTGACCAACACCTACATCAACTCCTACCGCAAGAAGCAGCGCCAGCCCGCGCAGTATCCGACCGACGAGATCACCGACTGGCAGCTCGCGGCCACCGCCGAGCACACTTCGACCGGGCTGCGTTCGGCCGAGGTGGAGGCGCTGGACGCGCTCCCGGACGACGACATCAAGGCCGCACTGCAGGAGCTGCCGGAGGAATTCCGGATGGCGGTGTACTACGCGGATGTCGA
This sequence comes from Nocardia sp. NPDC102475, assembly GCF_055584605.1. Classification (NCBI taxonomy): domain Bacteria; kingdom Bacillati; phylum Actinomycetota; class Actinomycetes; order Mycobacteriales; family Nocardiaceae; genus Nocardia; species Nocardia sp. NPDC102475. Next base: position 169,459 of record NZ_JBVJLS010000001.1, on the reverse strand, counting down.
GGGTTTCCCATATAAGGAAATCGCCGACATCATGGGCACCCCCATCGGTACGGTGATGTCCCGGCTGCATCGCGGCCGCAAGCAGCTCAAAGGATTGCTCGCCGATGTGGCGCGCGAACGTGGATTCAACCGCAACGGCGCGGAACGCCAGGAGGTCAAGCAGTGAGTACGGAGCGTGACCCCGATATGGAGTTGGACTGCACGGCTGTGCTCGCCGACGTCTGGCTCATGCTCGACGGTGAATGTGACGATGCCACCCGGGCCCGGCTGCAGCACCACATGGATCACTGCTCACCGTGCATCGAGGCCTACGGCATCGAAGAGAAGGTCAAGAGCCTGCTGAGCCGCAAGTGCGGCGGCGATCGGGCGCCGGATTCACTGCGCGATCGGCTGAGCCTGGAAATCCGCCGATCCGTCACGGTCACGCGGGTCGAGACCACCGAGTAGTTCCGGAAACAGAAAAAACACCGAGTGCCTACGGAAGATCATGGCCCTCGGTGTTTTTCGTCTGTTACGGCTCAGGCGTTGGGACGCTTGCCGTGGTTGGCCGCGCTTCCCTTGCGGCTGCGCTTCTTACGACCACGCTTACCCATAGGTAGTCTCCCTTCTGATTGAAGGCCATTGTTTCATGTGTGGTTGGCTGTAGCTTCAGCGGATACGGGCGAACGAGTGGATGAGGTGTCATGGCGGAGGAAGTGCTCTCGGAGCTGGTGTCGGTCGTGCAGCAGGTTGTCGTTGCCGAGGGTGACGAGGTACACGAGGGCGACACCCTGGTGATCCTCGAGTCGATGAAAATGGAGATCCCGGTGCTCGCCGAAAGCGGCGGCACGGTGACCTCGATCGGCGTCAAAGAGGGCGATGCGATCAAGGCCGGGCACCTGATCGCCGTCATCTCTTAACTTCTGAAGCGGGTAGATCGAAATGGCGACACTGAGTGAACTGCTGGCCGAACACACCGACCTACCCGGCGTCGCCGTGGACCATCTGCAGCGGGTGGTCGGCGATTGGCAGCTGCTCGCCGATCTGTCCTTCGCGGATCTGCTGCTGTGGGTCGGTGCGGGACCGATCGCCGACGGCGCCGATATCGTCTGCGTCGCACAGTGTCGACCGACGACCGCGCCCACCGTCCATCCGGAGGATCGGGTCGGCGGAACCGCATTGCACACCGATCATCCGCAGGTGTTCGACGCGCTGGTGACCGGCAAGATCGTGCGCGCGGACAGCGATGTCGAGGCCGAGGGCGTCTACCATCCGCATCCGGTGCACGCCATCCGCGAGGCCATTCCGGTGCGCTGCGGCGACGATGTCATCGCGGTGCTCAGCCGCGATACCGATCTGCAGCGCTCGCGAGTGCGCAGCACGCTGGAGATCGCCTATGTCGCCTGCTCCGACGATCTGTGCCAGATGATCGCCGACGGCACCTTCCCGACCACCGAGGACCGCGCCGCGACGCACTCCAGTCCCCGTGCGGGCGACGGCTTCATCCGGCTCGATACCGCGGGCATCGTCGTCTACGCCAGCCCGAACGCACTGTCGGCGTATCACCGGATGGGGCTGCAGTCGGATCTGGCCGGTCAGGATCTGGCCGTCACCACCCGGTCGCTGATCACCGATCCGTTCGACGCCCAGGAGGTCGTCGGCGATATCCAGGCCGCCCTGGCTGGACGCACCGGGCGCCGCATGGAGGTCGAGGCGCGCAGCGCCACCGTGCTGCTGCGCACCCTGGTGCTGCGCCCGCACGGGGAACTGGCCGGGGCCGCGGTGCTGGTCCGTGACGTCACCGAGGTCAAGCGCCGCGACCGCGCGCTGCTCAGCAAGGACGCGACCATCCGCGAGATCCACCACCGGGTGAAGAACAATCTGCAGACCGTCGCCGCGCTGCTGCGGTTGCAGGCGCGCCGCACAGAGAACGAGGAGGCGCAGGTCGCGCTGACCGAATCGGTGCGCCGGGTCACCTCGATCGCTTCGGTGCACGAGATGCTGTCGATGTCGGTGGATGAAGAGGTCGATCTCGACGAAGTCGTGGACCGGCTGCTGCCGATCATGGCCGATGTCGCGACCGTGCACACCGCGAGAATCAAAGTGCGCCGGGCGGGTTCGCTCGGCGTGTTCTCCGCCGAACGCGCCACCCCGTTGGTGATGGTGCTCACCGAACTGGTGCAGAACGCCATCGAGCACGCCTTCGATTCCGGCGAAAACGGCACGGTGACAATCCGTTCCGAGCGTTCGGCGCGCTGGCTGGACGTGATCATCAGCGATGACGGCCGCGGCCTGCCGCCGGGTTTCAGCCTGGAATCCTCCGACCGCCTCGGCCTGCAGATCGTGCGCACCCTGGTCACCGCCGAACTCGGGGGCTCCATCGGTTTACACCCAGGTGCCGATATCGGCACCGACGCTGTGCTGCGAGTACCATTGGGCCGCCGCTCCGGGCGCTGAGTCGAATTCGCCTGGCAAGCAATAAGACTCAGCTTCTATGCATAGCTGACCACAACGGAGCGAGTCTTACGAGCGACGTTCGCGGCCCGTCTCGCGGCCGAGCCGTCGAAGCGCATGCGCCGCAATTAGACACAGGCACAAAATAGCCCGGCACCTGAGTGCCGGGCTTGACTGCGTTACCGGGCCGGGCTGAGAGGTCCGGTAACGCTGGTCGTCCTACTAGACGACGGTGCGGGTGCGCGTGCGGGCGTTGCGACGCTTGAGCGCCCTACGCTCGTCCTCGCTCATACCGCCCCACACGCCGGCATCCTGCCCGGACTTCAGGGCCCAGGACAGGCAGTCGGCGGTAACGGGGCAGCGAGCGCAGACCAGCTTGGCATCGGCAATCTGCGCGAGCGCCGGACCACTGTTACCCACCGGGAAGAACAGCTCGGGGTCCTCATCGCGACAGATGGCCTTGTGGCGCCAGTCCATTCCTCTGCTCCTTTGCTGGGCGCCGCAAAGGGCGCCTACGGTTTGTGGATCGTTCACTTGTGCGACTCGAATGTTTCCGCACGGTTGCTTGTGAATGCTTTCACGAACACCGTAGATGTCAATAGGTATCCGGTGCACCGTGGGGAAGCTCACGCTCTCAAGGAACCCCTTGGGGAACCTGCCCGGTCCTTTGTACTCGCTCTACCCGGTTTTCGCAGCACAACACCGAGTTTTTTCGCGCGTTTCGTGCTCATTTCGGGCGGGGAGCGACGACCTCGAGCACGTCGGGCACGGCTGTGAAATCCACCATGTTGCGTTTTCCGATAAAGTCGCCATCGATTTGCAGGCCGATCGGCTCGCTGGCCTCGATGTGCAGGGACGGCACATCGTCCTCGCGAAACAGGTTGCGGGACTTGGGATTTCCATTGGCCGCGAGAAGCTGCCTGGCGAGCAACAGGGTGGAGACCACCGACATCGACCGCACGGCAAACACGCCGAGACCGGTTTCGAAGGCCGTGCCCGGGTTGGTGTGCACCGGGGTGGCGTTCAGGTAGGTCCACGGACTGGCGTTCGTTACGAAGGCGTAATGGACCTCACTGATCGGGTCGAATCCCGGGATCTCGATCCGGACGCTCGGCTCCTTGCGCTTCGACTTGAAAAACTGTCGGACAGTGGTGCGAACGTAGCGACCGGGGGTGGCGGCATGGCCGTTGGCGCGGCTGTTGTCGATCGCTTCGCAGACATCGGCGTCGAGACCGACACCCGCGCTGAAGCCGAACCATCGGTCATCGGCGAGGCCGAGCCCGATCTTACGGTCGTGGTCGAGGGTGAGCAGATCGATGAGCTGGTTGGTTGCGGTCACCGGATCCGGGGAGATGCCGAGGGCGCGCGCGAACACATTCGCCGAGCCGCCCGGAATCACGCCGAGGCGCGGCAGCCAGGCCTGTCCGTCGTCGACCTGGGGCAGCGGCAGATAGCCGTTGATGGTCTCGTTGACCGTCCCATCGCCGCCGTGCACGACGATCAGGTCCATCTCGTTGGTTGCTGCCCACTGTGCCAATTCCGCCGCGTGGCCGCGGTGCTGGGTATGCGCGACGGTCAGCTGAGTCCGGCTCTCCAACGCGTGCGCCAGCAGGTCCCGCGTCGCCGGCGTAGTCGAGGTGGCATTCGGATTCACGATCAGCAACGTCCGCACCTTCGGCAGCCTAATCGGCGCACGGCCCGGTCCGAAAAGCCGCCGAGTGCGTTCTAGGCTTGGCCACGTGGCGGACAGCGGCAAAGACGAGGTTTCGGCGGGTGTGCCCGCGACGGTGCGCGGTGCGGGCGGATTGGTCGCGCTGGAGGGGGCGGTGGCCGTGGTCGTGGCGATCGTGCTGATCGTGCGTGGCCTGCTCGGACACGATCAGAGCGCCGCGAGCGGATACGGCACGGCCGCGTGGTTCGGGATTCTCGGCGGCGCGGTGCTCGCGGCCGGGATCGGACTTTTTCTCGGGCACCGATGGGGGCGGGCCATCGCCGTGATCGCACAGGTGCTGCTGCTTCCGGTGACCTGGTCGCTGCTGACCGATTCGCATCAGCCGGTGCTCGGCGCGCTGCTCGGCCTGGTCGTGGTGGGCGCGCTGGTGTTCTTGTTCGCGCCCGCGTCGAATCGCTGGATGGCCGAGGTGTACGGGATCGAACCGGAATCGAAGTAGCCGGGATCAGGCGGTGGCGGCGCGCAGTGCCTGACGGCACCAGTGATCGGCCCGGCGGGTGGTTTCCGGCTGACGGTAGCGCGGGGTCAGCGCGAGCACCTGGGTGCATGCGGTGTCCAAGTCGATGAGATGACCGACCGAGACGAAGACCGGCTTGACGCCGCGCCGCGTGCGCAGCGCCCGCCCGACGACTTCGCCGTCCATCGCGATATCGCTGACTGCGCCGCGCTCGGGACCGGGCTCCGCGTAGTCGCCCCACGGTGTCTTGGCTACGCCGATCGTCGGTGTGCCCGTGAGGATTCCGACGTGGCAGGCCAAGCCGAAGCGGCGCGGATGTGCGAGTCCCTGGCCATCGCAGATCAGCAGATCCGGTGTGGTACCGAGCTTTTCGAGTGCGGCGAGGGTTATCGGCAGTTCACGGAAGGACAGCAAGCCCGGCACGTAAGGAAAGGTGACCGAGCCGTGCGCTACCGCGGTCTCGACGGGATCCAGTGTGGCACTGTCCAATACGACCGCGGCTGCGGCGGCGATCCCGGTTTCGTCGTCGTAGGCGGAGTCGAGTCCGGCGACGGTGCGGAATTGCGGTTGATGCGGGTCGGTCGTAATCACCAATGGCCGCAACGCATCCTGGATCGCCATGGCCTCGTCCGCGGTGGTCGGCCAATCCGTCGGTGCGGTAACCCTCACTCGTTCACCAGGCTTCGGCGGCGAGTTTCTCGATGGCCGCGCCGGTGAGCCGGTAGCCGACCCACTCGTCCTGCGGTTTGGCGTCGATGGATTTGTAGAACTCGATGGCGGGCGTATTCCAGGTCAGCACGGCCCAGTCGACCCGGCTGTAGCCGTTGGCGGCGGCCTCCTCGGCGAGGGCGGCCAGCAGCGCCTTGCCGTAACCCTTGCCGCGGGTCTCCGGCTTGACGTACAAGTCCTCCAGGTAGATGCCGTGTACACCAGTCCAGGTGGAGTAGTTCAGGAACCAGATCGCACAGCCGACCACACCGGTCTCGTCCTCGACGACATGGGCGAAAACCGCGGGCGACGGCCCGAACAGCGCGGCGTCCAGCTGCTCGGCGGTGAGCGTGCACTCCGCGCGGGACTGCTCGTACTCGGCGAGATCCTCGACCAGGCCCACCATGGCGGGTACATCGGCGGGGGTGGCGTGGCGGATCTGGCCGGTGCGGGTCATAGTGCGGCTCCGTGATTTGCGGGAACTAGGTTGTGCGCCAGGATGGTTCGGTCGTCGTGTTCGTAACCGAGCACGGTGATCGCGGCGGTCGACATGGTGAAGCGCCGCCCCTCCCGGATATCGAGTTCGGCCCAGCGGGCGATCAGCGCCCGGGAGAAATGACCGTGGCCGACCAGCACGATATCCCGGTCCGGCAGTGCGGGTTCGACCGATGCCAGCACCCGATCGGCGCGCGCGCTGACCTGTGCGGCCGTCTCGCCACCCGGCACGACTCCGGTCCAGATGGTCCAGCCGGGATCGTGCTCACGGATCTCGACGGAGGTCTGCCCCTCGTAATCGCCGTAATCCCATTCGGCCAGATCGTCGTCGACGACGGTATCGGTCAGCCCCGCGAGCACCGCCGTGCGCACAGCACGTTGACGCGGACTGGTGAGCACCAGCGGGTCGCGCAGCTTCAGCTCACCGAGCAGTCCGCCCGCGGCGCGGGCCTGTTCCTCACCGCGCTCGGTGAGCGGCAGATCGGTGCGGCCGGTATGGCGCCGTTGGCTGGACCAGGTGGTTTCGCCATGCCGGAGCAGGACCAGTCGGGCGTCGTCGCGTGCGGACATGGCTAGTCAGCCTCCCCGAATCTTTTGCCGGTCGTCGGTGCCTCGATAGTCATTTGCCGGGCCGGCAGTAGGTGCCGCCGGGTTTTTGGGCGTTCCCGATGAGTTACCCATGTTCTTACTAAATCAGTAATCACGAGCCCAGTGCGAACATCTCGGCTCCACGTCTTTCCAGCACGGTTGTGCCGAGGACGGCGAGCGAGATGGGAGAGCCGTCGTAGCCGGGGCGGGCAACCGGAATACGCGACACCTCGGTGCCCGAAGTGGGATCGAGGACCGCGATGGCGCCGTCGACCGGCACGAGTAGTCGGCCGGCCATGAAGACGGGACTGCCGAGTGCGCCGGGGGCGGCCCAGATCGGATCGAAAGTGCCCGCGTTCAAGGCGATCAGGCTGTTGCCGGTGAATACCAGGAACAGCGAACTGATCCGAGTGGTTGTCGTCTTATCGCTCAGCGGTGCGGAAAGCTGGTGCACCACAAGCGCATTCCCGGTGCCGTCGAAGACCTCCAGCCGCGGCGAAATCGCCTCGGCGGTAGCGGTCGCGGGCGCACCCGGCAGGTACAGCACGATTCGGTTGTCGGACACCGCGATTACGCGCCCGTCGGGCGAGTCCGCACCGGATCCGTTGAGCACATGCGACCCGTACTCCTCGGGCACCGTATTGTCCTTCGGCGCCGGATTGAGCACGGTCAGCCGGTTGGTCGGATCTTCGGGGCAGCGTTCGAGGACGGCGAGCCGGGTGGAACTCGAACTCGACGAGATCAGCTTGCAGCCCTTGCGCGGTTGGGTTTTCACGTTGACGGGTGCGTCGACGTAACCGTATTCGAGAGTGCGCACCAGATCCGAGCGCCACATCTCCAGCCGTCGCGGGCCCTGGGCCAGCACATAGGTGCCGTCGACCGATAGTTGCACGGTCGGATCCATATAGCTGCTGCGCGCGGTCCGGCGCGAACCGTCCTCGCCGGCCAGCAGCGTGGCCTGGCTGCAGCCGCGCTGATCCTTGTACACCGCTATCACCGTGCCGAACTGCGACTCCACGCCGCACAGGGGTAGGTCGCGCCGATAGTGCCACACTTGCTCACCGGTACGCGGATCGTGTCCGGTGACCGTGCCATCCGCGCCTGTCACGACCGTGCCCGCGGCCACCAGCGCCCGGTTCGCCGCGGGGTCCGGCGCATGCCACAGCTCGCGCAAGCTCGTCGGAACCTGATCAGCCGCCGCGGGAGTGGAAACCGGATGTTCCGCCGTCACCGATTCGGTGCCCCTGGCATCACTGCGTGCCCACACCACCGCCGCCGCGATCACCACGACCACGGCGATCGCGACTGCGGAGATGATGTCGGCGCGCGTTCGCCGCTCGGGTGCGAGCACGTTTGCGAGACTACAACGTGTCGCCCGGGGGATGCGATCGGTCTCGCGTGGGCATCCGCCGACGCATGACGGCCGCGGACGCGTTCAATGGCGCTCACCTGCCGGTATTTCCACGTTCGGCGGCCCCCTTGCCGCTCGCCTGCGACCATGCATCCGTGACGCGTCCGCGTCGGCGCGGTTGAGACACCACAGGCGCGCCTGTCCATGACAGACGCGCCTGCTTGTCGACTATGCCGAGGCGGTCACCGTTTCGGGAGCGGTTTCCACGGCCGCTTCGCCGGCCTCCGCTTCGCCCGCGGGCTTGCGACGGCGGCGGCGACGGCGTGCGGGCTGATCGGTGGTTTCGGCGTCATCGGAATCGCCGTCCGAGTCCGACTCGGCGCTCACGCCGTTTCCGTTGTCTCCGTTGTCCTTCGACTCGGTGCCGTTCTCGGTGCCGTCTTCGATGGCACCGGCGGGCTTGCGGCGGCGACGGCGGCGACGCGCGGGCTTGTCCGCCGTCTCGTCGTCGGTCGCATCGTCGAGCGGGGCTGCGGCGGTATCGGTTTCGGATTCATCGGTCTCGATGCCGTTGGTTTCGCCGTCGATCGGCTGACCCGCGCGGGTGCGGCGACGATTGCGCTTGCGCGGCGCACGAGCAGGGCGCTCGACAACCTCGTCATCCTCGTCGCGGACCGGCTTCGGCTTGCGGACGGTGCCGGTGACGCCTTCCGGAATGCCGAGGTCGGAGAACAGATGCGGGGACCGCGAATACGTTTCGACCGGATCCGGGATGCCGAGTCCGAGGGCCGTGTCGATGGACGTCCAGCGGTTCAGTTCGTCCCAGTCGATCAGTGTCACGGCGACACCGGTGCGGCCGGCCCGGCCGGTGCGCCCGATCCGGTGCACGTAGGTCTTCTCGTCCTCCGGGCACTGGTAGTTGATGACGTGGGTGACATCGTCGATATCGATGCCGCGCGCCGCGACATCGGTCGCGACCAGCACATTGATGGCGCCCTTGCGGAACTTGGTGAGCGCCTTCTCCCGAGCGATCTGCCCGAGGTCACCGTGTACAGCGCCGACGGCGAAGCCGCGGTCGGCCAGATCGTCGGCGACCTTCTGTGCGGTGCGTTTGGTCCGGGTGAAGATCATGGTCGCGCCGCGGGTCTCGGCTTGCAGCACTTTGGCGACCAGTTCGCTTTTGTCCAGTGCGTGCGCACGGTACACGAACTGCGTGGTGCGATCGTGCACGGCGGAATCGTGCGGCTCCTCGGCGCGGATATGCGTAGGCCTGGTCAGGAAGGTGCGGGCCAGGGTGATGATCGGGCCCGGCATGGTGGCCGAGAAGAGCATGGTCTGACGCTGCGTCGGAACCATGCCGAGAATTCGTTCGATATCGGGTAGGAAGCCCAGGTCCAGCATTTCGTCGGCCTCGTCCAGGACGAGCACGCCGATCTTGCCGAGGATCAGATGGCCCTGATCGGCCAGATCCATGAGTCGGCCGGGGGTACCGACGACGACGTCCACACCGGAGCGCAGCGCGGCGATCTGGGACTCGTACGGGCGGCCGCCGTAGATCGAGAGCACGCGCAGCTGGCCCTGATGGTTCTTCAGGTACTTGCTCGCGTTCTCCAGATCCTTGGTGACCTGAATGCAGAGTTCGCGTGTCGGCACGATGATCAGTGCCCGCGGGGTGCCGTCCAGCGGGGTCGTCCCCGTGTCGGCGGTGGCGATCCGGTGCAGCAGCGGCACACCGAATCCGAAGGTCTTACCCATACCCGTGCGGGCCTGACCGATCAGATCTTCACCGGCGAGTGCCAGCGGCAGGGTCAGTTCCTGAATTGCGAATGTGCGTTCGATTCCGATCTCGCCGAGTGCTCGCACGATTTCATCGCGAACCCCCAATTCGGCGAATGTCGGAGCGGTATGGGTTTCGTCCAGTTCGGCGGTCAGTAGCGTATCCGCCAGACCAGGTTCCTGTTCGACAGTGATCTTGCTCAGGTTCGTGCCTTTCCTCGTTATCGCGTCACGCGCGCACGAGGTGTGGGGCGGACCGGCCGGCCCGCGACAACCACAAATCCGCCTGTGATACTCACCTCGGCCACTGCCCTGATGTCTGCGGGAGCTCGTCGTTTCGGCAGCTGACCTCGGAAGACATCGGCGCGGCGCAAGGGTGATGCGGATCTGGTGCGCGCACATATTCCCGGACTTCGAAAACCTCGTCGGCGACACTCGGGCGACCGTACGATCCGGCGACTCGACGGACGAAAATTTCCGTTGTCCGCAGAGATTGTAGCGTGATATTGTGCTGGGCTCGAATTCGACGTAACAGTCCGCTGCCGTAGCGGCTGCTTGCAGGTCGCTCGAAATGGTCGGTAATTCCGGACAAAATACGCGGTTTCCTTGCGTTGACCGTCGACGTACGCTGCGCCACATGGCAATTCATCTGGCGCGTCGAATCTGGCACACTCTCGAACCCATCCACGATGTCGTGTATTTCGGCGCGGACGTCAAGCAGGCCGGAGTTGCGCTCGGACTGCGCGGATTCTGGCAGACCTACTTCGCATTCCGGGCCGCGCCACTCGGGCCGGTGGGCGCGGGCGCGGTACTGGCGACCTTCGCCGGATTCCATCCGGACACGGTGGCCAAGGCGGTGCCGGATGCCTGGGCCCGGACGACGCCAGCGGCATGTCTGCAGGCCCGGCTCGCCTTTTCGGTCGGATTGTTGCGCGGGGCCGGAGCGGGTGACGCCGATTGCGCCCGTGCCGCCGAATTGCTCGAACCGGTAGCGCGGACGGCCGATCCGACCGGCCGCCCGCTGTATGCGGCGAATGCGGAATTGCCGCTGTCGGCCGATCCGGTGGCCGCGCTGTGGCAGCTCACGACCACGCTGCGCGAACATCGCGGCGACGGACATGTGGCGGCCCTGGTTGCTCACGGCCTGTCCGGATCGCAGGCGCTGGTGCTGCAGGTAGCGGCCGGAAAGTCGCCCGAATCGGTGATGCGGCCCGCGCGCGGCTGGTCGGAGCGGGAATGGTCCGATATCACCGACGAGTTGCGCGCCAGGGGTTTGATCGTGGGGGAGCCGATCAGTCCGGAGTTGACCGGCTCCGGCGCCGAATTGCTCGAACGCGTGGAGGCCGATACGGACGAAGCCGCCTGGAACGGCGCACTGGCGGCGCTGTCGCAGGACGCCATCGCCGAGCTGACCTACTTGCTCGAACCGTTGACGAAGCGTGTTCAGGAGAGCGTGGTGCCGCCGCTCAATCCGATCGGCATGACGCGGGGCTGAGTGGTGCACGATTGCTCACAAATCGGAGTTGCCTGTTACCGTCGGTAACGGGATGTGAGACATTCTCGAGGTGAGTTTCACCGACACCGTCACCATCGCGGCGCGCAATGCCTGGGCGCTGACCTTCGGCCAGGGCGTCGAGGCGCCCGATCCCGCCCCGTCGACGGTGCTGTGGGACGAACCGCATCGGCAGCTGCGCCGCTTCGAGGGTACCGGATCCGCCGCTGCCGCAACGGATTCGGCGGTGCTGCTGGTGCCGCCGCTGGCCGCACCCGCCAGCTGCTTCGATCTGCGTCCGGATCAGAGCCTGGCCCGATTCCTGCTGGAGACGGGCCGGGCGCCCTACGTCGTCGACTACGGCCAGATCACCTTCGCCGACCGGCGGATGGGCTTCGAGACCTGGATCGACGAGATCCTGCCCGAGTCGATCCTGCGCACCTCCGCCGATCGCGACGGCCGTCCGGTCGACCTGGTCGGCTGGTCCATCGGCGGCACCCTCGCACTGCTGACCGCGGCCGCGCACCCCGAACTGCCGATCCGCTCCATTACGGCGGTCGGCTCGCCGCTGGACTACGACAAGATGACCGGCATTCCGCAGGTGCGCGCGGTCGCCAAGCTGACCGGCGGCATCGCCACCTCGACGGCGGTGCGTGCGGCGGGCGGCATTCCGGCCACGCTGACCAGAATCGCCTACAAGGTGACCGCATGGGACCGCGAACTCACCCGTCCCTGGTTCGTCGCGAGCAACATCGCGCGCACCGAAACCCTGGCCAAGATGGAGTCCATCGACCGATTCATGTCCGAGATGCCCGGCTATCCCGGCCGCTTCTACGGCCAGCTGTGGGGCCGCCTGATCCTGAACAACGACATCGGCCGCGGTGTCGTGAAACTCGGCAAGCGCCGCATCGAATTGGCCGACGTGACCGCGCCCGTACTGCTGGTCGGCGGACCCGCCGATGTCATCACCCCCGCCGCCGCGGTGGCGGCCGGACAGCGCATCCTCACCGGCGCGCAGTCCGTTCGCTACGAAACCGCACCCGGCAGCCACCTCGGCATCCTCACCGGAGAAACCGCGCGCGACACCACGTGGACCTATCTCGACAAGTTTCTGTCCGAGCTGTCCTGAACCAACGACGCTCCCGATGTTCGTCGGGATGACGGCGACATGTAACGGGATGACGGTGTCACGTAACAGGCCGGGACTAGGCTGTGTCGACATGGGAGCACAGTCACCTGCAGCGGTAGGGGTTTCGTTGTCCGGCTCGTTCATTTCCGCCGACGAACCGGGCGTGATCGACCTGTTCGCGGTGCTCGCCTACGGTGAGATCTCCGCGTTCTACCGGCTGGCCGAGGAGGCCAAGCTGTCGCCGACGCTGCGTGGCAAGGTTGCCGTCGCGAAGATGGCCGCCGCCGAGATGCGGCACTTCGAAACCTTGGAGTCCGCGCTGGCCGAGCGCGGTGTGGATATCTTCGACGCGATGGCGCCGTTCGTGCGCGCCCTGGACGCCTACCACGACTCCACCGATCCCTCGACCTGGCTCGAGTCGATGGTGAAGTTCTACGTCGGTGACGGCATCGCCGCCGACTTCTACACCGAGATCGCCGGCGCCCTGTCTCCCGAGGTCGCCGCCGTGGTCCGGGATGTGCTCGCCGAGACCAGCCACTCCGAATTCGTGGTGGAGGAGGTGCGCCGCGCGGTCGCGACGAGCCGCTCCGAGCGCGACCGGCTGACGCTGTGGGGTCGGCGGCTGCTCGGTGAGGCGATCACCCAGGCGCAGTACGTCATGGCTCAGCGCGACGAACTCACCGAACTGGTGCTCGCCGCGACCGGTGACCTCAACGGCATTGCCGCACTGTTCGAGCGCATGCAGGCCAGCCACGCCGAACGCATGGCCATCCTGGGAATCTGATTACTCGTTGACCGCGCGGACCAGTCGCAGGCCGGGCGATTGCGCCTGCGCCTGGTCGGTGAGCCAGACGACGATGCACTGATCCTTATCGGCGTTCAGTGCCTCGAACGGGATGTCGATATGGCCGTACTCCGGGTGGTCGAACCGCATCGTGCCCGAGACCAGGTCGTCGATATGCTGTGGCTGCCAACGGCTTTCGAACTCCGGATAGGCGAGGAGCGCGTCGATCAGCTCGAGTAGGCGGTCCTCGCCCGGCCAGCGGATCGTCGCGCGGCGCAGTGCGGCCGAGAAAATATCGGCCACCTCGTCCCAGTTCCGCAGCACCTGCTTGGCGCGCGAATGCGCGAAGGTGAACCAGGCCAGATTCACGACCTCTGGATTGTCGAGCAGGCCAACGGGTTTCGCGATGTCCGCCCAGGCCGGATTCCAGCCGAGCACATTGAGCCGCCGCCCGATCACGAAGGCCGGGGTGGGATGCAGTGCGCGCAGGATGGTCTCGATCGCGGGCGTCGGCTGCTCTTCGACGGCTTCGGTTGTGGGACAGCGGGATTCGTTGCTCGAGGTGACGGCGAGCCAACCGAAGTGGTGGCGGTCCTTACCCTCGATCAGCAGCGCCTGCGCGAGCGCATCGATGACCGCGGGCGACGGATTGGTATCGCGGCCCTGCTCGAGCCGAGCCAGATAGTCGGCGCTCACCCCGGCGCGCACCGCCACCTCTTCGCGGCGCAGTCCCGGGGTACGGCGGCGACCGCCCCCGGGAAGTCCCACATCCGCCGGCCGCAACTGGGCGCGGCGCGCGATGAGGTATTCCGCGAAGGGATTGGGTGCCATACGTTTCATCGTGCCCCGTCCTGGGATGGTTATCCGCGCCCTGACGGGTCCAGGATAACGGCGGTCTGGCTAGCGGACCACGGTCCGGTCATGCTCTATGGCATGACATCTTCCGCTGAATCCACCACCACACTCACCCCGGGCTCCTGGGCTCTGGACGCGATGCATTCCCAGGTCGAGTTCACCATCCGCCACCTCGGCATCTCCAAGGTCCGCGGCCGCTTCAACAAGTTCGAGACCGAGTTCGTCGTCGACGACAACGGTTTCGCCAGCCTCGGCGCCACCATCTACCTCGACTCCTTCGACACCGGTAACGCCGATCGCGACAACCACGTCCGCACCGCCGACTTCCTCGATGTCGCCAACCGCCCCACCCTGAGCTTCCGCGCCGTCGAGCCGGTCCAGATCACTGAATCGTTCGAGGTCGAGGGCGAGGCCACGCTCGGCGGGATCACCAAGCCGGTCACCCTCGATGTCGAGTGGGGCGGTGTCCAGGTATTCGCCGGAACCGGCGACCGGCATGCGGGTTTCTCCGCGAGCGGCACCATCAAGCGCACCGATTTCGGCGTCGGCGGCCCGCTGCCCGGCATGCTCAGCGATACCGTCAAGGTCGAGCTGGAAATCCAGCTCATCGAGCCCAAGTAGCATTTGTTCGCTGTGAGCGCAGGCGGGCGTGATACCGGCTTCGGGGTGCTGCATTAGCCTTGATTTCGACAGCACACAGGACTCTAGGTTCGGAGGTTGGCCGTGGAGGTCAAGATCGGTATTTCGGATAGCCCACGCGAGCTCGTGATCAACAGCGGGCAGACCCCGGACGAGGTCGAGGCGCTGGTGTCCGGTGCGCTGAGCGGCGACGGCGGCGTCGTCGCGCTCACCGACGAGAAGGGCCGCAAGTTCCTGATCCAGGCCTCGAAGGTCGCCTATGTCGAGATCGGCGCCGCCACCGGCGGTCGCGTCGGCTTCGCGGCGGTCTGAGCCGAACCGCGACGCAATAGACGAGAGCCCCCGCACTCGGGTGTGAGTGCGGGGGCTCTGCTGCCTCGATACTCGATCAGTGGATCGGATGCAGCGGCACGTGTGACAGACCGCCCCATGCCAGCGCGACGGTGGTGTCGACCGCCTCTTCCTTCGGAATCGGCCGATCGGCCTCCAGCCAGTACCGTGCGGTGAACTGGCTGGTGCCGACCAGTCCGACCGCGAGGATCCTGGCCCGGTAGGGGTCCAAACCGGAATCGTGGGCGACCAGGTCGAAGACCGCGTCTACACAGGCCTCGGTGGCCTGCTCGACCCGGCGCTGCACCTGCGGCTCGCTGATCAGATCGGATTCGAAAACCAGTCGGAAGCCCTGCATTTCGTTGTCCACGAAATCGAAGTAGGCCTGTACTGCGGCGCGCACACGCTGCCGGTTGTCGGTGGTCGAGCGCAGCGCCTGGCGCACACTCGACACCAGCATGTCGACATAGTTCTGCAGCACCGCCAAATAGAGTTCGAGCTTGCTGGCGAAGTGCTGATAGAGCACCGGCTTGCTCACTCCTGCGCACTGCGAGATCTCGTCCATACCCGCGGCGTGGTAGCCGCGCTGGACGAACACCTCGCTGGCAGCCGCGAGTAGCTGTTGACGACGCTCGTCGCGCGGAAGCCGGGTACCGCGCTTGGTCGGCGCCATGGCATCGGAGGACGTTTTGCGGGACGTCATCCGGTCCACGAGGTCAGTCATTTTTCGGCTCTCCCAGTCGATGCCCCGGCAAATTGGGGTGTACACCGGGTATCCCATGAACGATACCCGTTTGTATCTCGTCTGCCGATCGGGGCCGCAGATGCAGTCCACTCGGTGAGATATATCGCACCGGTAGCGACTGCTTGCAGGTCGCTCGAAAGGGTCGGCATCAGGCATGGAGGACTGGTCGGGTCGGGGGTATTGCGCCCTGTGAGACGCTGGTTGACGTGACCGACCGACCGGAAAGACCCTCCGGCGCCGGACGCAGTGCGTATCGCCGGGCTGGCTCCACCGCGTCCGGTTCCGTAGTCTCGGGCTCTGTGGAAAGGCCAGGCCCCGAGGTGCGTACAGGGGCAGCCACCCGAAACGGTGCAGCTGCCCGGGACGGCGCCAAGGGTGAGATCGAATGGAGATCCGGTTCGCCACCGCAGGATGCGAATGGTGTCGAGGTCTATGACCCGCTCGGTTCGCACGAACCAATGGTGGACCGTTCCTATCAACCCCTGCGGGCCCGCTGGGATCCCACCGCACCCGACGAGAGTCGTTCCCGCGCACCGAGACCCGAGCGCGATACCAAGAAGCAGAGCGCGGTCGGTCGTTTCATCCGGACCTATGGTTGGCGTGCTTACGCACTTCCCGTACTTTTCGTGGTGACCGTGCTGGTGATCGTGGACGCGGTGCGCGGAGGCACCGATCCGGCGAATATGCCAGGCGGGGCACCGGGATTCGGACGATTGAGCCCGCGTGCGGCATCCGCCGGAATCATCGGCGCACCGCCCGGCGACGGCCACTTCCCGACGAATCTGCCGACCGGCGCGCTGCCCGACGGCGGACCGTTCACCGAAACCGGTACGGGCACATGGCGTGTGGTGCCGGGGACCACCGCGCAGGTGGGCACCGGATCGGAGTTCCAGTTCAAGTACACCGTCGAAATCGAGGACGGCGTGGACACTTCCGGATTCGGCGGAGACGAATCCGTGGCCAAGTTGGTCGACAGCACCCTGGGCAATCCCAAGAGTTGGGCGCACGACACCAAATTCGCCTTCCGGCGCATCGATCACGGCGAACCGGACTTCCGTATTTCGCTCGCTTCCCGCGAATCCTCGCGCAAGGCCTGCGGTTTCGATATTCCGATCGACTCCTCCTGCTTCAATGCCGATCTGCGGCGAGTGGTGCTTTCGGAGGTGCGCTGGGTGCGCGGTGCACTGGCCTTCGAGGGCGATATCGGTTCCTATCGGCAGTACCAGGTCAACCACGAGGTCGGCCATGCCATCGGCTACCACCAGCATCAGCCGTGCGAGACCGACGGTGGGCTCGCCCCGGTGATGATGCAGCAGACCTTCGGCACCAAGAACAACGACATCGCCGCCCTCGATCCCGACGGTGTGGTCCCGATGGACGGTAAGCGCTGCCGCTTCAACCCCTGGCCTTATCCCCGCGGCTGAATTATTGGCAGCGCCTGCGGCGCTGCGTGTTCGCGGCCCCCTGGTGTCTCGCGTCCGAGCCGTCGAGACTCGCGCCTGCGGCGCATGCGCTTCGACGACTCGGACGCGAGACGGGCCGCGAACGGGTCGCGAACGGGTCGCTCGTAAGACTCGCTCCGTGGTCGTCGAGTGAGTGGGCAGGTCGGCGCCGGGTGTATACCCGCTCAGGGGCTCGGGTTGGTGGTGCGAGACCATGGTCGGGAAGAACGGCCCGATTGTCGGTGTTGACTAAGTAGGCGCTGAGCCACCACAGTGCGATCGGCCAATTGATTCGAGGAGCCCTGGACGTGTCATCACCGAAGTCCCTGCCGCCGCTGGTCGAACCGGCCGCGGAGCTGACCAAGGACGAGATCGCCCGCTACAGCCGTCATCTGATCATCCCGGACCTGGGTGTGGACGGGCAGAAACGGCTGAAGAACGCCAAGGTGCTGGTAATCGGCGCCGGCGGGCTCGGCTCGCCCGCGCTGCTGTATCTGGCGGCCGCCGGTGTCGGCACGCTCGGCATCGTCGAATTCGACGAGGTCGACGCGTCCAATCTGCAGCGCCAGATCATCCACGGCGAATCCGATATCGGTCGCCCGAAGGCCGACAGTGCGCGCGATTCGATCCTCGAGATCAACTCCGGCATCGAGGTCCGGCTGCACAAGATCCGCCTGGAGCCGGAGAACGCCGTCGAACTGTTCGCCGAGTACGACCTGATCGTCGACGGCACCGATAACTTCGCCACCCGCTACCTGGTCAACGACGCCGCGGTGCTGGCGGGTAAGCCGTATGTCTGGGGCTCCATCTACCGCTTCGAGGGCCAGGTGTCGGTCTTCTGGGAGGACGCACCGGACGGCCGCGGCATCAACTACCGCGATCTCTACCCGGAGGCCCCGCCGCCCGGCATGGTGCCCTCCTGCGCCGAGGGCGGTGTCCTCGGCGTGCTGTGCGCCTCCATCGGTTCGATCATGGTGACCGAGGCGATCAAGCTGATCACCGGCATCGGCGAACCGCTGCTCGGTCGTCTCATGGTCTACGACGCACTGGATATGAACTACCGGACCATCAAGCTGCGCCGCGATCCGGAGCGTCAGCCGATCACCGAACTGATCGACTACGAGGCGTTCTGCGGTGTGGTGTCCGAGGAGGGTCAGGCCGCGGCCGCGGGTTCGACGATTACCGCGCGCGAGCTCAAGGAACTGCTCGACGCGGGCAAGGAAATCGAGCTCATCGACGTGCGCGAGCCGGTCGAATGGGACATCGTGCACATCGAGGGCGCAAAGCTCATCCCGAAGGATCGATTCCTCTCCGGTGAGGCGCTGTCGGATCTGCCGCAGAACCGGCCGATCGTCTTGCACTGCAAGACCGGTATCCGCTCGGCGGAGGTGCTCGCGGTCCTGAAGAACGCCGGTTTCTCCGACGCCACGCACGTGCAGGGCGGCATCGTCGCCTGGGCGAATCAGGTCGACAAGTCACTGCCGGTTTACTAGATCTAGTGCCCCGCCGTCAGCAGATTGCTTCGTGACGTAACTACCGCGGAGTGAGTCTTACGAGCGACCGTTCGCGGCCCGTCTCGCGTCCGAGTGGCCGAAGCGCATGCGCCGCAGGCGCGAGTCTCGACGGCTCGGACGCGAGACACCAGGGGGCCGCGAACACGCAGCGCCGAAGGCGCTGCCGACGACAGAGCACACGGCGCGCCGCAGGCGTGCCAAATTCAACACAGGTACCGTACGGCCGTGACTTCTGTGGAACCCCCCGAGCACGTGCGCGCCACGTTCGGTCTGCGCGAAGTGACCCCGGTTTCGCTGGGAGACTGGGACGGCGGCTGGCGGCTCGGTGACGTGGTGCTCAGCCCGATCGCCGATCATGCCAGGGCGGCATGGTCGGCGAAGGTCCGCGAAACACTGAAGGTGGACGGCCTACGCCTGGCCCGGCCCGTGCGTGCCACCGACGGCCGCTACGTCGTTTCCGGTTGGCGCGCGGATACCTACCTCGAGGGTGTGCCCGAGCCACGTTACGACGAGGTCGTCTCGGTGTCACTGCGACTACACAAGGCCACGGCGGAGCTCGAGCGACCACGGTTTCTGGTCCAGCCGCCGGTCGCCCCCTGGGTCGATGTCGACGTCTTCGTCGCCGCCGACCGCGCCGCCTGGGAGGCGGTACCGCTGCGAAGTCTGCGCGCCGGTGGCATCACCCCGGCAACCTCCCCCGACGGCCAACGCAGCATGGAATTGATCGGCCAACTCGCCACACTGCGCAAACCGGTCCAAACACCCGCGCAACTGGTGCACGGAGATCTGTTCGGCACGGTACTTTTCGCCGGAGTCTTCACACCCGGCCTCACCGACATCACGCCGTACTGGCGTCCGGCGCCATGGGCCGCCGGTGTCATCGTCGTCGACGCACTCGCCTGGGGCGGCGCCGACGACGGCCTGCTCGACCGCTGGTCCGATTTACCCGAGTGGCCGCAGATGTTGTTGCGAGCGGTCATGTTTCGGCTTGCTGTACATGCGCTGCACCCCCGCTCGACCCCCGAGGCGTTTCCCGGATTGGCGCGGACCGCCGACATGGTTCGCCTCATGCTCTGAGTTCCGTCTCAACCGCGCGATCGCCCGGTTACCCGATCTGCGCCGTGCGCTGCATCGGTTGCTCTATGCTCGGACAACCGCCATCAGGCGGCATCGTTTTACCCGCTTTTCGGGCCACCGGATGCTGTGCGGTTGCCCGTGCTCGAACGGCCCCGCGACCGGTTCAGATGATGCCGGAATGGAACCGGATCGGACCCTCGTGGAGCAGCGTAAGCGTTGTGCCCGTGCTAATTTGACGTTCGTGGACGCGGTGAGGAGCGGCGCGCCTGCGACTTGGGGTGAGGACGGCAGCAGGTGAGAATCCAACCGAGGCAACAGATTCTGGACGTGTGGCGCGCCATGCTCGCCGCGTGCTGGGATGGCAGGGATTGGCGCTGGGGCGGTCGGATGGACGCCAACTCTATCAGCGATTCCGAACAGTTGCTCTGCCTGCTGTATCCGGCCACCGAGATCGATATCTTCGCACTGGACAATCCGGATCGCATGGAGGACGACGTCAGTTCCGTCCTCGAACCGCTCGGCGGTCCGAAGCAGATCGGCAGCTTCGTGGTCTGGCTGCTCGAGCGCTACATCGAGCAGAACACCCGTAACGACGGGCAGCCGAACTTCTCCGCGGGCAGCTATCTGCGCTCCGCCGATGAGCGCGAACCCAATACGGCGCAGCGTGGCATCGAGGTCGTCGACTCGTACTCGATGTCGCTGACCGTCTGTATGGCGGGCCTGCGCTTCCTGCGCGCCTTCCGCGGTTGGGCGCGACCAGGGGAACTGACACAGCGGATCGATATCCTCTCCGGGCAGCTCAGTGCGCGGCTCACCGCGGCGATGACCGGACTGGTGCGCAGTTTCGTCGTCAATACCGTTAAGCCGAAATCCCCTGAGGGACAGACGATTCTGGGGATGCTGAACCAGACCGGCGAGCCCGAGCAGGCCATGGTCGAGGGTGTGCGGCGCAGTCTGGAACGGGTACGGGCGCGGTTGCGCAGTGACGTCACCTTGGGCCAGGAGGAATCGGTCAAGGAGCTCGAGGACGAGAATCTGCTGTTCGAATGCGGGTGGAGTTGGGGTGTGGCGCGCGACGCCACCGAGGTCGACTTCGTCGAGGCGCAGATCGCGAGTGAGAAGGGCATCGCCGATCCGCGCCCGTATCTCTATTTCACGGTCGTCGCGCTGGACGGTATCAACGACCTGGTCTCCCCGCGCACCGGTGAGCTCGGTCTGCTCGACGAGAAACAGCACCGGCTGGCCCAGGCCCTGCGTACCCGCTGGGAGTTGACTCAGCGCTACTGGTCGACGGTCGCGCGGTTCGGCTCGGGTAGTTGGCCGCTCGAGGATATCCCGTGGCGCACCTCCGACGGCGAGCAGTCGGACTACTTCAGTCTCATCGTATCCGCGGTATTGATCCAGGATCTCGTCGCGCGCACCGCATCCGATGACGACTTGACAAGGGCCGTAGCCATTTTCGACGAATTGGCAGGCCGGGGCCGGATCATTCGCCGGACGATGCGCGAGGACCCCGCGGTCGCGCTGCACACTCCCGGCGTGCGACTGACCCTGCGCGGCAGTGAGGGCGTCGAGGACGGACCGACACTGCAGTGGGAGGTTTCGGACTTCTCAGCGGTGCTGCTCAAGCGAATGTTGCAGGCGGCCAGGCTGTCCAACAATGTCGCGGCCCGCGACAAGCTGATGGAATTGGCCAAATCGGTAATGGAGCATCTGGATCGGCGCATGCTGCGCGCCGGTGCGCCCGGACTGTGGGACGATCCGGCGGGCGCGTTCGGGGAGAACGGCGATGCCGAGGTCACCAGGCCGTCCTGGTACATGACCGAACGCGTCGTCGAATGTCTGGTGGCCGCGGACCGCACCTACCGTGAACCGCCGCCCAACTGGCCGGATCTGCAGGACGTCGCGCGGGTCATGCTGAATACCGCCGAGCATCGATTCGATCAGGAGATGCTCGGTGTGAGCATCGATGACACCTCGGGCAATCGAGCCGCGCTCGATCGCGTGGAAGACCATATCGATCAGGCCAGGCGGTTGGTGCGCGAGGATTCCGCGACCACTTTCGTGCACGCCCTCGACGCGCTGCGTGAACTCGACCGACTGGCCGCCGCCCGCCGCGATGCGACAAGGAACCCCTAGCGCATGATCGTGTTCGCAACCTCCGACAAGGGCGGCACCGGCCGCTCGGTGACCAGCTGCAATCTCGCCTATCGGATGTGTGTGCGGGGTAAGCGGGTCGCCTATCTGGATTTCGATTTCGGTTCCCCCACCGCGGGTGCGCTTTTCGAGATCAGCGGTGTGGAGCGCGGCATCACCGGTGGCGACGGCCTGCATTCCTATTTGCTCGGCCGCGGCGTCGCCACTCGAATCGACGTGCGGGACAATACCGATCGTCGCGAATTACGTAAGATGCGCACGCGAACCGGCAAGCTGTTCCTGCTGCCCGGCGATGCCGGTGGCGCGGAGTTCACCAAAATCGATGACCGCACCCTCGACAACTGCGCCCAGTTGCTGCTCGAACTCGATCAGGACTTCGACGTATGCATCGTCGATCTCAGCGCGGGACGCTCGGTGGCGATGGAAATCGCGCTCAAGGCAACGGCTTTGCCGCAGTTGGCCGCGCGAACGGTGCGCTGGTTGGTATTTCATCGCTGGACCCGTCAGCACATCATCGCCGCACACGGTCTGGTGCGCGGACAGTTCGGGATCCTCGATTGCGGTGCGGGCGCGGGCCACGATCGCGAGGTGCTGCTGGACAACATCAGGTACGTGCGCACCGCCGTGCCGCAATTGAACGACGCGGCCGAATCTCCTGGGCCGCAGGCGGCTTGGTTGCACCAGCAGGACTCCATGTTGAAACGGCTGGCGTCGACGAACAAGGTCGGTGCGAGCGCGATGCTCGGCGAGACCCCGGTCGAGCCGGTATTGCAATGGCGCGAACAGCTGATTCTGGACATCGACGTGCAGAAGGAAATTGCCAACAAGGCAACAGTCGAGGCCTTCGACACGCTCGCCGATCGCGTGCTCGACCCCGCGACTTGGCGCCGGATCTGAATCGACTGAACTCGAGAACACCATCGGAGGAAAGGGATTTCGAGCACATGGAGCATGCCGCAGGCTACAGCGAGGCCACCGAGCACCCGCGCGTCGCCAAGGTGCCGCTGTCCCATGTGTCGATCGAGGTCGGGCATTTCTATATGCACGATCTGGCCAATGGCGAGGAGAAGATTCGCACGCAGTTTCGTCGGATCGTGCCGCTGGTCACGGCATTCACCGAGGCCGCGAAAATCGAATTCGGTCCGCGCGCCAGGGTGAGCACCTGCTTTCTGGTCGACGACTATTTCCGGTTCGACACCAATCCCGGCGAAATACTCGACAAATTGCTGCGCAATGCCGACGAATGTGGTTTGAGCATCGACTATTTGGCGCGCGAGGCGGGCTGCTGGGAGGTTCCGGCCGCCGAATACGGCGCGGTGAGCGCGCCGCGTATCGAACTGGCCGAGTTGGTCCGCGCCCGCATCGTGGCCGAACCGCCCGAGGGCGCGAACGGACGCAGACCGCCCACCGCGGAATCCGGCTGGCTGTGCAATGGGCGACGTGCCTCCGATGATCCCTCGGAGCAGGCCATGCACGACGAGCCGTACGAACCGGCCGAGGAGTTCGGGCGGCGCGAGCATTCGATCTTCCTCGACGTCGAAATGTGGAGCAAACAAACCCGAAAGGTGAACGGGCGCAAAGAAGTCTTCACCAAATGGTCCTGCCCGTATCTGGCGTCCATCTGGCAGTTGCTGCGACTGGGCATGCTGCGCTTCGACGGTATGCCGGTGGTCGAGCCGCAGCCGTGGGAGGCGGGTATGCCGTGGCCGAGCAGTTGGTGGGAGATGCCCGCGGTGGTCCAGCTGAATCCGCGGGCCAAACCTTTTGCCGCATATCGGTCACTTTCGCTGCTGCCGCAGCGATATCTGGGTATCGAGCACGCGGTGCGGGTAATACTCGATCACATCCAACTCGACGACGAAGTGGTGGATCAGATCGTCGCCAGGGGAAACGAGGAGGGCATCGACGTATCGCGCAAGGTGACCGAACGCCTCACCCATTTCCTGCTGGACGGATCCTGACGTGAACGAACCGAACGATTCGGCCGCGCGCCGGATGCGCACGGCCCGCTCGACGCCGCATCTCAGGCAGCTGCGTCGTGGCCGAGCCGTGCGCCTGCTGGTGCGCGCTGGTGCGGCACAGACCAGGACACCCGCCGGCCCACTGATCGTGTTCGGTGAGGTGGACACTTGCCTGCTGCCCGCGGCGACGCCGCTGCCGCGCGGTGATCTCGAGGAACTGCTCGAGCTGGTGCCGGGCCGTCCGATGCTGTGGCGGGAGCGCCCGATGTCGCTCGCGGTTTCGCCGACCACCGCCGAGGGCGTGGATTGCCGGTTGGCCGCCCCTTCGCATCCCGATGTGCGGGCGATCGGCACGGTGGCAACGCATGCGGTCGTGGTCGGCGGACGGGTGCTGCAGAGTTCGGCACAGACCAGAGTCGTGCGCGCCGCAGGCGATCAGCGTCGGACGTGGTCGCACTATCTGAGCCAGGTCGGGGTGTCCGAGGTGATCACCAAGGTCACCGCCGAAACTGGTGCCCGGCTGGCCGAGGGCTTCCTGGCCGCGGGCCCGCCGCCGGTGGGCGCCCTTGATCTCGCGTCGATCGCCAATCGGCTGCTCGGCCGCATTCGGATGGATCACCGCCTCGATCAGAACACGCCGGTGCAATCGGGGACGACCAGGCTGCGCTGGGCGGCGCGGATGGGTGATCCGGCGCAGCCTGTGGTGTGGTTCCGGTTGCAGAACGATACGGTTCGCACCGCGTTGATCACCGTGCGCACCGAGGCGGAACTGGCCGATGTGCAGCGGTTCTGCGAGGATCTCGCGGTGCACGATTGGCTGCTGTCGGTCACCGCCGCGGGGCTGGAGAAGTCCGACCTGTACCCGCCGGGCAGTGCGGAGTCGGTGGCGGTGCTGGCCCCGGTGTTGCACCACCTGGCGCATCTGTGGGTGCCCGGCGCGCATACGCCACCGGCGCTGCGCGGGCTGTGGACGCAGCTGAATACCGATCCGGATTTCACCGCGGGACGGCGGGCATTGATCGATCAGCTGCACAATCGGGTGCTGGTGGCGGCACTCGATGCGGTGCGGCACACCAGGATCGGCAACGAGGACTACAGCGCGGATTAGCACGCCGCGGCGGCATCAGATTCGGAACCATCGCCGGACCAGCAGTGCGAAGAACAGCGAGTTGAGTACGAGTCCGGCGTAGGCCTCGATGATCAGGAGTGTCCGTCCGGCGCCCCTGATGTCCTCGAGGTCGCCGAGGCCGAGTGGATTCAGATAGTTGATCAGGCACATGTGCAGCGCGGTCGGGATGGGCTGGCCGTCGGTGGCCCACAGCACGACGGTGCCGATGAGCAGTACGGCGGCGATCCAGCCGAGCAGCCGGAACGGCCGAAAACCGTAGCCGCACAGCACTTCCAGGGTCCAGTGCGGGATCCGCTTCCAAACCGGATCGACCGCGCGGCAGCGCGCTTGCGCCAAGGCGTGCCCGCAGCGGTCCTGTGCGTCGAAGTCCTCCTCGACACGGTGTACGCCCACCGCGCGTTTGAAGGCCAGCACGGCATGGTGGGGCAGGTCGGCGGCGACCAGCGCGCGGCCGAGATGCTCATAGATTTCGGCGATCCGGGTGTTCTGAGTGCGGCTCAACCGTCGTGGTCCGCGGAATTCGACCTCGGCGGCGAGCAGAGCCGTCAATGCGCGCAGTCGGCCGTCGCCGTCCGCGACGGGTTCCTGTGCCGCCGTGTAGATATGGGAGAAGACCAGGCTGTCGCCGGGCTGGGAGATCTTCACCGGGTCGTAGTCCAGCTCCAATGTCTCGACATGGGTGTTCAAGGAGTCGAGAAGCGGCTGTTCGGACCCGCCCTCGGCCTGTTGGAAGTATTCGGTGATCTCGCCCGCGTATCGGTCGGCATGGCGATCTATCAGCATGGTCATCGAATTGACCACGGGTGACAGTTGGGACAGGCCCGCGTATTCGGTCATCGTGTGTTCCCCCGGGTGCAGCCGTCACGTTCGACGTGATACCCACCATACCAACGCGATTCGACGGTCAATCCGGTGCGCGACCGCCCTTGAGCCACCGCTTGTCGCTCGGTCCGGGGAACTGCGAGGTGGTAGGCCAGCGATCGATGCGGTGTACCAGCACATCTCGCGGTTCGTCCGCGCCGAAGTAGCGCTGTTCGTATCCGGCCCAGCGGAATCCCGCGTTCTTGTACAGCTTGACCGTGCGCCGATCGGTAGGTCGCACCGTGAGGTATACCGAATCTGCTTGTGCGGTGCGGCAACTCGTCACGGCCCGGTCCAGCAGCGCGCGGCCGAGCCCGCGATTGCGGTAGTTCGGTGCGACCGCGAGACCCATCACCCAGCCGCGCCGCCGGGTGCCGACGCCGACGAGTGCGTAGCCGCGCACTCTGCCGCCGATTTCGGCCACCACCCAATCGGGTCCGTGCAGGTCGAACAGTTGCCGCAGCGTCACATACGGGTAGCACAGGTCGCCGAAATGTTCTCGCTCCAGCGCGGCGATATCGTCGAGATCCGCCAATCGTGCGGTCCGGAACACCGGTTCCCCCGCCCCCTCGGAATTATCCAATGCCCACCCTCCCGGTGTGAGGCTGCTTTCCAGCGTAAAGTGCTGGCGCAGTTGATGGACCGAGACCGCCAAAAGCAATCCCTACTCAGTCGCGGGTGGTGATGCGGATGGACGGCCGAATGCCGCGCTGGGGACCTCGTCCAGCGCGGCATTCGGGTCTAGCGGGTGATGTGGTTATACGTTGGCGTAGGCCAGTGAGGGGACACGGGCTACGGCGAACGAGGAGCGCAGGTAGAAGAACCAGGTGACCGTGGCCATGACCAGGAACGCGCCGGCGTAGGCCCAGAAGGCCGGGTTCATGCTGTGGAAGTTGATGTTGGACAGGCGAAGTGCCTGCTGGAGCAGGTAGCCACCGGACGCGCCGATCGCGCCGATGACACCGATCGCGGCACCCGCTTGACGCTTGGCCGAGGCGGCGGCGTCGGTGAGGTCGAGTCCCTGTTCGGACGCGTACTTCTTGGCCTCGGCGCTGAAGATGGACGGGATCATCCGGTAGGTCGAACCGTTGCCGATTCCGGTCAGCACGAACAGCAGCAGGAAGGCGACCAGGTAGAGCGGGAAGCTCTTGGCCTGTAATCCGGCCATGATCAGCACACATGCGACGGCCATACCGCCGAAGACGTAGATGGTCATCTTGGCGCCGCCGACTTTGTCGGAGATCCAGCCACCGAACGGACGGCTGAACGAGCCGACCAGCGCGCCGAGGAAGGCGAGGTTACCGAGGGTGGTGATCCAGCCGATCTTGGCCAGATCCGGGAAGTTGGCCTTGATCAGCGTCGGGAAGGCGAAGGAGAAGCCGATGAACGAACCGAAGGTGCCGATGTAGAGGAACGACATCACCCAGGTGTGCTTATTGGTCAGCGCCAGTTTGTAAGACTTGCCGTCGGCCTTGGCGGTGCTGATGCCGTCCATGTACCGCAGCGCGCCGAACATGGCGATCAGGATGAATGGCACCCAGACCAGCACCGACAGCGTGATGCCGAAGCGGTAGCCCGCCGCGTCCTTGGCCATGATGTGCGTGCCGAGGGTGATCAGCAGCGGCAGCACCAACTGGGTCTGCGCCACACCGAGATTGCCGCCCGCGGCGTTGATGCCGAGGGCCGCACCCTTTTTCCCTTCCGGGAAGAAGAACGAGATATTGGCCATCGATGACGAGAAGTTGCCGCCGCCGAAGCCGGCCAGTGCGGCAAGCACCATGAACACCCACATGGGGGTGCCGGGCTGGTTCACGAAGTAGGCCAGGCCGAGCGTCGGAATGAGCAGCATCCCCGCACTGAATGCGGTGAACGCGCGTCCGCCGAACTTCGGTATGGCGAAGGTGTACGGAATGCGCAGTGCCGCACCGACAAGCGTCGGGGTCGAGGTCAGCAGCAGGGCATTGCTCACCGCCGTCGGGTTGCCCTTGCCGAGTCCGGCCAGGAAGTCGAAGCCCGCCAAGCCCATGCTGGTCACCACGGTGCCCCAGATGACCCAGACGCTGAAGCCGAGATTCTCGGCGAAGACGGAGAAGATCAGGTTCTTGCGGGCGGTGAGTTTGCCGCCCGATTCCCAGAATTCGGTGTTGTCCGGTTCCCAGTGATCCAGCCAGCGCCCCCTTTTCTGGTGCGTGAATACTGGGGTGTCCGACTGCTGGCCGGTGGCAGCTACTGCGGCAGTCATCGGCTTCCTCTCGATCTGGCTCGGTGGGTTCGCCGAGCTGCGGTCGAGACAAAGGTAAAAGCCGGTTGTTGCGTGTGAATGGCCTGAAGTGACGTTCCAGGCAAATCCGACTCACATGGTGGCGAGTCGGTCGGTGACCTATTGGTTACCTCGTCGGCGCAAGAGTTTTCGGTCGGTTGACCAGAAGTCTAGCGGTCCGGGTATTCGGCGATCAGCGAGGCGAGGAAGCATCGCGCGGCTTGGGCCGCGCGTTCCGGATCGCCATCAATAACGGCCTGCACCAATTCATTGTGCTCCGCGTCGTAGGCATCGTCGGATTTCGCGGTCCGCGCCCGGATCACCTGTTCGATAATCGGCAGCAGCGAATCGTAGAACTCCAGATATACCGCGTTGTGGCTGGCGACGACGATCGCGCGGTGCAGTTCCACATCGGCCTCGATGGCCGCGAGATTCTGTTCATCCCAGTGCTGCTGGCTGCGTTCCTCGAGCAGTCGCCGCAGATTGGCGATATCGGTCTCGTCGCGCCGGCGCGCTGCCAAGGCCGCGGCATTGGTATCCAGGGCCATGCGCAGCTCCAGCACATCGCGTTCCTCCGCGTCGGCGAAGTACTTCGCGAGGGTGCCGCCGACCTCCGAGGCCGCTATGACATAGGTGCCCGAGCCTTGGCGACGCTCCAGCATCCCGGAGTGGACGAGCGCCTGCACCGCCTCGCGTACCGTATTTCTCCCGGTTCCGGTGAGCTCGGTGAGCTCGGGTTCGGTGGGGATTCGGGAGCCGATAGCCCAACGGCCGGAACGAATTTCGGCACGCAGCTGCTCGGTTACCTGGGCAATGAGGCTGGTCCGCCGGACGGGTTGCACGGCATCAGAGTACCGCCCGTCACAAATCCTTGCCTCCTATCATCGGGTCATCCTATGATTTCGCAAGTGACTGCGACTTTCCCGGAAACTATGACTCGCCCGGAATCCGTCCGGGTCGAGCGGCGCAAACGTGCACTGACGGAAGGCCGACTGCTCGTCCTCGCCGCCATTGTGATGTCCGCGCTCACCCTCCGGGTCGCCGTCACCGCGTTCTCGCCGCTGGCCGAGCGCATCGGCGCCGATATCGGTTACTCGACGGCCGTCGTCGGCATCTTCGGCATGATCCCGACTCTGATGTTCGCGGTTTCCGGTCTGCTCACACCGCTTTTCGTGCGCCGGATCGGGCTGGAGCGCACCGCACTCGTCGCGATGCTGATGGCCGGACTCGGCATGCTGATCCGGGCGCTGGTCGGCGGCACGGCCGAACTGCTGATCTTCTCCGCACTGGCCCTCGGCGGAATGGGCATCGGTAATGTGGTGATTCCGCCGCTGGTCAAGCGGTATTTCCCGGACCGGCTCGCGGTGGTCAGCTCGCTGTACATCACCATGGTCCAGCTCGGCACCGTGGTGCCCGCGCTGATCGCGGTGCCGGTTGCCGACGCGCACGGCTGGCGGATCTCGCTGGGGCTGTGGGCGATTCTCGGCTTCGCGGCCGCGCTGCCGTGGCTCGGTGTGCTGCGCGATCGCCGGGGCCACGATCGGGTCGACAGCACGGCGCTGCCGTCGCGAACCAAGGAGCCCAAGGGCAAGGTGTGGCGTTCGCCGGTGGCCTGGGGCATGGCGGGCATGTTCGGCATGACCTCGCTGACCACCTACGCCATGTTCACCTGGCTGCCCAAGATCCTGTCCGAGGCGGGTGCGAGCGCCGGGTTCGGCGGAACCATGGTCGGCGTGTTCGCGCTGGTCGGTCTGGTGTCGGCGTTCACCGCACCGACGGTGGTCGCCCGGTTCCGCAATCCGTTCCCGTTCGTAGTGGGTTGTGCCGTCTTCTTTTTCACCGCATTCGCCGGACTGCTGATCGCGCCGATGACTGTGCCGTTGCTGTGGGTCGTGCTGTTGGGCCTCGGCCCGAGCACCTTCCCGATGGCACTTACGCTGATCAATATGCGCACCAGGACCGCACAGGGTTCGGCCGCGCTGTCGGGCTTCACCCAGGGCGTCGGATATGCGGTGGCCTGCATCGGTCCGGTGCTGTTCGGCATGCTGCGCAGCGCGACCGAGGGCTGGGCCGCGCCGTTCGCGATGCTCGTCGTCGCGGTGCTGGTGTTGCTTACCGGAGCCTGGCAGGCCTGCAAGCCGCGCATGCTCGAAGACACCTGGAATTGATCGCGCCTTTCGAGTTGCGAGGTGATGTGATGGCGCGCATGCTGTGCGCGTCACACCTCACCAGCCGGTAATTCGGAGATCGGCTGTTTGTGACGTGTGGAAACCGGTGTGTCACATGCGCGAAACATTTGGTTGGAACTCACCCGGCTTTCCGGGGAATCGTGAGCAACCGTTGATTTGACGGTCATTTGGGGCAGCATTTCGGCAATACCCGTTTCCTACCGTGGGGCTAACCGATTTTGGGAGGCCCCTGTTGAGCACGCTGACGCGTAACCACAACATCGAGCATTGGGATGCCGAGGATGTCGCGGCCTGGGAGGCCGGTGGCAAAGACATCGCCAAGCGGAATCTGATCTGGTCGGTCTTCGCCGAGCACGTCGGGTTCTCGGTGTGGTCCATCTGGTCGGTCATGGTGCTGTTCATGCCCACCGATAAGTTCGGCATCGATCCGGCGGGCAAGTTCTTCCTGGTCGCCATGCCGACGCTGGTCGGTGCGTTTCTGCGCATTCCGTACACCGTGGCCACGGCGCGTTTCGGCGGTCGCAACTGGACCATCTTCAGTGCCACGCTGCTGCTCATTCCGACGCTGCTCACGCTGTACTTCATCAATCAGCCGGGCACCTCGTACACGACGTTCCTGGTCGTGGCCGGATTCGCCGGATTCGGTGGCGGCAACTTCGCCTCCTCGATGACCAATATCAATGCCTTCTACCCGCAGCGGCTCAAGGGTTGGGCGCTCGGGCTGAACGCGGGCGGCGGAAATATCGGCGTGCCCGTCATCCAGTTGGTCGGTCTGCTGGTCATCGCCACCCTCGGCAACGGCTACGCCTCGCTGATCTGCGCGATCTACCTCGTGCTGGTCGCGCTGGCCGGTGTCGGCGCCGCGCTGTTCATGGACAACCTGAAGAACCAGAAGGCCGATCTCACCTACATGATCACGGCGCTCAAGGTGCCGCAGTCCTGGGCGATCGCCTTCCTCTACATCGGCACCTTCGGTTCGTTCATCGGCTACAGCTTCGCCTTCGGTCAGGTGCTGCAGATCAGCTTCAAGGCCGGTGGCGACACCGCCGCGCAGGCCGCACTGCATGCCGCGCAGATCGCCTTCATCGGTCCGCTGCTCGGTTCGCTGGCCCGCCCGTACGGCGGCAAGCTGGCCGACCGGATCGGCGGCAGCCGGGTCACCTTCTACACCTTCGCAGTGATGACAGCGGCCGCGGTACTGGTCGGCGTGGCGAGCACCGCGGGCGACCGTAGCGGCGGCGTGCCCAGCGGTGCGGCGATGGTCGCGCTGGTCGTCGGATTCATCGCGCTGTTCGTGGTATCGGGTATCGGCAACGGAGCTGTCACCAAGATCATCCCGTCGGTCTTCGACGCCAAATCCAAGAGCCTGGACGCGAGTCCGGCCACCCAGGCCGCCTGGTCACAGAACACCTCCGGTGCGCTCATCGGTTTCGTCGGCGCGATCGGTGCGCTCGGCGGCGTCGGGATCAACCTGGTCCTGCGCTCCTCCTACGCCTCGACCGCATCGGCCACCACCGCCTTCTGGGTCTTCATGGCCTTCTACGTCGCCTGCGCCGCGGTGACCTGGCTGGTGTTCCTGCGCCGTCCGCGCGGCGGCGTCGACTCCGAGGTCGTCGTGGAGGCCGAGGCGCTCGTGCTCGAAGCCGAGGCAACCACCCCGTCCCAGTCCACCAGCACGTCGGCCCGAGCCTGACGCCGAATCATCAACGGAGGACAGTCATGAACTCGACAGTCGACCCCACCCAGCGCAAGACCGTCGTGGTCGTCGGCCACGGCATGGTCGGGCACCGGTTCGTGGAGGCGCTGCGGTCCCGGGACGAGGCAGGCCAGTGGCAGGTCGTCATCCTCAGCGAGGAGCAGCTGCCCGCCTACGACCGCGTCGGACTCTCGTCGTACGTCGGTACCTGGGATGCCGCCGCGCTGGCGCTTCCGGGTAACGAATACGCCGGTGACGCGTTGGTCGAGCTGCGCCTCGGCCAGACCGCGCAGTCCATCGACCGCGAGGCGCGCAAGGTCACCACCTCGGCGGGCGACACCATCGCCTACGACGCGCTGGTGCTGGCGACCGGTTCGTACCCGTTCGTGCCGCCGGTGCCGGGTCACGACCTGCCGGAGTGCTTCGTCTACCGCACCATCGATGACCTCGACGGCATCCGCGCGGCCGCCGCCGCGGCCGGACCCGGTGCGGCCGGTGTGGTCGTCGGCGGTGGTCTGCTGGGTCTGGAGGCGGCCAACGCGCTGCGCCTGCTCGGCATGACGCCGCATGTCGTGGAGTTCAACCCCCGTCTGATGCCCGCCCAGGTCGACGAGGGTGGTGGCGCCATCCTGGAGAAGCTGGTCACCGATCTCGGGCTGCAGGTGCACACCGGTGTCGGCACCGCTTCGATCGAGACCGTCGCGGACGCGGGAGCGGCTGAGCGCCTGAAGATTACGCTCTCCGACGATTCGGTCATCGACGCCGGACTGGTGGTCTTCTCCGCCGGTGTTCGCCCGCGCGACCAGATCGCCCGCGACAGCGGCATCGAGGTCGGCCCGCGCGGTGGCATCATCACCGACCTCGGTCTGCAGACCTCCGATCCGAACATCTACGCGATCGGCGAATGCGCTGCGGTGGAAGGCGTTTGCTACGGCCTGGTCGCCCCCGGCTACACCACCGCCGAGATCGTCGCGGACCGATTGCTCGGTGGCGCAGGCGAATTCCCCGGCGCGGATATGTCGACCAAGCTGAAGCTGCTCGGCGTCGACGTCGCCAGCTTCGGTGATGCGCACGGCACCACCGAGGGCGCGCTATCGGTCGTACTGCACGACGCCGCCAAGGGCACCTACGCGAAACTCGTCGTCTCCGATGACGCGCAGATCCTGTTGGGCGGCATCTTGGTCGGCGATGCGACCGCGTACTCGGCGCTGCGTCCGCTGGTCGGGCGTCCGCTGCCCGCCGAACCGGCCGCATTGATCTCGCCCGCCGGCGCCGAACTCGGTGCCGACTCGCTGCCCGACGATGCCCAGATCTGCTCCTGCAACAACGTTTCCAAGGGTGCGATCTGCGGGGCCATCGAAGAGGGCGCCTGCGATATCGCGAGCGTCAAGAAGTGCACGTCCGCCGGAACCTCTTGCGGCGGTTGCGTTCCCATGCTCAAGAAGCTGCTCGAGCAGTCCGGCGTCGAGATGTCCAAGGCGCTCTGCGAGCACTTCTCGCAGTCGCGGGCCGAGCTGTTCCAGATTGTCCAGGCCACCGGCATCCGCACCTTCTCCGCCCTGATCGCCAAGCACGGCACGGGCACCGGCTGCGATATCTGCAAGCCGACGGTCGCCTCCATCCTGGCTTCCACTTCGAGCGATCACATCCTCGACGGTGAACAGGCCGCGCTGCAGGACACCAACGACCACTTCCTGGCGAATCTGCAGAAGAACGGCACCTACTCGGTGGTGCCGCGGATGCCCGGCGGTGAGGTCACCCCGGATCAGCTGATCACCATCGGTCAGATCGCCAAGGAATTCGACCTCTACGTCAAGGTCACCGGCGGTCAGCGCATCGACTTGTTCGGCGCCCGCGTCGAACAGCTGCCGCAGATCTGGCAGCGCCTGGTCGATGTCGGCATGGAATCCGGGCACGCGTACGGCAAATCGCTGCGCACCGTGAAGAGCTGCGTCGGCTCCACTTGGTGCCGCTACGGTCAGCAGGATTCGGTCGGCATGGCCGTGCAGCTGGAGAAGCGCTACCGCGGCCTGCGTTCGCCGCACAAGCTGAAGCTGGCCGTGTCCGGGTGCGCCCGCGAATGCGCCGAGGCGCGCGGTAAGGACGTCGGCGTGATCGCCACCGAACAGGGCTGGAACCTGTATGTGGGCGGTAACGGCGGTCTGACCCCGAAGCACGCGGTGCTGCTCGCCGGTGAACTCGACGACGAGACGCTGATCAAGTACATCGACCGGTATCTGATGTTCTACATCCGCACCGCCGACCGGTTGCAGCGCACCGCGCCGTGGCAGGAGGCGCTGGAGGGCGGCATCGATTACCTCAAGCAGGTCGTGTGCGAGGACAGCCTCGGTATCGCCGAGGATCTGGAGGCCGCCATGGCCCAGCATGTCGCCGGTTACCGCGACGAATGGGCCGCGGTGCTCGAGGACGAGGAGAAGCTGTCGCGTTTCGTGTCCTTCGTCAATGCCCCGGAAGAGACCGATCCGACCATTTCGTTCGATGAGACCGGGGAACGGAAGGTGCCGGTGTTGCTCGGCATGCCGGAAATCCCGGTCGCCACACGCGGGCAATAGCCGCTTAACCCCGAAGAAACAGGACGCCTGTACCAATGGATAAGGCGTTTGGAGGATGACACCGATGACCGTGATGGACACCCCCGGCATTGCCACTGCTACCACTGTGTTGACCCACCCCCTAGGCTCCGCCGACTTACCATCCCCTTCGGGTTGGACGCAGGCGTGCCGACTCGACTACCTGATTCCCGGCCGCGGCGTCGCGGTGTTGCTGAAGGGCGGCCGTCAGGCCGCTCTGTTCCTGATGACCGACGGCACGCTCGCCGCCGTCGGCAATATTGATCCGATCGGCCGCGCGGCAGTGATGTCGCGCGGGATCGTCGGTGACCGCGCCGGTATTCCGGTTGTGGCCTCACCGCTGCTGAAGCAGGCGTTCTCGCTTCTGGACGGGCGCTGCCTGGACGACGATTCGGCGACGCTGCCGGTTTACGCGGTGCGCGTCGAGGGCGGCATCGTTTCGGTTTCCAACGACCCGGTCGATGCCGGGCTCGTCGCCGCGGACGGTGGATAAGCATGACGACAATCGATACGGGCGCCTGTCTGGCCGGTTTCACGGTCGGCGTCACGGCCGCCAGGCGGGCCGATGAGTTCG
This sequence comes from Nocardia sp. NPDC102475, assembly GCF_055584605.1. Lineage (NCBI taxonomy): Bacteria > Bacillati > Actinomycetota > Actinomycetes > Mycobacteriales > Nocardiaceae > Nocardia > Nocardia sp. NPDC102475. Next base: position 134,494 of record NZ_JBVJLS010000001.1, on the reverse strand, counting down.
CCACGCTGCTGACCCGACGGGGCGCCGGTATCGTCGCCGCTCCCGCTATCCGCATCATCCCGCTGGCCGACGACACCGAACTGGAGCGGGTGACCCGCGACCTCGTGGCCGATCCGCCACAGATCGTGGTGGCCACCACCGGCATCGGATTTCGCGGCTGGATGGAAGCGGCCGAGGGCTGGGGCATTGCCGAGGATCTGCGGCTGACGCTGTCGTCCACCAGGATGCTGGCGCGTGGGCCGAAGGCCAAGGGCGCCATTCGTGCCGCCGAACTGCGCGAGGAATGGTCGCCCGCATCGGAGTCTTCCGCCGAGGTGCTCGACCACCTGCTCGCCGAGGGGGTGGAGGGTGTGCGGATCGCGGTCCAATTGCACGGCGCGACAACCGAATGGGAGCCGGTACCCGACTTCTGCGAGGTATTGCGTTGTGCCGGTGCGGATGTCGTCGCGGTGCCGGTGTATCGCTGGGTGCCGCCGGATGATCAGGGTCCGATGGACAGCCTGATCGAGGCCATCATCACCTCCAGCCTGGACTGCGTGACCTTCACCAGTGCGCCCGCCGTGGCGTCGATGTTGATGCGCGCCAAGGAAACCGGGCTGCTGGAGGGTGTGCTGCACGCACTGCGCGGACGGGTGCTGCCCGCCTGCGTCGGACCGATCACCGCGGCTCCGCTGGAGGAGCTGGGTGTGCCGACCTCGATGCCGGGACGGGCGCGCCTCGGTGCGCTGGCCCGGCACGTCGCCGAGGAATTGCCGCGGCGCGCCAATCGAATTCAGGCCGCCGGACACACCATCAGCGTGCGCGGTGCGTGCGTAGTGGTCGACGGTTCCGTGCGCCAGCTCGCGCCCGCGCCGATGGCACTGATGCGATCGCTGGCACGGCAGCCCGGCCGGGTGGTTTCCCGGGAGGATCTGCTCGCGGCGCTGCCCGGCGGCGGTGACGACACCCATGCTGTGGAGACCGCGATCGCGCGGCTGCGTGCTGGGCTGGGTACCCCGAAAGCCATTCAGACCGTGGTCAAGCGGGGCTACCGGCTGGCGCTGGACGCCGCGGATTGCGCCGATGATTTTCCGCGCACCGTCGCCAACGGCCGTGCGCCGGTAGCGGGCATCGGTACCCCGGCCCGCGCGCCGAGGTACGCACAGCCTGCGGGGAGCTGGTGACGGCTCCGGCCCTGGTCCTGGTCGCACACGGCACCAGGAGTACCAGGGGTGTGCAGATGATCGCCGCGCTCGCCGAGGCGGTCGCTGACGAGTTCAGCAGGACGGCGGCCGGTGGGATGGGAGCAAGCGGGGTGGGTGAGCTCGGCGTCGCGATTTCGGGGCGCGACGCCGATACCTCCACGGCGCCGGTTTGTGCACCTCGCGCCGTTGCTCGTGGGCAGGAGGCGACCGAGAAGCCCTGGGTGCGTACCGCTTTCGTGGATGTGCTCGGCCCATCGCCGTCCGAGGTGCTGCGTGATCTGACCGATGCCCAAGGGGAATCGGTTCCTGCCGTTGTGGTTCCGGCCTTCCTCGCCTCCGGATATCATGTGTATCAGGATGTGCCGCGCGAGGTGGCCGAGAGCGGTCATCCCGAGGTCGCGGTGACACCCGCGATGGGACCGGATCCGGCATTGGCCCGCATCATGGCCATGCGACTGCGCGCCGCAGGCCGGCGCCCGGGTGACGCGGTGGTCTTCGCGGCGGCCGGATCATCGGATGCCCGTGCACGCCAGGACGTTCGGCGCGCAGCGAGCATGCTGGCCGAACATCTGGGTGTCCCGGTTCGCATCGGTTACGTCGCCACCGGAGCCCCGCGCGTACCGGAAGTCGTTGCCGAACTTCGTGAGTCGGGCGCAAAGCGCGTCTTCATCGCCTCGTATCTGCTGGCCCACGGTCTGTTCCAGCAGCGCCTGCACGAGGCGGGCGCCGACGGCGTCGCCGAACCTATCGGCGTCCACCCGGCCGTCGTCCGCCTGATCGCCGACCGCTACCGCACTGCCGCCCGCGAGCTGGTCCGTGCGCGTGCGATTTGAGTGGCTGTCGAAAAAGGTGTAGCACACCGTAGCAAGAAAGCTACACTGAACTCATGTCTCAGCCTGAGCGGGTTTCGGTGCGTGAACTGCGCAATCACGTCAGTGAGGTGCTGCGACGAGTCGAGGCGGGCGAGACCCTCGAAGTCACCGTGAACGAGCGTCCGGTTGCCCTGTTGGTGCCTCGCCGCGAGCGTCCGGCCACTGTGGCAACGCGGGCATTCCTCGCTGATCTGCCGCTCGCCGATCCCGGTCTGCGTGATCAGCTTGCGGATGAGTTGACCGAGACTACTGACGACACCGCAGGTCCGTGGCGGTGAGCGAGCGCATGAGCATCGGCCTGCTCGACACGTCGGTATTTATCGCGCGCGAAAGTAACCGGCGCATCGACATCGACCTGCTTCCGGAGGAATCGGCGGTGAGCGTGGTTACCTTCGCTGAGTTGCGGTGGGGTGTGCTGATGTCCGTCGATGACGAGTCCCGCTCCCGCAGGCTGGATACATTGACCGCAGCGCAACGCTTGCAGCCGATTCCGATCGATGAGCGTGTTGCTGCGGCGTGGGCGCTACTGCGGCAGCGTCTGAAGGCGGCGGGGACGAAGATGGAGATCAACGATTCGTGGATTGCCGCGACTGCGATGGCACACGGATGGCCGATAGTGACCCAGGACACCGGGTTTTCCTCTGTCGTGCCGGAGCTGACTGTCATTCAGGTATAGCCAGGCCGCCCCGGGGTTCGCTCAGGCGGATCGGCGTGGAGTGCGGGTGAACGAGGCGCGGTAGGCGCTCGGGGGTAGGCCGACGTGGCGGATCATGTGTTGGCGCAGGGATTCCGCGGAGCCCATGCCGCTGTGGCGGGCCACCTGGTCCATGGGCAGGGTGGTGGACTCGAGGAGTTCTCGTGCGCGCTGAATGCGTTGGTGCAGTAGCCATTTCTGCGGGCTGAGGCCGGTTTCCTCGTGGAAGCGCCGGGTGAGGGTACGTACGCTCGTGCGGGCGTGGGTGGCCAGATCGTCCAGGGATAGGGGAGTGTCGAGGCGTTCCAGAGCCCAGGTGCGGGTGGCCGAGAGGGTGCGGCCGTTCTCCGGCGGCAGTGGCGAGTCGACGAATTGGGCTTGGCCGCCGGGGCGTACCGGGGTTACGACCGCGGCGCGGGCCGCGGCATTGGCGACCGTCGCACCGTAGTCGGTGCGAATCAGGTGCAGGCACAGGTCGATTCCGGCGGCGGCACCGGCGGCGGTGGTCACCGGTCCGTCCTCGATGAACAGTGCGTCGCTGCGCACGGTCACATCGGGGAACATCTCGGCGAGTTCGTCGGCCAGACCCCAGTGCGTGGTCGCGGTGCGGCCGGACAACAGCCCGGCCTGGGCCAATACGAATGCGCCACTGCAGATCGAAGTGACGCGCTTGCCTTGATCGACGGCCTGGCGCAGTGCCGCGATGGTGGCCGCATCGGCGGTCCCTCGACTGCCGGTGCTCGGCACGATGACGGTATCCGCTTCGTCGAGCGCATCCAGTCCGCGCGGCACCACGACATCGAAACCGCCCAGCGCGCCGGGAACAATGCCCGGTTCGGCGGTGCACACCACCATCCGGTAACACGGCTCACCGTCGACCGTCACCGAGCCGAGCATGGTTCCGGGCATGGCGAGTTCGAAGGGCTTCACCGGCGCGACGGCGACAACGGCCACGGTCTTCATGGCTGGATCCTTGGGATAGATGGCTAACCGGCCACTAGTCTAGCGCTCCCGCACCGGGCAATGTTGACGGCACGCGATCGGCAGATTGCCTAGATTGCGTGAATCATCTTGTCTCAGAAGGGAAGTCGCATGCCTTCGCATGTCATCATCGGCCGGGGCGCCACCGCCTCGGCAACTGCGGTCCGATTGGCCGAGTCCGGCGACCAGGTGCGGATGATCAGCCGCAGCGGGACCGGCCCGCAGCATCCCGACATCGAACTGATCGCGACCGACGCCGTGGACGCGACCGCGCTCACCGATCTCGTCAAGGGCGCGGACACCGTATTCAATACCGCGATGCCCGCCTATCACACCTGGCCGGAGGCGGTACCGCCACTGTTCAGCGCCATACTGTCGGCCGCGGAGCAGTCCGGTGCGAACTACGTGATGCTCGGCAATCTGTACGGCTACGGCCCGGTGGACAGTGTGGTCACCGACGACACACCGCTGGCGGCCACCGGACCCAAGGGGCGGGTGCGCGCGCGGATGTGGCTCGATGCCAAGGCGGCCCACGATGCGGGCCGGGTGCGGGTCACCGAGGTCAGGGCGGGCCAATTCCTCGGCCGCGGTGCGGTATCGCTGTTCTCGCTGCTGGTGCAGCCGAAAGTGATTGCGGGCCAACTCGCTCTGGTCCCGCAGGACCTGGATCTGCCGCACTCCTACACCGCGATCGGTGACGCGGCCGCCGCACTCGTCGCGGTCGCGCGCAGCGAAAACGCTTGGGGGCGTGCCTGGCTCGCCCCGACCATCACCAGCACCCTGCGTGCGGCCGCCGAGCGCTTCGCCGCAACAGCGGATGCCCCGAAGCCGCGGCTCGAGGTGATGACGGACCGCGAACTGACCCTGCTCGGCCACACCGACCCGTTCTGGGCCGAATTGTTCGAGACTTACCACATGTCGCATCGCGAGTTCACCGTCGACGACGCCACCACCCGGGAGACCTTCGGACTCACCGCGAGCAACCTCGACGATGTCTTCGCGGAGGTGGTTTCGGCATCCTGATCGGGCCTGACGACGGCGACATCCCGAGGGTGTGAAATGCCGCGGTCTCGGTCCGGTAGTGCCGTAGGTTGGCCGCGGCAGGCTTTCCGAAATCCCCGGGGAGGCGTTGTGACGGGAGCCGACGACAACACCGCGCGAGCGGCCGAGACCGGTCCGACGGTCTTATTGCCCGAACTCCTGCGAGCGGGCACTGTTGCGGACGCGGTCGCTCTGCGTGACGGTGCGCGCACGATGACCTATCAGGAGTTGGACGAGGAATCGTCCAGATGGGCGCGCGAATTGATGGCCGGTGGTGCGGGACCGGGCGAGTTCGTGGTGGCAGCGCTGTCGCGGCCGCTCGAATCCGGGCTGGCGCTCTGGGCGGTCGCCAAGACCGGCGCGTGTTTCGTTCCGGTCGACCCGACCGAACCGTCGCGCCGAATCGCGACGGTGATCGCGGATTCCGGTGCACGGCAGGGGATTACGGTCGCCGCCGTCAGGCGGGATCTGCCCTGGCACGGCATCGACTGGCTGATGTTCGATGACTCGGCCGCGGCCGGTCGAGCCGCCCGTCGCCCCGCGACCCCGATCGACAATGTCCACCGGGCGCGGGCACTACGACCCGGCCACCCGGCGTATCTGCTCTACCCCTCGGATCCGACGGGTACCCCGAAGGGTGTCCTCGTCACCCACCGCGAGCTCGACCCCCGCACCCCGCATCCGCCCTCTGCCGGGCACCCGATGTCGTAGCCGGGCACACTGTGTGTGGGTGCCCGGCTATCAGACGGGGTGCCCGGTCTCAGGCGTTGTCGTACGCGTCCTGCAGAACCTTGATATCGAGCTTGGACATGGACTGCAGCGCCGCGGCGGCGGCGCCGATCTTGGTGGGGTTCACACCGTCCATGAGGGCGAGCAGGGGCGCGGGTACGACCTGCCAGGACAGGCCGTAGCGGTCGGTGAGCCAGCCGCACGGCCCGGGCGCACCGCCATCGACCAGGGCGTCCCACAGGCGATCGACCTCGGCCTGGGTATCCACGATCACCTGGATCGATGCGGCATCCGTGAACGGATGTCCGGGACCGCCGTTCATCAGGGTGTACGGGTGACCGTCGAGTTCGATCGAGACGATGAAAGCCGAGCCGTCGGGGTGGCGATTGACATCCACGATGCGAGAGTTGGGGATCAGCGCGGTGTAGCGGGCGGCGGCTTCCTCGGCGTCGTTGTCGAACCAGAGGAAAGTGTTGACCGACATGGTGGGCTCCTTGGGTTGGTTATGACCTGCTGTCACCCTTCGGTCGGAGCTGCCCCGACGTCTTCGACGTATCTCGCGAAATTTTTTGAAGAATTTTTCGTGCAGGTCAGACGCTCGCGACGGCGATGAAGCGGTCGGGAGTGATCGTGATCAGCACCCGCGCGCGCTCCACCTCGCCCAGCACCGGCCCACTGCCGTACTTCTCCCAGATGCGCTGGGTCCACACGCCATCCGCATCGATGGTCAGCTCGGCATCCCCGATCACCCGCACCTGCCGATTCGGCCGCTGCCCGCCGTCCCGCGAGCCCACAACTTCCCGATCGATTACCAACCCCACTCGCGGATTCGCCAGAATCCGCCGCAAATGCGGCCGCCCCGCCCAGCTTGTCAGCCGAAAAGCCTGCTGATCCCACAGAAACCACATCGGCGTGACATGCGGATATCCGGCCGCGTCGATGGTGGCCAGGTGCGCGACGATATCGCTGGCCAGCAACCCGGCAATCTCGGCTCGACGTAACGCCCGCATCCAAACCCCTTGATTCGAACTTATGTTCGAGTCTACCTCAGGGCAGTCGTGATCCCGGCCGAGGACAAGGTGCGGGTAGTGCTGTCGACGCTGACGTCGACCGTCACCGCCTCAGACCGTTTTGATCGCCCCGCCGTCGGCCAAATAGTCTGCGCCGGTGAGATTTCCGGACACATCGGACGCCAGGAAGGTCACTAGTGCCGCGGTCTCGTGTGGTTCGGTGAGTCGGCCAGTGGTGATGCCCATCCGTGCGGGGGCTTGGGCGAGGAATTCGTCGAGGGTTATTCCGTTTTGGGCGGCGACGTCGGCGGCGTAGCCGTCCGGGGCCGACCAGTTGCGGGTGCGGGTGGGGCCGGGGGAGACGGTAAGCGCGCGCAGGCCCTGCGCGCCGAACTCTTCGGCGAGTGCTTTGGTGAGATTGTTCAAGGCGGCTTTCGCGGTGCCGTAGTCGACGGGGTGGTAGGCAGCGCGCGCGCCGATGGAGGAGACGTTGATGATCACGCCGCGTTGCCGGAGCAGGCTGGGCAGGGCGTGGCGGGTGACCCGGACGGTGCCGAACAGGTTGAGTTCGTAGGTGCGCTGCCAGGCATCGTCGCCGATGTCGAGGAAGCCGGCGGCGTCGGCGCTGCCGGGGACGACGCCGCCGACATTGTTGATGAGGATATCGATCTCGCCAAGGATCTCGGTGGCGCGTTCGATCAACACAGTGGCCCCTTCTGGGGTGGCCAGGTCGACGGTCACGGCGGTGGAAGGGCCGTTGAGTTCGCGGAGTTCGGGCGTGATTGTGCGCGCGGCGGCGACGACCCGCACGCCTTCGGCCGTGAGTGCCCGGACGATTTCCAGGCCGATGCCTTTGCTCGCCCCGGTGACGATGGCGGTCTTGCCTGTGAGTTGCAGATGCATGGACTCTCTTTCTTGAACTGAAGTTACAAATCAAGAGCAGCATGCCTGCCCTCTGCTGATGACCTGCTTTACCGAACCGAACGATGAATTACAGTGCCCGCATTGCTGTTTCGACCAGTCCCGCGAGCCGGGCCGGGCGAGGGTCGGCCTTGGCGAGCACCCGCATTCCGTTGATGGTCACCAGTAGGAAGTTGGCTGCGGTCTGGGAATCCAGATCCTTGGTGAACTCCCCGGCGCGCTGCCCCTCCTCGATGGCGCTCCGGAAGGCATCGTGCTGCCGATCGAAAATGCGCCGCACGAGCAGCTCGACCGTGTCGTCGCCGCCCAGCTCGACTGCGGTATTCGTGGCCAGGCAGCCGCGGCGTTCTGTGTCGTCGCGGGCCGCGTCGAGCACCATGGTCAGCGCGGCGCGGACCCGATCCCGCGGTGAGCCCGGCCCGTCGAGCAGATTGATCAACCGCGCCGTTTCGTGCGCCTGATATCGGCGCAGCGCCCGCTCGAACAGGTCCCGTTTGCCCGTGAACGCGTTGTACAGGCTGCCTCGGCCGACACCGATCGCGTCGAGAAGATTCTGTGGCGTGGTCCGGGCGTATCCCTTGCGCCAGAACACCTCCATCGCCTTGGCGACCGCATCGTCGGGATCGAAGCTCTTCGTACGTGCCACGAGATCCACGGTAGAGATTCTGTAATCGCAAGTCAAATATCCAGCGAGGGGTGCCGGCGATCCGGTTCAGTGCTCTCGGTAGTAGTCGGCGAGGGTGTGGAATGCGGCCTTCGGTTCCCATGGCAGGTCCGGATAGGTGTCGCCCTTGCGGTTTTCGAAGACTTTGACGATGCCGTAACTGGCCAGGTCCAGGTCATCGCGTGGGTCACCATCGGGGCGGTGCGGATGGTCGTGCAGGGCCAGGGTGAATACGAAGGCGCTGTCCACGCCCTTGGCGTCGAAGATCTCGAGTAGCTCGCGGATGTAGGCGGCCTGGCCTGCCTCGTCGCGGCGGTAGTCGCCGTTCACGCGCAAAGGCGCGCCGGTATCCGGGTCGTGTTCGACGATCTCCAGTCCGAGTGCGCCGCGATCGCCCGCGCCGTGGAAGGTGGCCGCGCCGAATTCGGTGATTGCGAGCGGCTTGCCTTGGGCGACAAGGGTTCCGACGCCATCGGCGAACCGGTCGGCGATCTCGGCGGACCGATACAGATCCGCCGAGGCAATGTCGAAGGGGTCCCAGTCGACGTGTTCGAGCGGCACCGCGGCATAGGTGATTTTGCCGCCGAAATGTTCCCGGACCACCGCGACCGCTTTGCCGAGGAATTCATTGACCCGCGCGCTGACCTCGCCGATCTGCTCGCGCGGCCGATCCGGTCGCAACAGCAGCTCGAGCCGCTCGTCGATATCGCGGCCGGGCAGGAATCCGTGGTTCATCAGACTCAGTTCCGCGCCGGTCACGAAGACAACCTCGGCTCCATGCTGTCGCAGTCTTTCCGCGCGCTGGGCGCAGTCGGCGAACAGCGCGAGCACTTCCTCGGGTTCGAGCTCCAGCGGATAGGGCGAGAACCAGACCTCCAGGCCGAGTTCGGCGGCGTAGGTCGCGGCGAGCTCGATTCGATCCGGATCGCCGCCCATCACACGTATTGCGTTGCAGTGCAGGTCATCTCGAATGATGCGGAGCTCCCGCTCGACCTCCGCCGCGTCGAACGGCTGCCGGGACAGCCCGCTTTTGCCGAGGAAGCCGGTGCTGTAACTGATGCCCTTTGCGCGCATGGTGCATTCCTTCTATCCAACAGGGCTAAGGTACTTCTAGTACCTTAACTCCTCAGTACTCAGGCGTCACGCTCTTGTCGGAAGGTACGATGAGTTTCGGTTGGCGAAAGGTGGCAGGTGTGGAACAACTCGGGCAAACGCGGCGGCGTGGTGCAGCGCTCGAGGAGGCGATCCTGCGCGCCGCGGCAGAGGAGCTGACCGAATCCGGATACGCCGGACTGACCATGGACAAGGTCGCGGCCCGCGCGGGCACCAACAAAAACGCCATCTACCGCCGTTGGCCGAATCGCCTCGCACTCGGCATCGCCGCCTACCGGCAGCTGACCACCGCCGTTCAGCCCCCCGATACCGGGAATCTGCGCGAGGACGTACTCGAGATGCTCCGCCGCGCCAACCGCCACTGGAGCTCACCCCTCGGCGCGGTCATGCGCGACTTATTGGCGGCGGCCGGTGGCGCGGCGGAACTGCTCGCGCAGCTACCCGAGCACTCCACGGACTCCGGTGCCGCCACCTGGCTGACCATTCTCGGCCGCGCGGTCGCCCGCGGTGAGGCCGCACCCGAGGCCCTGCATCCACGGGTCGCCACAGTGGCAATCGTCTTGTTGCGCAACGAATTCGTGCTGCGCGGGATCCCGACCGCACCCGATGATGTGCTGGTCGAAATCGTCGACGAGGTGTACCTGCCGCTGGTGCGGCAGCGGACCCCGGGCTGACTAGGCGCAGTCGGGGGCGTCGGCGTCTTCGAAGAGCGGCTTACCGGTGGGCGGCGCGTAGACGACGTCGAGGACGAGCGGGTCGGGTCCGAGATTGCGGCCGATGTGCACGTTCCAGGCGCCCTCGGGTTCGTAGATGAAATCGCCGGTGTGGAAGACCGGGGCCACGCAGTCGGGGCCCGGATGGGTGAGGGTGCCCGAGCGGACGAAGCCGAAGACCGGACCGTAGTGATAGTGCCAGCCGGTGGAACCGCCTGGCGCGATGGTGATTTCGCGGACGACCAGGTCGGTGCCCGCGACGAACGGCAGCAGGCCCGCGGGGATCTGCGCTTGGGCGAGGGTGACCGCGGTGATATCGGTACCGGGCGTCGCATGTGCGGTCGCGGCGCCGAATACGGAACCGCCCAGGACGACCGCCACGGCCGCCGCACGCGTAAATGACGTCATCGCCGCAGCCTAACCCCGAAGACGCCGCAGCAAAAGGATGAGATTGCCGCTGTCGCTGGGGTATTCGTTCGTTTTGGGCGAATTGCGTAGCTATCGTGTGGTGAGGGCCGGAGAGTTCACGAATTGTTCGTGCGTGGGAAGCGGTGTCGAGTTGCGTGATGCGCTGGGGCCGTAGAGCATCGGTGCCGTGCCGTCGAATCCGATGAACCCCGCTGGCGATCTTCCGGATACCGGAATTCCCGCTGCCAACGCCGCCCATATGACCATGGACGAGCAGCACGAGTGGCATCGGAACTACCTACGTCGGCACCCGGTCTCCCGGCGCAATGTGCTGCGCGGTACCGCGGCGGCCGCCGCGGCCGCGGCCGTCGGCACCTCACCGTTCGGCAGGCGCGCCTACGCCGAGGACGCGCAGCTCGCGGTCGGCGGTCGACGTGTCGGATATGGAGCGGATGCGACCAGTCAGCTCCGGTTCGCCGGTCAGCTCTCCCGGCCACCGGCCGGTACCAAGGTCTTCCTGGACCACGGCCCGACGCCGGCGCTCGGCGGCACCATCGAGGCCGAGGTGCGCAATCTGCTGACCCAGGTCCCCTCCGCAGACGGCGGTGTCCTCGCAGCCGAACAGTTCTACGTGCACGCCCCGGTCGACGGCCTACCCGGACGCGTGCCGCACTTCTATCGCTGGCGCACCTCCGACGGCTTCACCGGCGATATCCGTGCCGCCGCACCCGCGATGCCGAGTGCGCGTAGCGCCATCCTGCCGTTCCGGTTCACCATGATGGGCGATCAGGGCACCGACGAGACGCCGGCGCTGCCGCAGGGCACCGTGTCCGGCGACTACGACGACAAGTACTACAAGGCCGATAACGATCCGAACGCGCCGCACGCGAGCAATGTGCTGCGCCAAATCGCCGCCGCCAAACCGGATTTCCACATTCTCGCCGGTGATATCGCCTACGCCGACCCATCCGGCGGGGGCAAGCCGAACGAATTCGTCGCCAACGGCGCGAAGCTCGAATCCGGTTTCGACAAGTACAACCCCTACGTCTGGGATGTCTACTTCGGGGCCATCGAACGCAGTGCCGCCGAGACACCGTGGATGTTCGCCACCGGCAACCACGATATGGAAGCGACCTACGGCCAGCACGGCTACGGCGGACATCTGGCGCGGTTGGACTTCCCCGGCAACGGCCCCGCGGGCTGCCCGTCGGCATATTCGTTCACCTACGGCAATGTCGCGGTGCTCTCGCTCGACGCCAATGACGTCAGCTATGAGATCAAGGCCAATGCCGGGTATTCCGGTGGGGCGCAGACGAGTTGGGTGCAGCGCACTCTCGCCGCCTACCGCGCGGACCCGAATATCGACTTCCTGGTGTGCTTCTTCCACCATTGCGCGTACTCGACCACCGACGCCCACGCCAGCGACGGCGGCGTGCGCGACGCGTGGGCCGGATTGTTCGACCGGTATCAGGTGGATCTGGTGCTGCAGGGCCACAATCACGTCTACGAACGCACGGATCCGATCCGCGCCGGCGCCGCGACCAGGATCGCCGCGGACAATTCGATCGTCTACCCGGATACGGACGGCACGGTCTATTACACCGTCGGCGGTGGCGGCCGACCGCGCTACGACTTCCAGCCCGGTTCGCAGGAAACGTTCCGCGGCCACGAATTACCGGACACGACGGTCCCGAACAGCTATGTGTGGACCGCGTCCGGCGGCAAACAGGACGAAGCGGCTTCCTGGTCGCGAGTGCGGTTCCGCAACTACTCGTTCCTGCGCGTCGATGTCCGGCCCGGCATCTTCGCCAGCGAGATGGATGTGGTCGCGGTGGACGAATACGGCCGGGAATTCGACAAACTCACCTTCCGCCGCCTGGTCCACTGAACCGCTATTTCTCCTTCGGCGGCAGCGAACGCGCATAGCTGACGCCGCGGTCGACCCATTCATCGAGCGCTTCGTCATCGGCGACGGCCGCGCCGTCGACCCGCAGCCAGTTGTTCATTTCGCGACCGCCCATCACCATCGTGCCGACGTATTCGCGGGCGAGCAGGGTGGTGCTCTCCTGCGGGTCGACGCGGACGAGTAGACCGCCCGTCCGGCTCGCCGCTACCGCCATATTGCCGTTGATCAGGAAGGCGAGACCGCCGAACATCTTCTTTTCGCTCACGTCGGGTGTCGGGTCGATCAGCTCCCGGATCCGATCGGCGAGCACTTTGTCATAGGCCATACCGCATTGTCGACCAGGGCACCGACAAGTGTCGGCTATGCGCCCAGCGCGGCGGCGAACAGCGGCCAGGACTGGTGGACGTCGTCCTGCCAGTACGACCAGGCGTGCGTTCCCGCCGGACGGAGATTCACGGTGGCGGGTATGCCTGCCTCGGCCAGCCGATCCACGAAGGGGCCGGTGCAGCCATCGATGACGGTCTCCATGACACCGCCGACCAGCATGCGGTCGAGCAGCCGGACCGGATTGCCATCGATGCCGACATCGCCGAGGGTTTCGTGTACTCCCGGTGCGCCATTGCCCGACGAGACGTAGAGCGCCAAGCCGCGCAGCCGGTCCACGTGCAGCATCGGATCGTGCTCGGCCCAGGCGGGATTGTCCGGGGCGCCCCACATGTTGCCCGCATTCGCGCCGAAGACCGCGAGCTGGGAGTGCAGATAGGCGATGGCGGCGGGGTCACTGGTGCGCGGGCAGCCACTGTAGGCACCTACAGCCTGATAGAGGCCGCGCGCGCCGATGGCCAGATTCAGTGCCGAGGTCGCCGACATCGACAGGCCCGCAACGGCATTGCGCCCCGTCATACCGAAACGCGTTTCCAGCAGCGGCGGCAGCTCCTTGGTCAGGAACGTCGTCCACTTGTTGCGGCCCAGGACCGGATCGTCGTCGAGCCAATCGGTGTAGTAACTCGCGCGCCCACTCATCGGCACGATCACATTGACGTTCTTATCCGCGAAGAAATCCGCGACATCCGTGCGGCGCGTCCACGGTCCGCCGTCCTCGCCGCCATCGATCGCATTGAGCAGATAGAGCGCGGGCGCACCTGCACCGGGATGCGACATCCACAGTGTGATGGGCCGATTCATCGCCGCCGAATGGACCACGACCTCGAACTGCCGCCCGCCGAGCGGCCGGACATCGAGGATCCGGGAGCCGGGATCGGCTGCGGCGGTTACAGGAACGGTCGCGGCGTAGACCGCCAACAGGAAAACCAGGCATCGCGTGAGGGAGCGCAGCGAGCGAACCATCGGCACAGCGCCCATCGGGCGTGCCGGAACCGAGCGCCAGCGAGGTGTAGGCACGAGCCGGTACATGGGTCGAATTCCTATCACGGCCGTCGGCGCGTCCTCGGGATTCGACAAGCGTGTTTGCCGGGAAAGCACACAGCCCCGCTCTCCCGATCAGGGAGGACGGGGCTGCTGGGCATCGGGTGAGAGGACCCGAACCCGGGGGTCAGCGCCAGGTTTCGGGCGTGACGGGGGCATCCCACGCACGCGCGTAGCGACGCTTGTCCGGGGCGTTGGATTCCTTTGCGCGATACACGATGTACGGCCGGGTCAGGTAGCCGACGGGCGCACTGAACATGTGGACCAAGCGGGTGTAGGGCCAGATGGCGATGAGTGTCAGCACTACGAGACCGTGCAGCTGGAAGGTCCACGGAGTGCCGACCATGAGCTCGGGCTCCGGATGGACCGTGAAAAGGCTACGGAACCACGGGGATACGGTCTCGCGATAGTTGTAGGTGCCCCACAGCAGATTGCTGCCCCAGGTATTGAGCAGACCGGTGATCAGCGCGGCGGCCAGCAGAACATACATGAGCTGGTCATTGCGCGTGGTGGCCTTGCGGACGGCGGGAACGGTGATGCGGCGGTAGAGCAGGATGCCGACGCCGAGGATGACCGCGAGTCCGGCGACCGAACCCGCCGCGACCGCGACCTCGTGGTAGGTGTGCTCGGAGACGCCGACGGCGTCGGTCCAGGATTCCGGGATCAGCACGCCGAGCACGTGCCCGCCGATGACCCCGAGCATGCCGAAGTGGAACAGCGGGCTGCCCAGCCGCAGCAGGCGGCTCTCGTAGATCTGGGAAGAGCGTGTGGTCCAACCGAATTGGTCGTTGCGGTAGCGCCACAGGTGGCCGAGCACGAACGAGGTGAAGGCCACGTAGGGCAGCGTCATCCAGAAGGCGGTGGTCATCGGCGGGCTTCCGATCCGTCGAACAGCGAGGGGTCCATGGCGAAGGGGTCGAGACCGACCTCTTCCTCGGGCGGTCCCTGGGCGGCGAGTTCGGCGATGCGACGCCGGTCCGCAGTGGTCAGCGGCGGCAGAGTGGCGACGACGGCGGCCAGCACTCCGGCGTACGGGGATCCGTTGTCTTCCAGCGACAGCCGCAGGAGTTCGATCACCGGAACGTGTTCGCCCAGCAGACGTTCACCGCCGATCGGGTCGACGGTCGCGGCGAATTCCAGCAGCACCGGCAGGTGGTCGGGCAACTCCTCGTCACCGAGTTCGACACCGGCGTGCCGGTAGGCGTGCTTGAACCGCAGCAGTGCCATACCGCGTTTGCGGGTGTCGCCGTAGGCGTAGAACGTGAGGTGCATGCTGGAACGGCGGCGCATATCGAAGGTTTCGACGTACTGCTGTGCCAGCGTGATCGGCGGGGTGGCACGCAGGTGGTGGATGAACTCCAGCAGCGACGCGCCTACCACGTCCGGCAATTGCGTTGCGGCATCATCGATCTGGTCGACGGTCGCCAACATCTGCTCGCTCGGATAGTCGAGCAGCAGCGCGGCGATCCGCCACACCAGGCGGCAATCGCGCTCGGACAGCTGAGCGACGGGCTCGGGCCTGCGGCGCACCTTCAGCAGTGCCATCATGCGCCTCCGGGTGTCAGCGGATTCATTTGGTCGCTCCGGTCGGCGTAGGCGTGACGGAACCGTTGGTCGAGCCATTCGTGGCCACACCGTTTTTCGCCGAACCGCTGGTCCCGTTCACACCGTGCCCATTGGCCCCATTGCCATTGCGCGCGGTCGGCAGCAGTCCGTCGGTATTGCGCCCATCCCAGTTCAGCAAATTGATCCGATTCGACTTCTCATCCGGCGCCGCGCCATTGGTATCGGTCAGATGGAACTTCTCCACCATCGTGTCGAATGCCGTCATACCCGGTCCGCCGTCGGTATCCAGGCTGCATCCGGTCGCCAGCGAATCCAGTTCGTGCGCCTGCGTAGTCGCGCCGTGCGGAATCACGTATCGGTGTTCGTATTTCGCGATGGCCAGCAGCCGGTACATCGCCTCGATCTCCTCCGGCTCCAACCGCACCGAGGGTGCGATCGACGGATCCGGCTCCATACCGAGATTCACCGACCGCATGAACGACCGCATGGCCGCCAGCCGCTGCAGCGACGCCCGCACCGGCCCGATCTCACCGGCGGTGAACAGTTCGGCCAGGTACTCCACCGGAATGCGCAGTGCGTCGATGGCGCCGAACAGATTCGACGCGTCCTCGGCATCGTGTCCGGTCTCGGAGAGCACATCCACCACCGGCGACAGCGGCGGCACGTACCAAACCATCGGCATGGTGCGGTATTCCGGATGCAGCGGCAGCGCGATCTGGTAATCGACGATCAATTTGTAGACCGGCGAATTCTGCGCGGCCTCGATCCACTCCGGCGAGATCCCGGCCCGCTCGGCCTGCGCGACCACTCGCGGATCATGCGGATTGAGGAACACCCCGAGCTGTGAGGGGTACAGATCCTTGGTTTCGGTGACCGAGGCCGCCGCCTCCACGGCATCCGCGTCGTACAGCATGACGCCGATGTAGCGCAGCCGGCCGACGCAGGTCTCCGAACAGACCGTCGGAATACCGACTTCCACGCGCGGGTAGCAGAACGTGCACTTCTCCGCCTTGCCCGTCTTGTGGTTGAAGTAGATCTTCTTGTACGGGCAGCCGCTGACGCACTGTCGCCAGCCACGGCATTTGTCCTGGTCGACGAGCACAATGCCGTCCTCGGACCGCTTGTAGATCGCACCCGACGGGCACGAGGCCACACACGACGGATTGAGGCAGTGCTCGCAGATCCGCGGCAGGTAGAACATGAAGGTCTGTTCGAACTCCAGCTTCACCTGATCCGACAGCTTGGCCAGCAGCGGGTCCTTGCCCACCTGCTCCGGTCCGGAGCCCAGGTCGTCATCCCAGTTGGCGCCCCAGGTGATCTTCGTATCCTGCCCGGTGATCAGCGATTTCGGCCGCGCGACCGGGCTGGTGTCCATCGCGGGCGCGGACAGCAGGTTGTCGTAGTCGTAGCTCCACGGCTCGTAGTAGTCGGAGACCGTGGGCAGATCCGGATTGGCGAAGATATTGAGCAGCCGCTTCAGTCGCGAGCCCGACTCGAGGGTCAGCTTGCCGCGCTTGTTGAGCCTCCAGCCGCCCTTCCACTTCTCCTGGTCCTGGTACTGCCGTGGATAACCCTGTCCGGGACGGGTTTCCACATTGTTGAACCACATGTACTCGGTGCCGCCGCGGTTGGTCCACGCCTGCTTGCAGGTGACGCTGCAGGTGTGACACCCGATGCACTTGTCCAGGTTCATCACCATGGCCATCTGTGCCATGACACGCATGTCAGTACTCCACTTCCTGCGAGCGACCATCGAGCGGAGCGTCGTGACCTCGTCGGATCATGTCAGTACTCCACTTCTTGGTTGCGTCCATCA
>NZ_JBVJLS010000001.1:0-117353 GCF_055584605.1 Nocardia sp. NPDC102475 | reverse complement strand
CGGATCATGTCAGTACTCCACTTCTTGGTTGCGTCCATCGAGCGGAGCGTCGTGACCTCGTCGGATCATGTCAGTACTCCACTTCTTGGTTGCGTCGGCGAATGGTCGTGACCTCGTCGCGCTGATTTCCGGTGGGGCCGTGGTAGTTCAGCGCGAAGGACTGCTGCGCATAACCGCCGATGAGATGCGATGGCTTGATCATGATGCGGGTCAGCGCGTTGTGAATGCCGCCGCGCTTACCCTTGCCTGGCTGCTTATCGGGTGCGCTCCAATCGAATCCGCCCGGCCCGCCCTCGATGCGCGGCACATCCACCGCCCGGTCCTGGGCGTGGTACATGAACACCGTGCCCTCGGGCATCCGGTGGCTGACGATGGCGCGCGCGACGACCACACCGTTGCGGTTCACCGCCTCGATCCAATCATTGTCCGACACACCGATTTTCGCGGCGTCCCGATCCGACATCCAGATCGACTGCCCGCCGCGCGAGAGTGTCAGCATGTGCAGGTTGTCCTGGTACGCCGAGTGGATGGACCACTTGGAATGCGGGGTCAGGTACCGAACGGTGACGCCGTTGTCACCGACGGACCCCACCCCTGGCTCGCTGAACAGCGCGCTCATATCGAGCGGCGGCCGGAATACCGGCAGCTGCTCGCCGAGTTCGGCCATCCAGTCGTGATCGAGGTAGAAGTGCTGGCGCCCGGTCAGGGTGTGCCATGGCTTGAGTCGTTCGGTATTGATGGTGAACGGGGAGTACCGCCGTCCGCCGGTCTCGCTGCCTGACCACTCCGGCGAGGTGATCACCGGCACCGGCCGGGATTGGGTGTCCGCGAAGGTGATTCGCTTGCCCGCGTGCTCGGCGGCGAGATCGGCCAGCTCGGTGCCGGTGCGCCGCTCCAGCGCTTGGAAACCCTCGACCGCGAGCCTGCCGTTGGTGGTGCCGGACAGCGCGAGGATCGCCTCGGCCGCGTGGGTGTCCTTGGCCAGCGACGGACGTCCCTGGGCCACACCGGAAACCACGGTGCCGTTGACCCCGGCGAGGTAGGCCACCTCTTCGTCCGGATGCGTGGTGACGCCCTTGGTGGTGACGCCGAGCGTATCGATCAGCGGTCCGAGCGCGGCCATCTTCTCCGCGAGTTTCGGGTAGTCCCGCTCGACCACGACCAGCTTGGGCATGGTCTTACCCGGAATCGGTTCGCACTCACCGGCTTTCCAGTCCAGTACGCGCCCACCGGCCTGTGCCAGCGCATCCGGCGAATCGTGCTGCAGCGGTACCGCGACGATATCTTTGCGCTTGCCCAGATGCTTCTCGGCCATCCAGGAGAACCCGCGCGCGATCCGGTGAAACGCCTCGAAGTCCGTCTTGGCCTCCCACGGCGGGGAGATGGCGGGGGAGAAGGCGTGCACGAACGGGTGCATATCGGTAGAGGACAGATCGTGCTTCTCGTACCAGGTGGCCGCGGGCAGCACGATATCGGAGAACAGCGTGGTACTGGTCATCCGGAAGTCCAGCGACAGCAGCAGATCCAGCTTCCCGCTCGGCGCCTCCTCACGCCAGACCAACTCCTGCGGCCGCACACCCGCGGTGTCGGTGGTCTGCAGATTGGAGTCCGCGCCGAGCAGGTGCTTGTGGAAGTACTCGTTGCCCTTGCCGGAGGAGCC
Organism: Nocardia sp. NPDC102475; assembly: GCF_055584605.1. NCBI lineage: Bacteria > Bacillati > Actinomycetota > Actinomycetes > Mycobacteriales > Nocardiaceae > Nocardia > Nocardia sp. NPDC102475. The sequence goes on along the minus strand of NZ_JBVJLS010000001.1, from coordinate 115,693 downwards.
GAGCAGATTCGCCCGCCACACGGTCAGGCAGCGCGGAAAGTTCTCCGGCGCATCGGGATCTTCGCAGGCGAAGCGCAGGTCACCGGATTTCAGCCCGTCCACCACGTGTTCGGGCGCGGTCTTGCCCGCGGCCTCGGCCTCGTCCGCCAGATCGAGCGGATTGCGGTCGAACGTCGGATAACTCGGCATCCAGCCGAGGCGACTGGCCAGCGCGATATTGTCCGCGGCGGTGCGGCCCGCGAATTTCCCCGTGCCCAGCGGGGAAGCGAAGGACTGGGCGGTGAACGGGTCGTAGCGCCACTGGTCATTGCTGAGGTACCAGAACACCGTGCCCTGCATCTGACGCGGCGGTCGCTGCCAGTCCAGGCCGAAAGCCAGGGTGGACCAACCGGTTACCGGACGGCACTTCTCCTGGCCGACGTAATGCGCCCAGCCGCCGCCGTTCACGCCCTGACATCCGGTGAGCAGAGTCAGCGTGAAGAAGGAGCGGTAGATCTGGTCGGAATGGAACCAGTGGTTGGTGCCCGCACCCATCAGGATCATCGAGCGGCCGCCGGATTTATCGGCGTTATCGGCGAATTCGCGGGCGATCCGCTGCGCCTGTGCGGCGGGTACGCCGGTAATGGCTTCCTGCCAGGCCGGGGTGTAGGGCTCCGCGGCATCGTCGTAGCCGGTCGGCCACGTGCCGGGCAGCCCGTCGCGTCCCACGCCGTACTGCGCGAGCAGCAGGTCGAATACCGTGGTGACGCGCTTACCCGCGACGGTGATCGTCGGCACGCCACGCACCAGCACGCCCGCGGTATCGGTATCGAAGCGCGGCAGCTGCACCGCGACCGGGTGCTGGTCGGCGCGGTCGTACAGGGTCAGCAGCGGATCGACGCCCTCGAGGTCCAGATTCCACTTGCCAGCATCACCCGCGGTGAAACGATGTCCGAGCGAACCGTTGGGCACCACCGGATTGCCCTCGGCATCGAGCAGCACCATCTTGTGCTCGGCGGTCTCGTCGGTGTGGCCGAGGTCGGCGGCGGTGAGGAATTTGCCGGGCAGCGCACCGTCGTGGTGGTAGTTGCCATCGGCGTCCCAGCCCTCCGGATCGTCGAGGCACACCAGGAACGGCAGGTCGGTATAGCGCTTGACGTAGTCGAGGAACCGCGGCGTGCTGCGCTCGACGAAGAATTCCTCGAGGATCACATGGCCCATCGACATGGCAAGGGCCGCATCGGTTCCCGGTCGCGCGGGCACCCATTCATCGGCGAACTTGGTGTTGTCCGCATAGTCGGGTGAGACCACGACGACCTTCTGACCGCGGTAGCGCGCCTCGGTCATGTAGTGCGCGTCCGGCGTCCGGGTCACCGGGACATTCGAACCCCACATGATGAGATAGCCCGCGTCGAACCAGTCGGCCGATTCCGGCACATCGGTCTGATCGCCGAACACCTGCGGGGAGGCCACCGGCAGGTCGGCGTACCAGTCGTAGAACGACAGCATCGAGCCGCCGAGCATCGAAATGAACCGTGCGCCGACGGCATGGCTGACCATCGACATGGCCGGAATAGGCGAGAACCCGGCCACCCGGTCGGGCCCGTACTTCTTGATCGTGTGCACGTGCGCGGCGGCGGCGATTTCGGCGGCCTCCCACCATTCCGCGCGGACGAATCCGCCTCTGCCCCGAGAAGACTTGTAGCGCTTGGCCTTTTCCGGATCCTCCACAATGGATTCCCAGGCAAGCACCGGATCCTTGAGCCGCTCCTTCGCCTCGCGATACAGCTCCAGCAGCACGCCGCGCACATACGGGTAGCGCACGCGCGCGGGGGAGTAGGTGTACCAGGAGAAGGACGCGCCGCGCGGGCAGCCGCGCGGTTCGTATTCGGGCTTGTCCGCGCCGACCGACGGGTAGTCCGTCTGCTGCGATTCCCAGGTGATCACGCCGTCCTTGACGTAGATCTTCCAGGAGCAGGACCCGGTGCAGTTGACCCCGTGCGTGGAGCGCACCACCTTGTCGTGCGACCAGCGATCGCGATAGAACTCGTCGGCACTGCGCCCACCCACCTGATGCAGGCTGCGCTGATCCGCCGAGACCTCGCCCCGGTGGAAATATTTGCCGAGACGCAGCAGTGCGTCACTTGCGTCGGTAGGTTGCCGATCGGCCGAATCGGAGGACGCGGAAGCCTGAGTGCGCGAATTAACCACGACGCCCCCTTCGAGCTGTGAAACCGGGCTGTTGCACCGACTGTAAGGAGGGCACGACGCACGTCCAAACGAATCTCTCACAGCCCGCACGCCGCGACCGTGAGGTGTGAGGTCGACGCAACGTGGCGGTCACCGCGCGATTGCCGCGAAATGCCGAAGACATCGATGCGACCAGGGCGGATCCACTCTGACCGGCCGAAATACGGCGCGCGGATGGTGTTTCGGGTGCTAGCCGGTGATGCTTTGGAAACCGCTGGTTCTCAGGCGGTTTACATTTGTTAACACATCCGGCGCGAGCTCGGAAGGTCGATTCCGTACCCGCGCGCGGTGGTGGAGTCGTCCCGCGCGGAGCCATCCTGTGGGCCGCCGATCCATTCGCTGTTGGTTTGCCAACCGTCGAGGTGTCAGCGGGTCGGGCCGCGGCGCCGGGGTGCGCGGGGCATTCGATGCGTTGTCGTTTTCGACCCGCCGCGAACTTGTCACGGGGGTGAACACCGCGAAGGGTCCGGAGGCGCCGCGTCGAGAAGGCGGTCGCCGCGGCGAGCTGGTTCTACCGGCCGCTCGGCACGAATATTATTGCTGCTTCAGCACATTCGAACGCGGATCAGATGTCCGCGTGGCGGCCCCGACACGCGGGCGTTGGTCGGAAATTAGAGCAAACCCTTCGTTTAATATCGGATCGGCTCGCCTTCTGTGCAGACCTACCCGACTTTGTCGATACACCTAAGCTTCATAGGAGTGGATTGCTGTGCCAAGCAGGTCGACCGATGGCGGTGACGGGGCTCCACTGCGCCCGCCCACGTTCGGGGGTGAGTTGCGCAGACTGCGCGACGATCGACGTATTTCGCGCGAAAAGCTGGCATTCGCCGCTGGCGTGAGCGCCAGCTATATCACCCACCTCGAGGGCGGTGATCGGGAACATCCCACCAGAACGGTGGTGAATGCGCTCTTCGGATATCTGGATCGGATCGCGCCGCTCACCGATGCCGAACGCAGACTGTTTTTCGATCTGGCCGGATTGGGTGTGGACGGATTTCCCTCCGTGCTCGAACTGCGCGATGAGATCGGCACGGATATGCGCGACGGACTGCGCCTGCACGAGCCGAATGCGGCGGGCTATGTCGATACCCGGTGGAATGTCCTGTCCTGTAATGACTCCTACGCCGCCGCATTTCCCGGTCTGGTCGACGACGTGAATGTGCTGCGCTGGTTCTTCGGCAACGAGCTGTCCAAACAGGTCATGGTCGAATGGGAGCGCGAGGCCGCGCTCACCGTCGACTGGCTGCGCGGACTGATCGGTCAGTCCGGCAATACCGCCTGGTCCACCGAATTCCTCGACGAACTCGGCGCGTATCCGGAATTTCGAAGAATGTGGGCGGCAGGCGGTACCACCTACGGCCGGGATCGGCCCATGCATGTGCGCGATCTCGGCTCCGGGGCGTGTTATCGGCTCGATGCCCAACTGTTCCGGGTGGATTCGGGCAATCATCCGGGTAGAATTCAATTCTTCCTCGGCATCCGGAGCCTATGTGCCAGCCACTGACCAGTGTAGATACCTCCTGGGGTGCGCCGGATGTCACTATTATCGGGACAGCGCCACACCGAACGTATTTGATCCGCTCATCGGAAAATCGAAAACGGGAGGCATTCCATGATCCGCAATGCTCGTGGCTCCGCCCAAACGGCCGTCGATCCCGGCGTCGAGTTGCGTTCCGCACTGGAAGCGCTGCTGCTGCACGACGCCGTCGGATTGGATGCCAAAATGCGCCACGCTATCGCCGCTGTGGTCCATTTGGCCGTTGATACCCCGCATGGCGCGCCCGAGGACGCCGAAGAATTCCTCGGCCGCCTCGACGCCGCCTGGCTACTCGCCGCTTGGTCGGGCCGGGACAGCGAAATGTCGCTGATCGCCACCCTGGCCGCGGGTGATGTGCCCGCGCTGTCCTGGTGTGAACTCATGTTCACCACCGCCCTTGCCCCCTGGTCCATCAATCCGGCGGCGGTACACGCTCGGCGCATTTTCGCGACCGTTGAGCCCGGCCGCCTGGGCGCGGTCCGCCCGTCGATCGGCATCTCCGGCGCCTGATGCTCCCGCAGTGGCTCAGGGCAGGCTCAGTTCCGCGAACGAGGAGATCCAGTGATGCGGGGGACGTGGGGGATTCGGCTCACCGGGACGGTGGACACCGGTCACCGACCAGCCCGCGGTGACGGCGGCATCGAGTTCGTCGGGATGGTCGGACAGGAACAGGATGCGATCGGCAGGGGTGCCGATGGCGCTCGCGATCTTTTCGTAGGAGGCGGCTTCGCGTTTCGGGCCCGCGCTGGACAGGTCGAAGTAGCCGCTGATCAGGGCGACCAGCTCGCCGCCGCGGGCGAAGGTGAACCAATCCTGTTGGTTGCGTACCGATCCCGAGGAGTAGACATAGAGCCGCAGACCTGCGGCGTGCCAGGCGGCGAGGGCGGGCGGGACGTCCGGGAAGAACTCCCCGTGCAGTGCGCCGTTGCGGAAGCCCTCGGCGCAGATGATGCCCTGTGCGGCTTTGAGGGGCTCGGCCTTCACATCGGAGCCGAGCCAGTCGCGCAGGATCGCGGCGACCTCGTCGGTGTCGGCATCGGGTCGGTCGGCGAGTTCGCGGGTGGCCGCGATAATGGGAGCGGCCGCGGCCGTACGGTTTTCGGCCAGCCATTCGGGCAGGCGGGCGCGGGTGTAGCCGTAGAGATCCTCGCGTACCGAACTGGTCGGGCTCGTGGTGCCCTCGATATCGATGACTACGGTGGCGATCACGGGGCCGTCAGCAGCTGATCGAGGGTCGGGAAACCCGAGCTGATGGGGTCACCGGTGAAATCGCCGACCCACCCGTCTTCCTCTTCGAAGAAGCGGATGGCGATGAAGTCGGGCCGGGTGCCCATATCGAACCAGTGCAGTGTGCCCGCGGGGACCGAAAGCAGGTCCCCGCCTTCGCATACCGCCGCCACGACCTCGGCACCCAGATGCAGATAGAAGCAGCCGCGGCCGGCCGCGAAGAACCGCACCTCGTCCTCGGCGTGCCGATGCTCGTTCAGGAACTTCTCGCGCGCGCCCTCGGCGATCTGCGGCCACTCCGGATTCGCGTCGTCGGGGTGGATGCGGGCGATATCGATATGCTTGTAGCGCCCGGAGGCATTGAGTTCGGCCACGCGGTCGTCGTATTCGGCGAGCAGTTCGTCCGAGGCGGTCTCGGTGGCATTGTCCAGCACCGGCCAGCGATCGAAAGTGATACCGCGGGCAGCCAATTCGGCGCCGATCACCGCATCGTCGGTGGTGCGCAGCAGTACCTTGTCGGCATCGTCGGCGGCCATAACCTGCAACAGCGTCATGATGTCAGTCCAATCTCGAGGATCTCGTTCGGATTGCGCGTGGTGAAAGCCTGCCGACGGCCGGTGCGGGACACCAGCTCACACAGGGCTTCGAGGCATTCGGCGCGGTCGCGTGCCTGGGAAAGATTGTCTCCCCATGTCGTGATCCCATGTCCCGCGATGGCCAATACCGGTGCGGCGGTGGGATTTTCGAGCAGGTAGGCCTCGATATCCGCGCCGATGCGCGCGACGTCGGGCCAATTCGGGAAGACGGGCAGGTCGAGGACGGCCGGATAGGTACCGTCCGGCTCCTTGGCCACCAGACCCTTGATGAGTTCGTAGTCGGTGATCCGCAGGGTGGTCATTGCGTCGGGGGAGCCGGAGCGGGTCACGGCGGCCGTCGCGTAGGGCGGATGAATGTGGACAACGGCTGCGGCGCCGGTGGTTCGGTACACCGCCGTGTGAATTGTGGTCTCCGCCGAGGGCTTTCGCCGCTGATCCGGTGTCGGCGCGGAGTCGGCGATGCGGACGGTCACCATATCCGCGTCGGTCAGCTCGCCCTTGGACAAACCGCTGCCGGTGATCACCGCGGTAGCGCCGGTGCGCACCGAGATATTGCCCGCGGTGCCCGGCATCCAGCCCCGCCCGTACAACTCGCGTGCGATATCGGCGATGGCCGCGCCTTCGGCATTCGCGCCGTATACGACACCCAGTTCGGTGACCACCGCCGTCACCAACTCCGCGGGCGTCACATCGAAGGCCGGGTTGAAAGCCTCGGTATCGACGGGAGCCGTTGTGACACCGCCGAATCCGGTCACCTCGGCGGTCGCCCGCTGTTCGACGACGATGTCCGCACCGGTTGCCATCTTCGGATCGCGCGTCGACTCCGGAGCCACCACGATGAACGGAATGCCGTGGTGGTGGGCTGCGATGGCGAGGCCATAGGTGCCGATCTTGTTCGCGACATCGCCGTTGGCGGTCACCCGGTCCGCGCCGACCAGCACGCAGTCCACCTGACCGGTCGCCATCGCCCACGCGGCGGCGGAATCGATGGTGAGCCGATGGGGTATGCCCGCCTCGGCCAGCTCCCAGGCCGTCAGCCGGGCGCCCTGCAATAGCGGCCGGGTCTCGTCGACCAGGACATTCTCGATCGCGCCGCGCTCCGACAGCACCCGCATCGCACCGATCGCGGTGCCGAAGGCGCTGGTCGCCAGCCGCCCGGTATTGCAGTGCGTGAGCACCCGCACCGGCCGGTCCGGGCAGAGTCGTTGCACGAGATCGGCGGCATGGGTCGCGGCGGTCTGGTTGACCCGGGCGTCCTCGGCCAGCATGGCGAGGGTTTCGGCGAGTACCGCATCGGCACCGAGCGGCACCTTGGTCAGTACCCGCCGCACCGCCCAGGCCAGATTGACCGCGGTGGGCCGGGCGTCCGCGATCCGCGCGGCATCCGCCTCGGCACGCGCCACGTCGACGACACCGTCGGTGGTGTGCGCGGCGGTGGCGATGACCACGCCGAACGCACCGGCGATACCGATCGCGGGCGCGCCGCGGATGGCCAGCGTTTTGATGGCGTCGATCACCTGGTCGACCGTGCTGAGCCGCAGCTCGCGCACCTCGTGCGGCAGTTCGCGCTGGTCGATGGTGACCAGCGCACCGTCGTCCCAGATCAGGGAACTGTCGTTCATCAGGTGCATCCTTCGGTCGGGCATAGCGGGGTGTTGTCCCTGGTCAACGGTATCGGACGGGCGGTACCGCCGGAAATCCGCACCGCAGGTGCACCCGGCTCATTCCGCGACGAACTCCGCCTCGCGTTCCACGGGCAGCGGCGAGTTGATCGCGCAGCGTTCCAACGGCGGCGATGCCGTCGAAATCCTTGGCGGGCAGGTCATTACCGGGGGCCTGGCCCAGCCGTGCATCAGTCACGACCTCGCGGTGGTCCAGCAGGTCGCCGACCGCGTTGTGGTCCTACGCGAGGGTGCCGTCGTCGAAACCGGATCCGTCGCCGAGGTATTCGCATCCCTCCGGGCCGACTACACACGCAACCTCCTGGAAGCAGTTCGCCAACGGGCGAGTCGAAATGATTGCTTGCGCACGGGAATCGCCATTCGGCTCGCTTCGATGCGCACGCAGAATTTTCTGCGGCAAAGATAACTCGCCGGGCGTGGCCATCGGCGGCGTAATTCGAACCGTGTGTGACGCGTTCGAAAGGGTGCGTCAAGCTTTATGAATGATCGGCTGGAATGTATTGCCTTGAATAGTTTCCCAACGGCTGGCGAACCCGGAGACCGGGCGCAACGAACCGGCCCGCGCACAAGCGGGCCGCCGGCTCACGTGGAGGAACCGGCGGCCCGTTTCAGATCAGTGCTGTCCGGGTCGGCGCTGCTCAGCGCCTCGCCGTTCCGAGCTCGGCTCCCGCCGCTGCTCGTCACGGTCGCGATCGCTCATCGATCCGGATCGGTTCATGCCCTGGTCCTGGCGCTGCTGTTGCTGCTGCCGTTCCATCTGCTTGGGCATTTTCTTAGGCGCTTTCTTCGACTTTTCAGCCATCTCCACTCGGTCCTTTCCGAAGTGATGTTGTATTCGCCTAACCAACACACAATAGCGAGCGGACATCATCAGTGGAAGAAGAATATCGATTATTTACACCTGGAGCGGGAGGAATTCGACGAGGTCGTCGTCGGTGGCCGCGGCGGGGACGATGACCAGGCCGTCACGGTCGACGAGGCCGCCCAGATGGGTGGTACGGATCTGCGGATCGCCGAGCCAACCGCCGTATGGGGCGAGCCGGGCCGGGACGATGCGGGTAGCGGGTCCGGAGATCGCGCTCGCATTGCGCAGTGGCCCGATCAGCGGTCGCAGCGGATGGCTGCCGGTTCGGCCCTCGACGACCGCGGGGGAAAGCGCCATCAGTATGGCCACGGCCGCGAATGGATTTCCCGGTAGGCCGAGAACGGTTGTACCGCTCGATAATTCGGCGACCACAGTGGACCCGCCCGGACGCAATTTCAATCGGTGCACCAGGATTCGAGCTTCGGCACGCGCGATCGCCCCGCGCAGTTGGTCCGCCGCGCCGCCACCGGTCGCGCCGACGATAACCAGCAGATCGCAATCGTCCGCCGCGCCGAGCACCTCGTCGAAGCCGCGCGGGGTATCGCGCAGGTGTACCCGGTCGATCGCGCGAATGCCATACCAGGACAGCACATCCGGCAGAATCGGTCCGATCGAGTCGCGGGTCTGACCGGTCTGCAGCGGGCCGGTGCCGCGGATCTCGTCACCGGTCATGATGATGCGGGCCCGCACCGGGCCGCGCACCATCGCCTCGGTCACCTCCACACTGGCCGCGGCGGAGATCAGCCCGGCCGTGACCGGTGTGCCCTCGGGCGCAACGAGATCGCCCGGTGCCCGGTCCTCGCCGCGACGGCGAATATCGTTGCGCAGCGGGGAATCCTCGTGCTGGTAAAGCATTTCATCGTTTTCGATCCGCGCGTATTCGTCACGGAGCACCCGCGTGGTGCCGTCCGGCACATGTGCGCCGGTGGCGATCCGCACCGCCTCACCGGGTAGCAGCCCGACCGGCCGCCGCCCGCCCGCGAACCCGATATCGCGCCGCGGCCGCCATGGTCCGTCACCGGCGACCGCGAATCCGTCCATGGCGGAGACATCGAAGCGCGGCAGTGCGCCGACGGCCGTCAGCGGCGCGGCGAGGGTCGCACCGCGCACGGAAGCCAGTTCGGCCCGGTACTCGGTGAGTCGAGAGATGGTGGTACGCAGGATGTCTCGTGCCTCATCGAGTGGCAGCGGCGTTGTGGGAACCGCGGTCGTCGGTGCGGAACGAGGCGCACCGACGGTACCGGCGTCCCAGGCCATCCTGGCGCTTCGCACCTGCTCCTCGGTATCGCAATCGGCGATACCGGGCATGGCGACGGTGATCGTATCGGCCGGGATCAGCGCCTTCATCGGCTGATTGATCAGCGAATCCAGCCGCGCCAGCGCCTCCGCCAGCGCCGTCCGTCGCCACACGCCGATCAGATACTGCGGCCGACCGGACTCGTCGGCTGCGAAGACCGCGTCGGCGCCGGATTCGGTGCCGCGCCGGATCAACTCCGTCACCGTCGTCTGCGACAGGAACGGCAGATCCGCCGCGAGCACCACCACCAGCGGCGCGGCGGTCGGGCCGAGCGCGCGCAATCCGGCCCCCACCGCGGCGACCGGACCCGAACCCGGCGGCACCTCGCGCACCTGCGCGATCCGTGCGTCCAATTCGGGCCGATGCGGTCCGACCACCACGGTCCGCGCGCATGGCGCCACCGCGGCCAGGGCAGCGTCGAGCATGGATCGACCGCCGATGATGATGGCGGGCTTATCGACGCCCCCCATGCGGCTGGCGCGTCCGCCCGCGAGCACGATCGCGTCGGCGGTGGTCACCGGTCAGCGCCTGGCGCGAGAGAGGGCATGGCCGACATGCTAATTCGTCGGCTGTACAGATCCGGGGAGGGCGGTCTGGTTCCAGCCGTCGCAGGGCCTAGACCGTCGAATAGTCCGTCGCCGGTCGGTGCAGGCAGAACTCGTTCGTCTCCGGATCGGCGAGCACCACGCCGGGCGTGCCGTCGGCAGCGAGCTGGGTCGCGCCCGCCGCGCGCAGTCGGGCCACCTCAGCGGCCGGATCGTCGGTGGGGAAGGACACCAGGTCCAGACGCAGCCGATTGCGGTCGCTCTTCACATCCGGCGTCTGGACGAACTCCAACCAGGCCCCGAGCCCCGTCGCCGAGCGGAGTCCGGCCACCCGCGCGCCGCCGTAGGCGATCGGCCAGCCGGACGCGATGGACCAGAACTCGGCCAGCCGCGCTGGATCGTGCGTATCGATCACGATGGCGGCGACCGCTCCGGTATCCACGTACTCCTCGCGCGGCTCCAGCACACAGAACTCGTTGCCCTCCGGATCGGCGAGCACCACCCACGGCACCGTGCCCTGGCCGATATCGACGTGCCGGGCGCCCAGCGCCAGTGCGCGGTCCACCTGCACCCGCTGATGATCGAGCGAGCGACTGGCCAGATCCAGATGCATCCGGTTCTTACAGTCCTTGGCGCGCGCCTCGGGCCGGAAGGTCAGGGCCAGATCGAGGCCGTCCGGATCGGGGGCCGCCACATCGACCTGGTCGGAACGATCGATCGTCACCGTCCAGCCGAGCAACTCGGCCCAGAAATCCGCGACGAACCGGGGCCGGTCGGCATCGAAGACGACACACGCCAGGCGGGTGGACATGCTTCAACGTTAACCGCCGAGCGACGACGGCGGGGCCGTTTACGGGAGCGGAAAACGCGCGGCGCGCAGGTCGACTCGGCCGTCGCGGATCGGTACGCCCTCGGCGGCCAGTAGGCGCAATTGACGATCGGTCAGATGCGCGGCGGGCTTACCGCCCGCGCCGATCACCCGATGCCATGGCAGATCGGCGGAGTCGGTGCGCATGATCCAGCCGACCGTGCGCGGGGTGGACAATCCGGCCGCCGCGGCGATATCGCCGTAGGTGACGACGCGGCCCGCGGGCACGGTCGCGACCAGCGCGCGCACCCGCTCGACCTCGGCATCGGTGGTGGCCATCCGGCTACAGCACCGATCGGATCAGCGCCGCGGTTTCGGCCGGCCGGGCCTGGGCGACCATATGGTCGCAGTCCCATTCGAGTACGGTCAGATTCTCGCCCAGGTGCGCGGTGAGGGCGGCCCGGAACTCCGGGGTGACGAAGGGCGGCACCACCTTCATGGCCTGCACCAGGATCGTCGGCAGGTCGACGGGCGGCAGCACATAGTGCCGGGCCAGCTGACCCCAGTAGGAGTTGACCGCGGGCAGACTGATCCGCCAGCCGACCCGGCCGTCCGCGGTGGGCATCAGATGTTCGGTGAGTTCGGCATCGAGCAGGCGCGGCTCCACCTCGCTCCAGCCGGTCGCGATTTTGTCGTGGCGGGCATGCTCGACGGTGTCGTAGTCCGGTGAGGCCAGGCTGGACAACGCGATATCCATCAGGCGCTCGGGCTCCAGCGCGATCGCCGAATCGAGCAGGATCAGCTTGCGCACCAGGTGCGGATGCCGATGCACCAGGTGCAGCGCACATGCACCGCCAAAGGAGTGTGCGACGACGACCACCGGTTCGTCGCTTTCCGCGGTGAGCAATTCGACCAGATCATCGACGATGGTCTCGAAGTTCCACGGCGGCAACGAGGTCGAGCGACCATGTCCGCGCAGGTCGGGGGCGATGAGCCGGACCTCGGGCAGATGTCGGGTGGCCAGTTCCTCCCAGCGTTTGCCGTGGCCGGTGACACCGTGCAGGGCCAGGACTTTCGGCCCGTCGGCGGGGCCGAATCGATACACATGGAGAGGCGACACAAGTCTCATATTGACGCATCTGGAAATCCGTCGCAGATCCAGGCGTGTGTCGGACCTCACCGATCGGTGAATCGCCCGCGTGGCGTGTCGGGGGTGTCTGTTGCAATAGCCCGCGTGGTGCGATCGGATAGCGCGGTGCGACTTGTTCGCCGGAATGTGGCGGCACCCCCGGATCGGACCTGGGGTGCCGATGTCCGCGCGCTGTTCGATGCCGCGGCGACGGTCGGCCCGATCCGGCCGCACTGGCGGCCGTGGCAGGTGCTCGGCGGACCGGGAACCGGCAAGACCGCACTGCTGATCGATCTGGCCGCCGAGCGCATCACCGCGGGAGCCGATCCGGAATCGGTGCTGGTACTGACCCATTCGAAGCAGGCGGCGAGCACGCTGCGCGACGCCATTACCGCCCGGCTCACCGATCCCGATTCCACTGAGGGCGGGGTGCCCGGTGCTACCAGGGAACCGCTGGTGCGCACACTGCATTCCTACGCGTTCTCGGTGCTGCGCAGACATGCGAGCGCACACGGCAATCCGCCGCCGCGTTTGCTGACCGGTGCCGAGCAGGATGCCGTGCTGCGTGAAATGCTGCGCGGCGATCTGATCGATATCGCGGCCGGGGCGAGCGGTCTGTGGCCGGAACGGCTGCAGCCCGCCCTGGGGCTCGCGGGATTCGCCGAGCAGTTGCGCGATCTCATGCTGCGGGCCACCGAACGCGGCCTCGGACCCGAGGATCTGGTGCGGCTCGGCCGCGAGCACGGTCGACCGGTTTGGGTGGCGGCGGGCAAATTCGCGGTCCGCTACGAGCAGTCGATGCTGCTGCGCTGGTCGGTCGGGGTGGAAGCGCCCGAGGCGACCGCGCCCGCGCTGGACGCGGCCGAACTCGTCGGAGCCGCGCTGGACGCGCTGGCCGGCGACGCGGATCTGCTTGCCGCGGAACGGAATCGGATCCGATACCTGCTGGTCGACGATGCCCAGCATCTGGATCCGCAGGCCGCGCTGCTGGTGCGGGTGATGGGTACGGCCGCGCATACGGCGGTCGTGGCGGGCGATCCGGATCAGGGTGTATTCGCCTTCCGCGGTGCGGATTCGCGCTTCGTCGCCGAACTCCCCGCGCCGGATGGACAGCGAATCATCCTGCGGGACAACCACCGATCGGGCGGCGCGGTGGAACTGGCCGTCGCGCGGATCGCGGCCAAGTTGCCCGGCAGTGCGCCACAACGTTTTTCGGCACCCGAGCACGCGACGGCACCGAAGGCCGACGACACCGAGGTGCGCGTGCGGGTGCTGGCGACCCCGGCGAAGGAAGCCGCCCTGATCGCCGACCATTTGCGCCGCGCCCATCTCACCGATGGTGTGCCGTGGTCGCGCATGGCGGTGATCGTCCGCTCGGTGCCGTTGTCACTGGCTCCGCTGCGCCGCGCCTTATCGGCTGCCGGAGTGCCCGTGCAACAGCCCGCACTCGACGTACCACTGGCCCGTCGGCGCGGCGCGGCCTGGATGCTGCTCGCACTGCGCGCGGTGCTCGCCGAGGATGCGCAGCGGCGCGGGCGCCGGCGTTCGGCCGAGGCGATGTTCTCGGCCGAAGACGCATTGGATCTGCTTGCCGGACCCCTCGGCGGCGCCGACCAGATCACTCTGCGCCGGTTGCGTCGCGGTATTCGCCGCAGTGTGCTGGAGTCCGCACGCAGCGAAATCAAGGCCGCACGGGCACCTGCGAGTTCCGCGTCGGGTGATGAACCCGATCGGGCCGGTATTCCTCCGGATGAGGAGGTGTTCCCGCCGGAGGACGAAGGCTTCGAGTCCGGGGCGGACAGCTCCGAACGGAATGTCACGACGGCCGAACGGAATATCAGCCAAGTCGAGCGGATCACCGACGATGCCGATTGGTATGGCATCGAACCGGAGTTCAGTAGCCGAGATTTGGAATGGCAGAGCGATCAGCCCGAATCGGAAGTCGACGATCCCGAGCCGGATATCAATGACCCTGAACACGGTAGTGCGAGACCTCAACGCGCAGATGGCGTTGAAGGGGGCGCGGATGACGACGCCGCGCGAGGCGTCGGTGACACTGAACGGGGCACAGACCAGGCCGAACTGAGCGCAAATGCCTCGGAGCGGGCCGCCGACGAGGCGCGGCGGAGGGTGGATGGTGCCGAGTCGGACGCCGCCGATGAAGCCGGGCGGCGTGCGGATGGCGTCGAGCGGGGCGCAGGCGAGGCCCAGCGGAACTCACTGCGAACCGGCCAAGGGGGCGCGGATGCTTCCGAGCGGGGCAATGGGGATCCCGATGGGAACTCGTCGGCCGCAGAACCGGACGACAGCGATTCCCCATGGCGCGCCTATGTCGACAAATCCTCCGCGGAGGTGCTGCGTGACCTGCTGATCGGCCGCGCGGATCGTCGAATCATGGAGCGGCTCACCGATGTCGAGGCGGCGCCGCTGAAGCGGGTTTTCGACGCGCTCGACCGGGCCATGAAGACACGGCGGCGCGGCGCCGGTCTCGAGGATGTGCTGTGGGCGCTGTGGACCGGGTCGCGGCTGGAGCGGCGGTGGGTGGCGCAGTCCGAACGCGGTGGGGCGGCGGGTATGCAGGCCGATCGCGATCTCGATGCCGCTGTCGGATTATTCGACGCCGCAGCCGCTTACGTGGATCGGCTGCCCCGCGCGAGTATCGAGGGCTTTGTCGAATTCCTTGTGCAGCAGGAGATTCCGCACGACACCAGATCGCTGACCGCGGCGGGGGAGGCGGTCGCGCTGCTCAGCGCGCACGCGTCCGCGGGCCGGGAATGGGATGTCGTCGCGGTTGCCGCTGTGCAGGAAGGTATTTGGCCGAATCCACGCCCGCGCGGCACCCTGCTGCAGACCGAGGATCTGGTCGACCTCACCGCGGGTATCGTCGACGCGGGTGCGGTGGTGAGCCGCGCGGCCCCGATCATGGCCGAGGAACGCAGACTGCTGCTGGTCGCGTGCAGCCGGGCGCGGCGCTCGCTGCTGGTCACCGCGGTGGAATCGGTATCGGGCGAACGCGATCTCGTACCGTCACGGTTCCTGGCCGAACTCCTCGGCCACGACGACGACAGCGAACCCGGCGCGCTCCCGGTCGCCGACCCGGGCCGCGCCCTGGTCATGCATGCGCTGGTGGCCGAATTGCGCGGTGTCGTCTGCGATTCCGAGGCCGAACCGGAGCGCAGACGTCGCGCTGCCCACGAACTCGCCCGGCTGGCCCAGGCCGGAGTGCCGGGTACACATCCCGACGAGTGGTACGGCACAGCCGATCTCAGCTCGTCGCGTTCCCTCTGGGATGACGACGAGACCGCGGTTGCCCTGTCTCCGTCCACCGTCGAGCTGCTGCGCACCTGCCCGCTGCGCTGGGCGCTGGAACGTCACGGCGGCACCGACGGTGACAACCCCCATGCCGTCAAGGGCAATCTGGTGCACACCCTTGTCCAGGCACTGGCGGGCAAGGTGCCGGAGTCGCAGGTCCGGGCCGCACTGGATAAGGCATGGCAGGCCATCGATCCCGGCACCGGCTGGCATTCCCGTCAGGAACTGCGCCGCACCGAGGCCATGCTGGAGACCTTCATGGCCTGGGTGCAAAATACCCGCGGCGAATTGACCCAGGCCGGTGTGGAGGTCCCGGTCGACTGTGTACTGCCGCCGCGCACGGAAGACGAACCCGCCGTGCGGATTCGCGGCCGGGTCGACCGACTGGAGCGCGATGCCTTCGGCCGGTTCGTCATCGTCGATGTGAAGACCGGGAAGTC
The DNA here is from genome assembly GCF_055584605.1 of Nocardia sp. NPDC102475. NCBI lineage: Bacteria > Bacillati > Actinomycetota > Actinomycetes > Mycobacteriales > Nocardiaceae > Nocardia > Nocardia sp. NPDC102475. The sequence goes on along the minus strand of NZ_JBVJLS010000001.1, from coordinate 100,026 downwards.
GCCGGTCACCAAGCAGGCCGCCGCCGACCACGCCCAGCTCGCCACCTATCAGGTAGCGGCCGCCGCGGGCGCGCTCGACATCACCGTGGATGATGCCGACCCCGCCACAGGGGAATCCGGCTCAGCCGAACCCGGCGGCGCACGACTCGTCTATGTCGCCAAGCCGAGCAACAAAGAAGGCGCCACCCAGCGCATGCAGCCCGCGCTCGACGCCGAGGCACTCGACAAATGGCGTGGCACGATTCATGATGCCGCGGCCGCGACCCAGGGCCCGAGCTACCTCGCCATGCGCAACGATGGCTGCAGGCACTGTTCGGTCGCGGGCAGCTGCCCCGTCCAGGACACCGGGAGGCAGGTGACCGACGAGTGAGCGAACGTAGCGAGCGAACAATCAACACAGCCGAGCATTCGCTCGTGCCGGCGCCGAGCGCTAGCGAGGCGACGGCATGAGCGAACCCAGTGAGCGAACCATGTGCCAGCGCGCACCGCGCGTGCCGGAGCCGAGCGCCAGCGAGGCGCAGGCATGAGCGGCGCCGTATCGCCGAACCGGCTCGCGGAGGCGCTCGGCCTGCCACCACCCACCGAGGAGCAGGCCGCGGTGATCGCGGCACCACCGGGACCGACGCTGGTCGTGGCCGGTGCGGGCGCGGGCAAAACCGAGACCATGGCCGCCCGCGTGGTGTGGATGGTCGCGAATCGTCTCGTCCTGCCGGACGAAGTACTCGGCCTGACCTTTACCCGAAAAGCCGCCCAGCAGTTGACATCCCGCATCCGCACCCGGCTGGCCCGGCTGGCCGGTTCACCGCTGCTGCGCGACCTCGATACCGGCGGTGAGCTGCGCACCCAACTGTCCGGCGCCGAACCCGAGATCAGCACCTACCACTCCTACGCGGGTCGCCTGCTCACCCAGCACGGCCTGCTGCTGCCCGTGGAACCCGCCGCGACGCTGCTGACCGAAACCCAGCTCTGGCAGCTCGCCCACCAAGTGGTCCGCAACTGGGACGGTGACCTCGATACCGATCGCACCCCGGTCTCGGTGACCGAGGCGGTGCTCGCGCTGTCCGGCCAACTCGCCGAACATCTGGTGGAACCCGAACAACTCGCCGAGGCCCACACCGAACTCGAAAAACTGGTCCACACCCTGCCCGCCGGCCCGCGCCAACGCGGCGGGCCGAGTCAGGCCCTGCAGAACATCGTCCAAGTGCAGCGCGAACGCGTCGCCTTGCTGCCCCTGGTCAAACAACTCGCCGAGGCCTTACGTCGCCGTGGCGCACTGGATTTCGGCGCCCAGATGTCGCTGGCCGCCCGTCTCGCCACTGAACGTCCCGAGGTCGCCGCCGCCGAACGCGCCCGCTTCCGTTTGGTCCTACTCGACGAATACCAGGACACCGGTCACGCCCAACGCATTCTGCTGGCTTCACTGTTCGGTGGCCTGTCCCCGCAACCGCACGCCAAGCGCGCACGAAAGCCCGCCGAGTCGAGCGAGGATGCCGCGGATTCACGCGCGCCGGACGCTGCCCATGGCGATACGGCGCAGAGGCATCAGTCGGATGCCGAGCACGGGACAAACGGCCGTCGCGAACAGCGTTTGGCAGTGACCGCAGTTGGTGACCCGATGCAGTCGATCTACGGCTGGCGCGGGGCTTCCGCCGCCAACCTGCCCAGGTTCGCCACCGATTTCCCCAGCGCCCCAGGCATTCCCGCGCCGATCCTGCCACTGCTGACCAGCTGGCGGAATCCGCCGGAGGCGCTTGCCCTGGCGAACCTGGTCGCCGAACCGTTGCGTCGCAATGCCATCGACAGCGGTGGGGTAACCGTCGATGCACTGCGCGCGAAACCCGACGCCGAACCAGGCGTTGTCGCGCTGGCGCTCACCGAAACCGTTGCCGATGAACGGAATTGGGTGGCGGCCCGGATCGCCGCGGAATGGGCGGCCAAACGCGAAGCAGGGGAGCCGCCGCCGACCTCGGCCGTGCTCGTACGACGCAATGCCGATGCCGCCCCGCTCGCGGAAGCCCTACGCGAACAAGGAATCCCGGTGGAAATCGTCGGCCTCGGCGGACTGCTCGCCACCCCGGAGGTCGCCGATATCGTCGCGACGCTGCGGCTCGTCGCCGAACCCGGCGCGGGCAGCGCAGCCATGCGCATACTTACCGGTGCCCGCTGGCGCATCGGCGTCGCGGACCTCGCCGCGCTCGCCCGCCGCGCCAGGGATCTGTCGATCAGCCGTCTGCACGGCAATGAAGTCGATGAAATCACCGATTCGACCGCACTGGCCGAGGCATTGCGCGAGGTGGCGCCCGAACCGGCCGAACAGGCCGGGCTGGCCGATGCGATCGCCGATCCCGGCCCGCAGGAACAGTATTCGGAGTCCGGATTCAAGCGAATCGTGGCATTGGGTCGGGAACTCGCCGCATTGCGTGAGCGCAGCGGTCAACCGCTCGCCGAACTGGTGGCGGACGTGGAACGCACCATCGGCGTAGGCGTGGAAACTCAAGCCCGCCGCGCCATGCTCGGCGCAGGCGCTGGACGTGAACATCTGGACGCTTTCGCCGAGGTGGTCGCCGGCTATGCCAGCGATTCCGGCGCCTCGCTCGGCGGCCTGCTCGCCTTCTTCGCCGCCGCCGAATCCGTCGAGAACGGCCTGGAACCGGGCGAAGTCGAGGTCGCGAGGGATCGCGTCCAGGTGCTTACCGTGCACGCGGCCAAGGGCCTGGAATGGGAGATCGTCGCGGTACCGCACGTGACCCGCGGCGTCTTCCCCTCCGGCGCGGCCTCGGGCACCTGGCTCGGCGCACTCGCCGAACTTCCCACCTCCCTGCGCGGTGACCGCAGACAGGACGATGCCGCCGAGGGCGTCCCGGTACTCGACCTCTCCGACCTCTACGACCGCGCAGACTTGGAACGAGCGATCAAGTCCCACAAGGAATCCCTGGACCGCCGCCGCATCGACGAAGACCGCCGCCTGTTCTACGTCGCCCTCACCAGAACCGAACGCGTCCTGTTCGTCTCCGCCCACCACTGGGCCGAAACCGGCACATCCCCGAAGGGGCCGTCGGATTTCCTCCTGGAACTCAAACACGCCAGCGAGGCATCCGACAGCCTGGCCAACGGCGCGGTCACCATCGACCGCTGGGACGATGCCCCCGACGTCGACGCCGTCAACCCCTTCACCGATAACCCCGCAACCGCCGAATGGCCCCGCGACCCCCTCGGCAACCGCCGCGACCCGATTGAACAGGGTGCGTCCCTGGTTCGCGCCGCCCTCGCCGAACTCGCGGCACAACCGATAGGCGTCACCAACCCTCCGGCCCGACCTTTAGCCCGTGACAAAGCAACAGCCTCAGTCGATTTCGCGGACCGCGCGCCCCATGACATCGACATGGCGCCGACTGTAGCCGCTGCCACCGACAACTTTGCCGCCCCGACAACAACGGCGGCTCGCGCCGATGGTCCCGCCCTGGCGGCACTGTCGGTCGACCCGTATGCCGACGTTCCCCCACCCGACTTTCCCGATGCGCCCGCACCGTTCGACGACTCCTACGAGCCGAACGCGAGCGCCCCTGATGCGCCGGATCCGCACGGCCAGGACGAATCTCAGCTGTCCCCACCCGATTCCGAACCGCATCCCGACGAATTCGAGCCACCTCTCAACGACTTCGAACCTCGTCCCGCCGAGTTCGAACCGCCCTTCGACGAGTTCGCGCCGCCCTTCGACGAGTTCGCGCCGCCCTTCGACGAATTCGAACCACCCCCAGACGAATTCGCCCGATCCACCTCCGACCCCACACCGCCCCACGACCATTCCACCGCCCTCGACCCCGCCGACCCCGACGGCTGGTCCGCAGACGTCGACGCCCTACTCGCCGAATTCGAAACCGACCAAGCCATCGCCCAGGAAGTCGAGCTTCCCGGCCAGATCGCCGCAACCGCCCTCGTCGAAATGCGCGCCGACCCAGCCAAACTCGCCGCCCGCCTGCGCCGCCCACTGCCGTTTCCGCCGAATCCACTGGCCCGCCGCGGCACCGCCTTCCACGCCTGGGTGCAGCGCTGGTTCGCCGCCGACCGGCTGCTCGGCTTCGACGAACTTCCCGGCGCCGCCGACAACACTGCCGCCGACGCGGGCCTGGACACCGAGCTGGTCACCATGCAGGAGTCCTTCCTCAACTCGCCGTGGGCCAATCGCAGCCCGCTCGAGGTGGAGATCCCCTTCGAAACCTCCATCGCGGGCACGGTGATCCGCGGCCGGATGGACGCGGTTTTCGCCGAACCCGGCGGCGGCTGGATCGTGGTCGACTGGAAAACCGGCGCCGAACCCGCAGCCGCCGACGAACCGGCGGTCGCCATGCAGCTGGCCGTCTACCGGCTGGCCTGGGCCAGGTTGATGGCGGCGCGCGACCACGGCACCGAGGCGGGAATGCTCGAACGCATCGGCGCCGCATTCCATTACGTGCGCACCGGACGCACCATCGCGCCGGTCGAACTTCCCGGACCGGACGAACTGGCCGAGTTGATCCGGAATGCGGCGCCGACGCCCCCGAAATGATCCAGACATTCACCAAGCGTTCGCGTCGGCATCAGGCGTCGCCGCCGGGACCCGGTAGGCTGCCGTGCGTGCCGGAGGGACAAGCAACGCCGGAGACGGCCAACGCCGTGGCGAGCACCGAGGCGGGTGCGTCCGGTGTTCGGTGATCGCGCACGCAGTGTCGGACTGTCCAGTCGTCCGGATTTCGCGTTGGTCGGGGTGCTGCGCATCCCCGAAATCCAGACCAGCCCAGGGGCTTCGCTGGTGCGCCGGGTGCTCTTCGCGATCGGCCTGCTGTTCACCGCGGCGCTGGTGGTGTACTTCGGACGCGATGGGTACCACGACAATTCCGGTGACGAGCTGTCCTTCCTCGACGCCTTCTACTACGCGACGGTATCGCTGTCGACCACCGGCTACGGCGATATCGCGCCGGTGACCCCCGAGGCCAGGCTGGCCAATATCGTCATCATCACCCCGCTACGCGTGCTCTTCCTCATCGTGCTCGTCGGTACCACCATCGGCGTGCTCACCGAGCGCTCCCGGCAGGCATTCAAGATTCAGCGTTGGAGGCGCAGCGTGCGTAATCACACCGTGGTCGTCGGGTACGGGACGAAGGGCCGCACCGCGATCGATGCCATGCTCGGCGACGGCGTACAGGCCGCCGATATCGTCGTGGTCGATACCGATGCCCTCGCGCTGGAGGCCGCGGCGAATGCGGGCCTGGTGACGGTGCACGGGTCGGCCACCCAGTCCGATGTGCTCCGGTTGGCCGGTGCGCAGCGGGCCGCCTCGGTCGTGGTCGCCGCCAACCGCGACGACACCGCGGTCCTGGTGAGTCTCACGGCGCGCGAACTCAATAAGAAAGCCAAGATCGTGGTCGCCATCCGAGAGGCCGAGAACACCCACCTGCTGCGCCAGTCCGGCGCGGATTCGGTGGTCGTCTCCTCCGAGACCGCGGGCCGGTTGCTCGGCATCGCCACCACCACCCCGACCGTGGTGGAGATGATCGAAGATCTGCTGACCCCCGAACAGGGCTTCGCGGTCGCCGAACGAGATGTGGAACCGTCCGAGGTCGGTGGCTCCCCGCGCCATCTCGGCGATATCGTGCTCGGCGTGGTGCGCGGCGGCGAGCTGATCAGGGTGGGCGAGGCCGAGGTGGACGCGCTGGAAGCTACCGACAAGCTGCTCTACATCCGGCACGCACGCCGGTGATACCGGCGCGATAGTCTCGAACCGTGGCCTCTGGATTTCAGCTCAATGGTGTTCCACTGCTTTCGCGTTCAGTGCTCGACCGGGCCGAGGAGATCCGGGCCGACGAACAGTCGCTGAAGGAGGGCTGGGCCGAGGCCGAGTTGCTCCGGATCAACAAGCGCGGGCAGTTCCGCTTCGACGACGGTGCGCTGGTGCTGGAACCGGCGATCGAGCTGTCCGCCGAGCCGAGTCCGGCCGCGGTCTTCCTCGGCATCCATGGCGGCAAGCATGTGTGGGCTGTGCGCGATGCCGATCTGCAGGGCACGCTGACCGATCTGCGCCCCATGGCGGGCGGTCTCGACGATCTCACCGCCGACCTGCTCACCTCCGCCATGGCCCTGCTGAACTGGCATGACAAGGCCGGATTCAATGCCGCCGACGGCATCGCGTCCGTCGCGACCAAGGGCGGCTGGTCGCGGGTCACCGAGAACGGCCACGAGGAGTTCCCCCGGATCGATCCGGCCGTCATCTGCCTGATCCACAACGGCGGCGACCGGGTCCTGCTGGCCCGCCAGCACACCTGGCCGAAGACGCTGTTCTCCCTGCTCGCCGGATTCGTTGAGGCGGGAGAGTCGCTGGAGCGGTGCGTCGAGCGCGAAATGCGCGAGGAGGTCGGGCTCGACGTGCGCGATATCACCTACCTGGGCAGCCAGCCGTGGCCGTTCCCGCGCTCGCTCATGCTCGGCTTCGCCGCCATCGCGGATCCCGATCAGCCGCTGATCTTTTCGGATGGCGAGATCGCCGAGGCCTACTGGTTCACCCGGGCCGAGGTGCGCGAGGCGCTTGCCGTCGGTGACTGGTCCGCCCAGAACAAGGGGGCACGGCTACTGCTGCCGGGTTCGATCTCCATCGCGCGCACCATCGTGGAGTCCTGGGCCGCGCTCTGATCGAAGACACGCAAAAGCTCCGTGCGGGCCGATCGGTCCGCACGGATCAATTGCAGCCTGATCAGGCCAGCGCGGCCAATGTCTGCTTGACCGCGGCCAGCGACGGATTCGTCGCCGTGGACCCATCCGCGAACTTCACCGTCGGCACCACATGGTTGCCGCCGTTCACACTGCCGACGAACTCGGCCGATGCGGGATCCTCTTCGATATCGATCTCGACATAGCTGATACCGGACTCGTCCAACTGCTTCTTCAGCCGCCGGCAGTAGCCGCACCAAGTGGTGGAGTACATCGTCAAGGCGGGGGTCACGTCAGTCACGGACCGTTCAACATTTGACGGCCCGATCCTGTTCCACCGAACTCCGAATCAAGACTTGCGATGGATTTAGTATGCGCGCATACTAAATCCATGACTGCTACTGCAACGACCACCAAGTACTGGCTGGGTGTGGTCTCCCGGGAACATGTCCGCCGCGGTATCGAATTGGGGATCGCCCAGGTCAACCACGGCAAGCGGACGCCGCTCGAGCGCATGCGTCCCGGCGACGGATTCCTCTATTACTCGCCGCGTGAAGGCATGCGAGGCGGTGCGCCGATAAGGTCCTTCACCGCCATCGGCACCATCGAGGACCGGCCGGTCTGGCAGGCGGATCCGCTGGATGGCGGCTGCTTCCAGCCGTGGCGGCGGGCGGTGCACTTTCGGGCCGATGCTCGCGAGGTCGCCATCGAAGAACTGCGCGGTGAACTGGATCTCACGAGGACGCCGAATTGGGGCATGGTGTTGCGCCGGGGACTGGTCGAACTGACCGCGCACGATTTCGCGGTAATCGAACAGGCGATGATCAGTGATAAAGAAGGCATATGAGTGAGGATCGCGGTCTGCGCAGCCGATTCGCCGAGGCCGATGAAAGTCCCGGCCTCTTGCTCTGGCAGGTGACCAACCGTTGGCAGGCCGCTCAGCGCGCGGCCCTCGCCCCCTTCGATCTCACCCATGTGCAGTTCGTCCTACTGGCCGCGCTGACCTACCTCGCCGCCGGGCGCGACGAACCGGTCATGCAACGCGATCTGGCTGCCCACGCCGCCACCGACCCGATGATGACCTCTCAGGTGTTGCGCGCACTCGAGCAGAAGGGGCTGCTGGAGCGCCGCGACCATCCGCACGACCGCAGGGCGAAGGCTCTCGCCCCCACCGAAGCTGGCGTGGCGCTGGCGAATCGGGCGATAGTCGCGGTCGAGAACTGCGATCACGAATTCTTCGCCCCGCTCGACGGCGATACGAGTGCGTTCACGCGTGCACTGCGGCGCCTACGCGAGCGCTAGTCGCGCGAGGCGAGCCTGCGAAACGGCGGAATCCGATCCCGACCGGGTCCCTTGTGGCACGACTTGTCGGCGGGCACTGCCATGATGTGTGTCGTGTCGGCAACCAGTACGAGCGAGCCCACCCGCCCGGAGTTGGACTCGCTCGACCCCGAACAAGCCGCGGCAGTCCGCGCGCCACGGGGTCCGGTCTGTGTGCTCGCCGGTGCCGGTACCGGCAAAACCAGGACTATCACCCATCGCATCGCGCATTTGGTTTCCGCCGGACACGTCAAAGCCGACCAAGTGCTCGCGGTGACATTCACCGCGCGCGCGGCGGGGGAGATGCGCAACCGCCTGCGCGCGCTCGGCCTCGGTGGCGAGGCCAACCAGGTGCAGGCCCGCACCTTCCACGCGGCGGCGCTGCGCCAGCTCAAGTACTTCTGGCCGCAGATCGTCGGCGATGTGCCGTGGCAGTTGCTCGATCGCAAATTCCCGGTCGTGGCACAGGCCGCACATCAGGCCGGATTGTCTTCGCACACCGAGGCCGTCCGCGATCTGCTCACCGAAATCGAATGGGCGAAGGCCACTCTCATCGCACCGGAGGACTATCCGGCGGCCGTGGCCAAACACCGCCGCGAGCCGCCCTACGATCCGATGCGGGTCGCGGCGGCCTACAGCGGCTATGAGAAGTTGAAGGCGACACCGGACGGTCTACTGCTCGACTTCGACGATCTACTACTGCACACCGCCGCCGCGCTGGAGGACTATCCGTCGGTGGCCGACGAATTCCGCGGGCGCTACCGCAGTTTCGTGGTCGACGAATATCAGGACGTCACGCCACTGCAGCAGCGGGTGCTCGATGCCTGGCTCGGCGACCGTGACGATCTGACCGTGGTCGGCGACGCGAACCAGACGATCTACTCGTTCACCGGTGCCACTCCGAGCTACCTGCTCGACTTCTCCCGCCGCTTTCCGGAGGCGACGGTGGTCCGCTTGGAACGCGACTATCGCTCCACACCGCAGGTGGTGTCGCTGGCCAACCGGGTGATCGGCGCCGCCCGCGGTCGCATCGCGGGCACCCGACTGCAACTGGTCGGCCAGCGTGACGACGGCCCGGAGCCGATGTTCGCCGAATTCGACGACGGCCCGGCCGAGGCCCGTGCGGTCGCGCGGTCGATCAAGAAACTGATCGCCGCGGGCACACCAGCCGCCGAGATCGCGGTGCTCTATCGGATCAACGCGCAATCCGAGGCCTACGAACAGGCGCTGACCGAGCTCGGCATTGCCTATCAAGTCCGCGGTGGCGAGGGCTTTTTCGCGCGAAATGAGGTTAGGCAAGCCATATCTGCATTGCGTCAGGTGGCCGCTCGCGAGGATCTGCCCGACCAGTCCCGCAGTGGTAAGGCCTTGGTTGCCTTGGTGCGCGCCGCACTCGCGCCGGTCGGTCTCACCGCAACTGAACCTGCCGGCGCTCAGGCTCGCGAACGCTGGGAATCGTTGATGGCGCTGGTCCGCCTGACCGAAGAGTTGGTCGACCAGGACGACGCACTCGACCTGATCGGCCTGCTGCGCGAGTTGGCCGCGCGCGCCGAGGCCAGGCACCCACCGACCGTCCAGGGCGTAACCCTCGCGTCGTTGCACGCGGCGAAGGGCCTGGAGTGGGATGCGGTATTTCTCGTCGGCGTCGCCGACGGCACGCTGCCGATCGCGCATGTGCTGGGCGACGACGGTTCGGTCGCCGATCAGGCCGCCCTCGAAGAGGAACGGCGACTGCTCTACGTCGGTGTGACCAGGGCCCGCGAATATCTGCAACTGTCCTGGGCGCTCTCGCGTGGCGAGGGCGGCAGGCGCACGCGGCGGCGCTCGCGATTCCTCAACGGCCTGGTGCCCGACGACTCGCCGGCATCGCGAATCGCCGCGCCGCGTGCCGACAGCGCCTCGGGTGGTGTGCGCCCGACCTGCCGGGTATGTGCCAAACCGTTGATCGGCACCTACGCCACCATGCTCGGCCGCTGCCGCCGCTGCCCGGCCGAACTCGATGCCGAGCTACTCGCGGCGCTGCAGGCGTGGCGGGAGGAGAAAGCGCAGGATCTGCGGGTGCGTGAGTTCGTGATCTTCACCGACACCACACTCACCGCGATCGCCGAGCAACTGCCCGCCGATGACAACGCCCTCGCCGCGATCCCGGGAATCGGGGCGAAGAAGCTCGAGCAGTACGGCGCCGAGGTGTTGTCGATAGTGGCATCACGGCTGCGGTCAAGCCCACAAAACCGCAGGTAGAAAATAGGTTGTCGCGATGAGCGGCAACACATATGGTGGGATTCACGCACCGGGAGGTCATCTCGGCGCGCAGAGTTACCGACACGAGTACAGGAGGGAGGCAGACCGATGAATGGCAATACGAACTTCAGCGCTATGGGCGTTGCGGTGAATGGTGCACCCGTCATGTCGGCCTCCCGGGGGATCCTCGCTTTGCAGGGGATCGGTCTGTCCGGTGTCGGCGTATCCGGGGATCACGGCAAAGCCATGAGCATGCATTCCCCGATTTGCGTCGTCATTCAGGACAAGCCAAGCGCGGGCTGGCACCCGGCATTTGCCCACACGGCAGAAGCCGGCGTCTTCGCAGTTGAGGCCGGATATGAACCGGCAGATCTGCAGGCACGCCTCCGCCGCACCGCACACCCAGCGACCGTGATCAGGATTCGACAGAGATGTCGAACTAGGTAGGGAACACTCCCCGACCTCCTGGCCACGGATCGCCCGAAGCGAAACCGTGGCCAGTATTTTTTTACCGGCCCTTCAGCCACCACCGGCCTCGGTTTCGCGGAACGAACGAACGTACCGCTGCAAACGAGCTGAAGGAGAACGACGTGTTCACCGCAGAGAGGCCACAAGCCACTACTGACGTGACATGCCGAACCGTGGCACGGCCCACCCGCCCCCGGGAGGTCACAAAGGTCCTGCCTTGTCGAGCCGGAGATCCCGATCTCTGGTTCGCCGAGAGCCCGGTCCAGTTGGAGCAGGCCAAGGCGCTGTGCGCGTCTTGCCCCATCCGAAAGGGCTGCCTGACCGCGGCCATGGATCGGCGCGAGCCTTGGGGTGTCTGGGGCGGTGAGATCTTCGACCAGGGTGTCGTGATCGCCCGCAAGCGCCCGCGTGGACGTCCACGCAAGGTCGCGATCTCGGTATGAGATCTGTGATTCCCCTCCCTCCGGTCGCTGAGGCCTATCCGGCCAATTCGGATTCGGGCAGGGCCCAGGAACGAGAAAGCAAACAAGCCGCTCACCGTGAGATCCGGTGGGCGGCTCGTTTGCGTTCTCGGCCAATCTTTTTCGGCTTTCAGCTGGCGGATCGCTCCTCGCGGAAGCCGGGCATCCACGCCCGCACCAATTGCATGAAGGGCAGCTCCGCATCGAGCTGGGCCAGGATGCCGACCGAACCGCCGAGCACGCGGAAGATCATCACGTACTGCGCGGGCAATTGCAGTGCCCGCGCGGTCTTCATATCCAGACTGCCGATATCGGAAGCCTTACCGGCCACCCGCTGCATCCATTTGCGGGTGAAGTGGAACGAATCGGTCTGGATCGGGTCGGTGAACGGCCGCAGGTAGTCGGCGATCTCCTTATCGGTGACGGTCCGGCCCGGAATCACCCAGCCGTTGTCGTACATGAGCTCGACCAGTTCATCGAAGCGTTCGTCGAGTTCCAGGGCCAGCATCCGGCCGAGGACCTCGGGGAAGCCGTCCGGCATGGGCGCGCACGCGCCGAAATCGATGACGGCCAGTTTGCCGTCGGGCAGCATCATGAAGTTGCCGGGATGCGGATCGGCGTGCAGCAGTCCGGCGGTCTCCGGCGAGGAGAAGTGAAATTTGCCCATCAATGCGGCGACCCGATTGCGCAGCGCACGCGTGCCCTCCGGATCCTCGGCCCCCTGCTTGATGATCTGTGAGACCGGGGTGCCGTCCAGCCATTCGGTCACGATCACCTTCGGTGCGCTGGCCACCACCTTCGGCACCACGATCTCCGGATGCCCGTCGAAGGCCCTGGCGAAGGTGCGCTGGTTGGCGGCCTCGTTGCGGTAGTCGAGCTCCTCTTCGGTGCGCTCGGTGATCTCGGCCAGCAGCGGCTTCACATCCGCGCCCGGAATCACCGAGGCGAGCAGACCGGTCATCCGCGACAGTGTCTTGAGGTCGGCGCGCAGCGCCTCGTCGGCGCCCGGATACTGCACCTTCACCGCGACGGTCCGGCCGTCCGACCACACCGCCTTGTGCACCTGGCCGATGCTCGCCGATGCCGCGGGAGTGTCGTCGAAGGATTGAAAGCGCTGCCGCCACTGGGTGCCGAGCTGCTGGTCCAAGACCCGATGCACGGTCTCGGCGGGCATCGGCGGCGCGGCGGCCTGCAGTTTGGTGAGTGCCTCGCGATAGTGCTCGCCGAACTCCTCGGGAACCGCGGCCTCCATGACGCTCAGCGCCTGTCCGAACTTCATCGCACCGCCCTTGAGCTCACCGAGCACGGTGAACAACTGCTCGGCGGCCTTCTGGTTCAACTGGGCGTTGATCTCCCCCTTATCGCCACCGGCCAGCTTCTTACCGAACCCGACGGCGGCTCGTCCGGCGATACCCAGCGGAATCTTGGCTAACTTGGCATTGCGGGACGAGCGACGGCGCACGATCTCAGACACGTACCCATCATGGCGGACGGACCCGGGAAATCGCCACGACAATCTTGATGTCTCTGCTTGGCGGACTGTAAGAATCGACACTCTCATCCAGTGCTACCAGCGAAAATGCTGCGGCAGCCGCAGCCGTCGTGCTGCGGCCATTCCCGGCGCGAGATCCGGTGCGTATCGAGTTCGAGTTCGATCGTGCTGTTCATGGTGTCGAGCTGACGCTCGGGGGAACAGTGCATGATCGCTTCGAGTTCGCCGAGCAGCAAAGCCGCCGTCGCCAGGATCCCGGCAGGTGAGGCGTGCCCGACCCGACCGAGCAATTGGCTCGCCAGCTGCGGCCACTCCGGGTCGTACTCACAGCGGGTCAGGTCGAGGCAGCGCAGACAGCTCGTCAGGCCGGGAAAGACCAGCGGACCGACGATGCCCCTGTTGCCATCGCGAATTCGGACCTGCAGATGCGGAATCCCGTGCAGCACCAGCTCGTTGGCCAGGCGCGGTTCGATGACGAGCGAATCGGCCAGCACCACGAGTTCACCGTGCCAATCCAGCACCGAACCCTCGGCGCGATACCCACGTGACCGGATCGGCCGCAGCCCGAGCCGCCGCAACCCGGTCGCGACCGCATCCGAGAGTGGCCCGAGTCCGTGCACCCGCACCGAACGCACCCGCCCCAGGCGTGGATCCGGGTGCAGCAGCAGTCCCGCGTCATCGATGCGATTCAGCAGCTCCGCCGCGTCCTCGGGTTCGATCCCACATTGCCCGGCCTGCCAGATGACCTGCGGGCGACTGTGCATGCCGTCCAGCAGCCGCAAAAACGCCAGCACGGTGTCGGTATCCGATGCGGTCCGATCGAGTAGCAGTGCCCGCTCCGGATCCCACCCCAACTGCACGACCCCGGACGACCGCACCAACACCGTCACCCGCGGCGCCAGCATCGGCCCGCACATCCGCCTCGTCGTCATGGCAGCAGTATGCGGATCGGGTCATCGGTGCATCAGCGCGAATCCTGCAGTAATCCACAGGAATTCGCGCTTATCAACAGGACATGTCTTAGGACGCGTCGGTGTCCTTGCCGAGGTTCGGGCCGGATTCACCGTCACCCTTCGCGGCCTCGCGTTCGGCCTTCTCGCGTGCCTCGGTTTCGGCCAACTGGGCCAGCGGATCGTCGAAGGCGTCCACGCCGCCGCCGATCACCGAATCGATGAAGCCCGCCGGGGAGTCCAGATCATTGGAATCCGGCAGCAGATCCGGATGCGCCCAGATGGCGTCCCTCGCGTCGATGCCCGCATCGGCGGTGAGCCGCCGCCACAGCGCCGCCGCCTCGCGCAGCTTGCGCGGCCGCAGCTCGAGTCCGACCAGCGTCGCGAAGGTCTGCTCGGCCGGACCTCCGGTGGCGCGGCGGCGGATCAGGGTTTCGGCGAGCGCGCCCGCACCAGGAAGGCGGTCACCGATCGCCTCGGTGACCACGACCTGTACCCAGCCCTCGATCAGGGCCAGCAGCGTTTCCAGCCGCTCCAGGGCCTGCTTCTGTTCCGGGGTGGTCTGCGGTTCGAACGCGCCCTGGGACAGGATCTCCTCGAGCTTCGAGGGATCGGTCAGCGACATCGGGTCGATATTCTGGGCCGCCGACTCCAAGGCGGAGAAGTCCATCTTGATGCCGCGCGCATAGTCCTCGACCGCGCCGAGCACCTGCTGACGCAGCCACGGCACATGTGCGAACAGGCGCTGGTGGGCGGCCTCGCGGGCCGCGAGGAAGACCAGGATCTCGCTTTCCGGCTGCTCGAGTCCGGCGCTGAACTCCGAGATGGCCGCGGGCAGCAGCGCCGCGGTGCCGGTCGGGCCGAGCGGCAGTCCGATATCGGTGGAGGTCAGCACCTCCTTGGCGAGTTGGCCGAGTGCCTGCCCGAGCTGGGAGCCGAAGGCGAGTCCGCCCATCTGCCCCAGCATGCCGACCATCGGACCGGCGAACTCGCGCGCCTCCTCCGGCAACTGCGCGGTCCACATGCCGGAGATCTGCTCGGCCACCGGATCACACAGCCGCTTCCAGGTCGGCAGCGTTTCCTCGATCCAATCGTTGGCGGTCCAGGCCGCGGTTCTGGTGGCGCCCGCGGGCAGTGTGGTCGCGCCGTCCAGCCACAGTTCGGCCAGGTGCGCGGCGTCGGCCACGGCCTTGACCGTGCTTTCGGATACCGGCGTCACATTCGCGCCGAGCTGCTGGCGGGCCAATCGCTTGGCCACGTCGTAGTTGACCGGCCCGGACTGCGCCGAACCCGGCTGTCCCATCCCGCTGAGCATCTGGCCGAGCGAGGTGAGCATCTGTCCGAGCTGGGCCGGATCGAAACCGCCCGCGCCTGCCCCGCCTAAGCCGAACGGATCGTTCGCCCCGGCACCGCTCGGCTCGTCGCCGCGCTTGCGGTCGTCGTCATCGCGGTTCGAGAATCCGAAGGGGAGGTCACTCATACTCCAAACATTACGCGTGTGGTGTAGGGGGTCGATGTTCGCGCGGCGCGAAATCTCCGGCACGCGTACGCCGGTAAATATGCGCCTCGCACGACCCGGCGCGGCAGCGATCATTACTGTGGTCCAGGTGAATCGTCGGATCTTGACCCTGGTGGCCGCCCTGATCCCGGTGCTCGTCCTCGGCGTGGTGGGCAGTCTGCTCACTGTGCCCTTCGTCGCACTCGGGCCGGGACCCACGTTCAATACCCTCGGCTCGGTCGACGGCAAGCAGGTCGTCGATGTCCGCGGCGCCGAGGTGGACCCGGTGACCGGTCATCTGAATATGACGACGGTCTCGGTGCGCGACGGACTCAACATCTTCGAGGCGTTCGGGTTCTGGGTCAGCGGTGAGCACGGCCTGGTTCCGCGCGCCGAGGTGTACCCACCCGGCGTCCCGCGCGAGGAGATCGACAAGTCCAACCAGCAGGACTTCAAGGATTCCGAGGGCAATGCCGAGGTGGCGGCGCTGCACTTCATGAACCTGCCGACGGTGGTGCTGGTGCGCAAGGTCTCCGACGACGGGCCGGCCAAGGAGACACTGCAGGCAGGGGACGAGCTGGTCAGCGTCAACGGCGCACCGATGACCGCGCCCAAGGATGTGGTCGCCGCGGTGTCCTCGCAGGCGCCCGGCGCGCAGATCACCGTGACCTACCGGCGTGAGAACACCGAACACACCGCGACCATCACCCTGGCCGCCCGCCCCGACGACGCTAACAAGGGCTACCTCGGCCTGACCCCGACCGAGGGTGCGCGTCCGCCGATGGAGGTCTCGTTCAATCTCGCCGATATCGGTGGGCCGTCGGCCGGTCTGATGTTCAGCCTCGCGCTGATCGACAAGCTCACCCCCGGTGAACTGGACGGCGGCAAGTTCGTCGCCGGGACCGGAACCATCGATCAGGACGGCAAGGTCGGTCCGATCGGCGGCATCCAGTACAAGATGATGGCCGCGCGCGACGCCGGTGCGGAGACCTTCCTGGTCCCGGCCGCCAATTGCAATGAGGCCAAACAGCGCACGCCCGACGGCCTGCGCCTGGTGAAGGTCGAAAACCTCAGCGGCGCAGTGCAATCCCTCAACGACATCAACGCGGGTCGGGAGACCGTCTCCTGCGGCTGATCACTCCATCGTGTGGTGCAGTGCCTCGATGAGGTTGGGCGCCAGATTCGGATAGGTGCGCAGGTCGAGATCGCCGAAGTCGTCGACATCGTCCTCGGGCTTGACCTGCAGCAGGCACAGATCAGTGCCGCTGCGAAGTACCGCGGCGAACAGCCGGGCCGTGCGCCGCCCAGGATGCGTCTGGGCCGCGGCGCGCGCGGCGGCGTCGGCGGCCTCGTGATCGGCGAGCAGCGGGGTGAGCGCATCGTCGAGGGTGCTCTCGGCATCCGGCGGCAGCACGACGATCTCTTGGACGAGCACACAGCCGCTCACGCCATCGGGCCAGCTGGTGGTCGCGAGGAATTCGTCGAGCGCCATCGATCCGCCGGTGATGTCCTCCGGGAACGACTCCTGTGCAATGGGAGTCAGCTCGCTGCCCTGATCCAGCTGATCGAGCAACCCGGGCTCGGCCGCGACCAGATCGGCGGTCGGCACCAGCGCGAACATCTGCGGCGGTCTGCCCCAGCCCTCGGCATCGACGAATTCCGCCACTTCACGGACGGAACGGGCGAGGACGAGTTCGGCGTGCAGGTCTGCGGTCACACTGGACATCCTCGCACCAGCAATCATGTGCATGTAGCCAGGGCAGGCATGATCTCGCAACCACGACGGAGCGAGTCTTACGAGCGATGTTCGCGGCCCGTCTCGCGTCCGAGTCGTCGAAGCGCAGGCGCCGAAGGCGCGAGTCTCGACGGCTCGGACGCGAGACAGAAGGGGGCCGTGAACGCGCAGCGCCGAAGGCGCTGCCAGTGTCACAGCCCGATTCCGTAGAGTGGGCGCGGGACGGTCCGCTAGGACCACCTGCAACATCGGACTGCGGTGTCACGGCCGAGAACATCGGTGCGCGCGCCGCCGGACCTTGGAGAGTGGCATCGTGGGCATGCGGCCCCCCACCGGCTTACCTTCGTTGTCCCGACGCAGCCGAGTGCTGCTGGTGGCGGCCATCATTCTGGCGGCGCTGCTGCTGCTGGGACCGCGGCTGACCGACACCTATACGAACTGGTTGTGGTTCGGCGAGGTCGGTTTCCGCAACGTCTATCTCACCGTGCTGCGCACGCGGATCCTGTTGTTCATCGCCGTCGCGCTGTTCATCGGTCTCGTCGTCTGGCTGGCGTTGCTGCTGGCCTATCGGACCAGGCCGGTATTCGTGCCGGTGGCGGGGCCGAACGATCCGATCGCGCGCTACCGCACCACTGTGATGAGCCGGCTCAAGCTGTTCGGCATCGGCATCCCGCTGCTACTCGGCGTGCTCTCCGGCCTGGTGGCGCAGTCGAATTGGGTCACCGTGCAGCTGTTCCTCAATGGCGACTCGTTCGGCCAGAAGGATCCGCAGTTCGGCCTCGATGTCGGTTTCTATGCCTTCGACCTGCCGTTCTACCGGATGGTGCTGAACTGGCTGTTCGTCGCGGTGGTCATCGCATTTTTCGCCAGCCTGGTGACGCACTACGTCTTCGGCGGTCTGCGCCTGACCGGGCGCGAGGGCACGCTGACCCGGCCCGCGCGCATCCAGCTCGCGGTGATCGCCGGAATCTTCGTGCTGCTCAAGGCGATTGCCTACTGGTTCGACCGCTACGAGCTGCTGTCGAGCAGTCGTAAGGAGCCGACCTTCACCGGTGGCTCCTACACCGATATCAACGCGGTGCTGCCCGCGAAGCTGATCCTGCTGTCCATCGCGGTGATCTGTGCGATCGCCTTCTTCGCCGGTATCGTGCTGCGCGATCTGCGGGTGCCCGCGATGGCGGCCGCGCTGCTCGTGCTCTCCTCGGTCCTGGTCGGCGCGGTATGGCCACTGGTCGTCGAGCAGTTCTCGGTGCGCCCGAACGCCGCCGACAAAGAGAGTGAATACATCGAACGCAATATCGCCGCGACCAGGCAGGCGTTCGGCATCACCTCGGACAAGATCGAGTACAAGGACTACAAGGGCGACAGTTCGAAGAGCCCGCTGGAAGTTCCGGTCGACGCGGCGACCATCGGCAATGCCCGCCTGCTCGACCCGAATATCTTGTCGCCCACCTTCACTCAGCTCAAGCAGCTGAAGAACTTCTACGGCTTCCCCGAGTCGCTGGATATCGACCGCTACACCCTCAACGGCGATACCCAGGACTACATCGTGGCCGCCCGCGAACTGCACCCGTCGGCGCTGAGCGGTAATCAGACCGACTGGATCAACAAGCACACCGTCTACACCCACGGCAACGGCTTCGTCGCGGCGCCCGCCAACCGAGTCAACCGGCCGCAGTACGAGGACCCGAACGCCAATACCGGCGGCAGCAGTGACAGCGGCTACCCGATCTTCCTGGTCAGTGACCTGTTCAACTCGACCGACCAGCAGCAGATCAAGGTCGACCAGCCGCGCGTCTACTACGGCGAGCTGATCTCGCAGTCCAATCCGGACTACGCGATCGTCGGCGCCGTGAACGGTTCGCAGCCGCGCGAATACGATTCCGACACAGCGCAATTCACCTACAGCGGCAAGGGTGGCGTGTCGATCGGGAACTGGTTCAACCGGTTGGCGTTCGCGGCCAAGTACACCGAGCGCAATCTGCTGTTCTCCTCGGCCATCGGGGACAACTCCAAGATCATCTTCAACCGTAGCCCGCGCGAGCGGGTCCAGAAGGTCGCGCCCTGGCTGACCACCGACGGCAATGCCTATCCGGCAGTCGTCAACGGCCGGATCCAGTGGATCGTCGACGCGTACACCACGCTGGACAACTACCCGTACGCGCAGACCACCTCGCTGGAGGGCGCGGTCGAGGACAGCATCGATAAGAAGACCGGAAGGCTGTTGCCGCGCAAGGAGGTCAGCTACATCCGCAACTCGGTGAAGGCCACCGTCGACGCCTACGACGGCACGGTGACCCTCTACGAGGTGGACCCCACCGACCCGGTGCTGAAGGCCTGGCGCGGTGTGTTCCCTGGCGCGGTCAAGCCGCAGAGCGAGATCTCACCCGAACTGCGCGCGCACTTCCGCTATCCCGAGGATCTGTTCAAGGTGCAGCGCGAAATGCTGACCAAGTACCACGTGGACAATCCGCGAGAGTTCTTCACCAACAACGCTTTCTGGTCGGTGCCGAGCGATCCGACCACCGAGGGCGGCACCTTCAACCAGCCGCCGTATTACGTGCTGCTGGGTGACGCGTCGGCGAACAATAAGCCGGTATTCAATCTGACCAGCGCCATGGTCGGCTACAACCGGCAGTTCCTGTCCGCCTATATTTCGGTGCGCTCGGACCCGGACGGCTACGGCAAATTCACGATCTTGCAATTGCCGACCGATACGCAGACACAGGGTCCGCAGCAAACGCAGAACAGTATGACGACGGCGCCGGAAGTCTCCAGTCAGAAAACGCTGCTGTCGAACTCGAACAAGATCAGATACGGCAATCTGCTGACCTTGCCGATCGCCGACGGCGGAATCCTTTACGTGGAGCCGTTTTACAACGAGCGAAATACCGGGGCAGGCAGTTCCACCTTCCCGCAGCTGCTGCGGGTACTGGTGAGCTATCGCGATGTGGCGGGCAGTGTGAAGGTCGGGTTCGCCTCCACCCTGGCCGATGCGCTGAATCAGGTGCTGCCGGGGACCGGTTCGCTGGCCACCCCGTTCGGCGGCGATCCGGCGAGCAGGCCGAAACCGGGCACCACGCCACCGGCGGATCACGGCGCCACGCCACCGACGCAGGGCACGGCGCCGCCTACACAGGGCACAACGCCGCCGCCTGCGACCGGGTCCGCCGCCAAGGATGCGGCGGCCGCGGAGCTGAGCAAGAAGATCGAGACTGTGCGAAATGCCATGAAGTCCGGGAACTTCCAGGACTTCGGCAAGGCGCTGGAGGAACTGGACGCCGCGGTGAAGGCGTATCAGGACGCCGGTCGCTGATCCAACTAGAACGGCCCCGGCACCCGAATTCGGGTGCCGGGGCCGTTCTCATCGACGTCGAACCGACGTCCACCTCGGCGCCGTTGCCGAGTGACGTCCGATTCCTACGTCAGCGACCGAACGAGTCGATCAGTGCACCGTTCTGGTCCAGCAACTGCTGGTACTGGCCCTCGAGGCCGTTCTGCTTGGCCAGCTGGTAGCCCGCGGACTTGGCCTGCTCGATGGCGGACTTGACATTGGTGGCCGGGGCAGGCGCGGCTTCGGCGGGGGCGGCGGGCTCCGGCTCGACGACGGCCGGGGCGCTCGGCTCGGACTCACCGGCACGCAGGTACTGACCGCAGACCGGCCAGGCGCCAGCACCCTGGGTGGCGAGCACATTCTCGGCCACCCGGATCTGCTCTTCTTTGCTGGCATGATTGGCGGAACCGCCGCCACCGTTGGCCGCCCAGGTGCTCTGCGAGAACTGCAGACCGCCGTAGTAGCCATTTCCGGTGTTGATACCCCAGTTGCCACCGCTTTCGCACTGCGCGACGCCATCCCAATTGTGGGCCGGGGCGGCGGCTGCGGTGCCGGTGGAAAGACCGAACGGGACGGCAACGATTGCGCCGGTGACAGCGGCATAGCCGAGGGCGCGGGTGCTGAGCTTTCGGTGCTTCGACATGTTGTATTCCCTCCCTGCGCCCACCGCCCCCGGTAATGCGAAAGCCGAGTCCCTGCCCCCAGGCGTGTCGGGGATCCTCGAACCGCGGGACAGGGTCGCCGGTGTTCGGCGGTTCGAGTTCGAGCCCATCACGTTTGATCCGGGCCGTGAATCGACGGTAACGAAGAAATCTCGGCAGATCACATCTTGATAACTTCCCCATTCCGTGATGCGAATAACGTGTATACCGATGTTTGCGCAGGTCGCAAATGCCATAAGAATGGATTCTGGACGGTCGGTTATAGCATCGTTATGTGTTCGGGATCACTACGAAATAGTGGCCCGGGTCACGTTTGAAGCCGTTGGTCGACCGGTCTGTCGCGTTCTGAACGACTTTCGCCGCCCTCGCTCGGGTTCGGTGGGCGGATTCGGCAGATGCCCACTACCGCCCCTCGGAGCCGTCTGTGTGCAACCTCACCTCGCCCGCCCGCGACCCCGCACCCGACCCGCTGACCAGGGCAAACCCCCTGGAAGATAAGCGATTTGCCTTCCGTGCGTAGACGTGTGTAATGTTGTGTTTACCGACGCGGGGTGGAGCAGCTCGGTAGCTCGCTGGGCTCATAACCCAGAGGTCGCAGGTTCAAATCCTGTCCCCGCTACTAGCGGAAACGGCCCGGAACAGAAATGTTCCGGGCCGTTTTTCGTTGGTGCTCGAGCGCATATCGGGAACCGTGGCCAGGCTCCCCATCCGGCTCGGGGAACCGATCAAACCGCCGATCGGCCCGAATCCTCGAGGTAGGCGACGATGGCGTTGGTGAGTCCGCGCCGGGCCTTGTCGAGGTCGGAGTAGGTGCCGAGTTGGCGTTCGGAGTTGATGCCGCGCATGGCGCCTGGGATGAGCGCTGCGATCTCCTCCACGCGCGCCGGGTCCACGCCGAGGTCTGCGAAGGCGTTTTGGCAGGTCTCGAGCCAACCCCGGCCCCAGGATGCGAGTTCGGCGGCGGTGCGGGGGTAGAGCTGTTCGAGTTCGGTGTGATCGCGCGGCAACGCGGCACGTAGGTTCTCGATTGCCCGGGAGTCGGGGGAGGTGAGTCCCGCGTAGAGGGTGTCGATGATGCCGGCGACGCGCTGGCGAAGCGGGGCCGCGGTGTCGGTGAAGGTGAGCATGTCGGCTCGCCGCTCGGCTGTGTAGTGCAGCACGGCGGCCCAGAGTCCGTCGTTATCGCCGAACTGATATTTGACCGCGCCCCAGGTGGCGCCGATCTCGCGGGCGATCTTGCTGGCCGACACCGCCCCCGGATCGCCGGTGGCCAGCGATTTCACCGCCGCTTTCAGCATGTTCTCCCGGGTGGCATCGCCACGGCGATTCGTGCGTCGCGCATAGACATCCCGGTCGGTCACTTTCCAGATGTTAGCTGGTGGAGCGCACCCGGCCACGTTCGAATCTCTGCCCGCCGAGCCGTTTTTCATAGTTTCACAGTACCCGCTGTGATAATTTCACAGCAGTCACTGTGATTCAGGCGCTGCCGGGAGAGGACACCGAGATGGCGAAACCGCCACTATCGATGAAGCCGACGGGATGGTTTCAAGTCGCGTGGTCGGCCGAGATCGGCGTCGGCGCGGTCCACCGGATGACGTACTTCGGCCGGGAGTTGGTGGCATGGCGGGCACAGTCGGGCCTGTTGACGGTGATGGATGCCTACTGCGAGCATCTGGGCGCTCATCTCGGATTCGGCGGTCATGTCGAGGGCGATGTCATCGAATGCCCGTTCCACGGCTGGCAGTGGAACCACGAGGGCCGCAACGTCTGCATTCCGTACGAGAAACATCCCAATCGGGGTAGGCGCATCCGTACCCACCCGGTCGTCGAGCGCAACGAATCGGTCTACATCTGGCACGACGTCGACGGTCGCGCACCCTTTTTCGAAGTGCCCGACATATTCACCGGATTCGGCGACGACAGCAGTTCGGCCGACTACTACCCGCAGGCCACTCTGTTCCGCGAGCGACTGGAACTTCATCCGCAGTACGTGCTCGAAAACGGTGTCGACTTCGCGCATTTCAAGTTCGTGCACCAGACGCCGATCGTGCCGGTATTCACCCGGCACGACTTCGACGAGCCGGTGTCCTACGTCGACTTCACCATCACCTTCGAAGGCGATGACGGGCAGTCCATCGAGGATGTCAACAGTGGCGTCGAGGCGATCAACGGCGGACTGGGCGTCGCGGTGACCAAGAGTTGGGGCATGGTGGACAACCGGACCATTACGGCGGTCACCCCGGTCGACGACAGCACCTGCGATGTTCGTTTCAGCGTGTACATCGGCCGTCGGCCCAGCTCTGATCCGGCGAAGGCCGAGCAGAGAGCCCAGGCGTTCGCCCAAGAGGTCATTCGCCAGTTCACCCAGGACGTCGATATCTGGCAGCACCAGCGCTACTCGGATCCACCGGCACTGTCCGGAAGTGAGTACGAGGGCTTCACCGCCATCCGCACCTGGGCCGAGCAGTTCTACCCGATCCCGACCCACGATCAACGCATCCAGAAAAGCAGGCATCAATGAACGCACCGACCAAAGCGCCGATCCGGGTGTTCCAAGTCGCCACCGGCAATGTCGGAACCGAGATGATCAAACGAATCGGCAACCATCCGGATCTCGAACTCATCGGATTGCATTGCTACACACCGGAGAAGATCGGCCGCGACGCCGGCGAGATCGCCGGTCTGGCACCGAACGGCGTCATCGCGACCGGCTCGGTCGACGAGATCATCGCCGCCGCACCCGATGTGCTCACCTTCCACGGCGTATTCCCCGACGAGGACCTCTATGTCCAGGTGCTCGAAGCGGGCATCGACATCGTCACCACCGCGGACTGGATCACCGGTTGGCATCGCGACACCAACCACCCGCATCCGTCGGGTAAGCCGGTGACCCAGCTCCTGAGCGCGGCGTGCGCGAAGGGTGGCTCGACCTTCTACGGCACCGGCATGAACCCCGGCCTGAACCAGATCCTCGGTGTGGTGTGTTCCGCCGACGTCGCCGATATCGAGAGCATCATCACCCTCGAATCCGTCGACGTGTCGTGCCACCACTCGAAGGAGACCTGGATCGAGGTCGGCTACGGGTCACCTGTCGACGACCCGAGCATCCCCGGCAAGCTGGAGAAATACACCAGCGTCTTCGCCGACAGCGTGCTGATGATGGCCGACTGCTTCGGTCTGGAACTCGACGAGGTGAAGTTCACCTATGAACTCGGCGCCTGCACCAAGGATGTCGACCTGGGCTGGTACCGGCTGCCGAAGGGCTCGCTCGGCGGTAATCACATCAAGTACCAGGGCATGGTCGACGGCGTTGCGAGGATCGAGACGCATCTGGAGTGGCAGATGACCCCGCACACCGACCCGAGCTGGAATATCAAGGGCTGCTACATAACTCGGATCAAGGGCGATCCGTGCATTTACAACAAGCACATGATTCTCCCGAAGCCCGGCGTCGACCTCGCCAACCCGGACAATTTCGCCTCGATCGGCATGACCGTCACCGGATTGCCCGCACTCAACGCGATCGCGTCCGTTGTCGCCGCCCCGCCGGGACTGCTGACCAGTGCGGACCTCCCGCTGCGCGGATTCGCCGGTCGGTTCAAAAACCCCCGCGACTAGGAAACGGGGCGCACCCACTCATTTCCCTTCTCAACTTATAACGCACCGGGGGGATTGCGGCAAGACCCGGGTCGTGCTGCAGAATCGCTGGCCGAGGCCAGAACCTGCGTGAGATGGGAAATAACCGAATGCATGTGACCGACACCGATGTGATCATCGTGGGTGCGGGCCCGACCGGGTTGATGCTGGCCGCCGAGCTGCGTCTGAGCGGTATGCGACCGCTGGTGTTGGAGCGCAAGTCGCAGCCCCGAGACATCCCGAAGGCCGGTGGTATCGGCGGGCGGATCCTGGAACTGCTGCGCTATCGCGGCCTGCTGGAACGCTGTGAAGCAGCCAATACCGACCCCATCCCGGCTCCCCGCTTCCCGTTCGGCGGTGTGCACGTGGACTTGACGCGCCTGCCTGATCCACCGCTGCACGCGCTGCCGCTGCCACAGCAGCGGTTGGAGGGTGTGCTCGCCGAACGGGTCACCGAACTGGGCGTAGACATCCACCGTGGACACGAGGTGGTCGGGGTGAGCCAGGACGACGCCACGGTCACCGCGGACGTGCACGGGCCGGACGGACCGTACCGAGTGACCGCCCGATACCTGGTGGGCTGCGACGGTGGGCACAGCCGGATCCGCGATATGGCGGGCATCGCATTCCCCGGCACCACATATCCGGAGGTCAACCGGCTGGTCCAGGTCACCGTGCACGATTCGGTGACCGTGCTCGACAACGGTGACCTCGATGTCCCTGGGTTCGGCACGATCCGTGCGGGATTCACGCAGACAGACCGAGGTATGTTCGCGAACGGGTCGACCACCCCCGGACTGCTCGGGCTCTTCACCACCGAAGACGAGTCCACCGAATACGACGACGACGAACCGATGACCCTGGCCGAGTTCCAGGACAGTGTCCGCCGGGTGCTCGGCGCGGATCTACCACTGGGAGAACCGATTCGGCTGTCGCGCTTCACCTTCAAGGATCGACTGGCCGAACGGTACCGCGCCGGACGGATCCTGCTGGCCGGCGATGCGGCCCACCTGTTCCCCGCCACGGGTGTGGCGATCAATGCGGGCATGCTCGACACGGTCAACCTGGCCTGGAAACTGGCCGCCGACATCGAGGGCTGGGCGCCGGACGGTCTGCTGGACAGCTACCACGACGAACGCCACCTCGCCGGCGCGCGGACACTGCTGCACACTCGGGCCCAGGTGGCATTGCGGCGCGGACAAGATCCGGCCGCCGAAGCGCTGCGGCAGGTCTTCCAGGAACTGCTTCTCGACGAGCAGCCATTGCGCCGTGTGGGAGCGCTCATCGCGGGCACCGATATCCGCTACCCGCTACCCAATCCCAACGAACACCCCTTGACCGGCGCCTTCGCACCCGACCTCACCCTGTACACCGACCAAGGCGCCACCAGTGTCGCGGAACTCATGCACACCGCACGACCGATCCTGCTCGTCCTCGCCGATCGGCCGGAGCTGCGCGAGATCGCCCGCGACTGGCAGCATCGCGTCGAAATCCACACCGCCGAAACCGATCACCGTCCGGCCGACGCTCTGCTGATCCGCCCGGACGCTTACGTCGCCTGGGCCGCAACCATCGACGAGCCGACCGACACCGCCGAGCCCGCGCTGCGCGCGGCGCTGTCCGACTGGT
The DNA here is from genome assembly GCF_055584605.1 of Nocardia sp. NPDC102475. Lineage (NCBI taxonomy): Bacteria > Bacillati > Actinomycetota > Actinomycetes > Mycobacteriales > Nocardiaceae > Nocardia > Nocardia sp. NPDC102475. The sequence continues at coordinate 73,919 of NZ_JBVJLS010000001.1, read as the reverse complement.
TCGGCGCACCCCTGAAAACGCCGGTCGATCAGCACGGCTGATCGACCGGCGTCAGCGAGATGAACTGACACTGCTCCCGCTGTCACCCACCAGCGGGAGCAGTGTCGTCGCGCAACATCTGTTGGGTCGATCCCGGATCGCACACCAGCACCGCACCGAACGGGCCGAGCCGTATCCGCGCCGCCCCGTCGCCGCCCGACGGCAACGATGCGAGGAATCCCAGCGGATCCCGCATCAGCGGCAACACGTGCCCCGCGAGCGGAAATCCCTTGGGTGCCTGTGGAACCGGACTCGAAACGATCTCCGATGTTGCCACGCGTTCCATTCCGGCGGTGGACGGCAGATGAACAGTCGGTTTCCTAAAAGTGTTGCCACGCAACATTAGTTGCGTCATGCTGAGGGGCATGGCCAGACGGTCGAAGAGGCGGCCGGTCCGGCCGAGGTGGGGATCCGAGGATCCGAAGGGGTGCTGTCCGCGCCCCGGTATGTCCCATGCAATTCGTTGGCGGCGACGCGTCGGCTTGGTGCTGGCCGTCATCTTCGTCCTATTCGTCTTTCCCGGACTCGTCGGCGCGGTGGCCAATGCGCAGTACCTGGCCGTGGCGACCGGCAGCGGTGTCTCCGAAATCGACGGCCTCAGCTGGATGCATATCCGCGATTCGTCCGGGGTGCCGCTGGCGAACTACGCCTTCGCGACCGACCACGGCGGGGTGCTGGACCCGGGCTCGACGATCCTCTGGGCGATCCTCGGCTTCGAATTCATCGGCTATATCGCCATCGTGACGACCGCGATCTGGTTGATCGGCAATGCGCTGAGCTTCCAGTGGCTCAATATGTTCGGCTCGGCATTGACCGGCGTCGCGGATCGGCTGACCGGTCAGATCGCGACACCGATGCTGCTGATCACGGCCGCTACGATCGGCGCGTTCTGCGTCGCCTGGTTCTGGTTGCGTGGCTATCACGCCAAGGCGATGCTGCAGATCGTCACGATGCTCGGTGTCGCGGTGCTCGGTCCGGTATTCCTGGCTGAGCCACTCGGCGATGTGCTGTCCTCGGACGGATTGCTCGCCAAGGGCAGGGATTTGGGAATTTCGGTCGCGGCCGGGCTGAACGGCAACAACAACCCGAATCCGAACCAACTGGTGACGACCATGCAGCGCGATCTGGCGGACAACTTCGCCCGCCGCCCGGTGCAGGTGTGGAATTTCGGGCATGTGGTCGACGAGCAACCGGCCTGCCGGTCGGTCTGGTCCACGGGGATGACCGCGGGCGATGACGAACGGGTCCGCAAGGGCATGCAGAGCTGCGGTGATTCCGCCGCCTACGCCAAAGCCCAGAATCCGACCATGGGTCAGGTCGGTACCGGTCTGATGCTCTTGATCTGCGGCGGCATCCTGTTGGCCTTCGCGGTGGTGCTCGGCATCAGGGTCATCAAGGCGGCACTGGACGCGATCTACCACGGGTTCATGTCGATATTCGGTTTCGCCGCAGGCGGATTCGTCTACGGACCGACGCAGACCTTTCTGGTCCGCAATCTCGTCGACAGCATTGTCGCGGCGGGCCGAATGACCGCGTACACCATCTTCCTCGGCATCTACGTGCTGTTCATGGGCAATCTGTTCGCGCAGGCGAAGGGACAGACCATGGCGGTGATCGTCATCGCCGGCACCGTCGAGATAGTCGCCATCTCCCAGCTCAAACGCCTGAACCGCAGCCTCAGCCGGGGTAACGACTGGATCGCCAACCGGTTCGCGCTGGCGATTCAGGGGTCTGGAGCGCGGCCCGGGGGTGGAGGTGGCGGGGGATCGGCACTCGGCATGGGTGATGCTCGGGCCGGCGGTTCGCTGCACGGCGGCCTGATGTCCGGGATGGGCATGCTGAACACGATCAATGCGTCGCCCGCGACCGCGTGGCTCCTTGGTGCCACGGTGGCCCCCTTGAACCCGCTGTCGCGCAGGAAGAAGCGGATGGATCTCAACAACATCGCCGTCTCGCCGATGGTGCGGCAATTGCAGGAGTACAACCACGCTGGCCGCGGGAACTGGCGGGTCAAGGCCGCCGGGCGGTTGGATGGAATAGGCGGCGGAATCAGGTCCGCTCTCGGTGTCGGAAATGTTCTGGACGGTCTGGGCGATAGCAAGGTCCCGGACTCGATGATCGCTCCGATTCTGCTGGCGATGGGTGCGACCGATCAGCAGGTGATCGATGCCCAGCGCGCGTTGGCCGTCCAGAAGGCCAGCATGAAAGACTACAACCCGAACGGCTTCGCGCCCTTACAGAAGGCGCTCGCCGCAGGGTACGCGGTGGAGAACCATCAGGGCGTCGCCGCGCTGCCGGCCTTCGCGTCGCAGGCCGTGGTCGCTGCGGACAACTTCGTGCGGCACTCCACTGCACCGATGAACCCGAACGCCGTAGATCACCAGTTCGTGCAGCGGGTCATGAACAGCAACGAACATCAGCTCAGAACCATCACCCCGGACGAATGGCGCAACGTCGGGCGCGACACTCGCCAACACATCGGACGGCGACTGGCGCTCGAGCACCAGGAAGCGGCCACGAACTACTACCATCAGCAGAACGACCCGATTCTTCTTCAGGCGTTGCAGCGGTCGACCCGGCAACTGGCCAACTTCAACGCCTTCGATCCGAATGGCGGACCCAACCCATGGTCTTCGTAGGCGGGCGTGCATGCCACCTCGCCGCTCGACAAGGAGATCCATTCGCATAGACCCCAAGCCTTCGAGAAACCTGTGGGTTGAACGTGATTGCCCGGGGGCACTAGAACCAGACAGGCCGTCAGTTATTGTGACGGCCTATCGTTCGAGTACCCCGAATAATCGCGAGGCTCACCGTGCAGGACAGCGCTCCCACCACCTATCAGGAACTACGCGCCCTCCTGCAGCAGCGCCTGCCCGAACTGGCCGATGGCCAACAGCGCATAGCCAGGCTGGTATTGGACGATCCGGAGGGAACCGCATTCCGCAGCATCGGCCAGAGCGCCGAACTCGCGGGCGTGCACCGTTCCTCGCTGGTGCGTTTCGCGACCATGCTGGGGCTACCCGGTTATCCGGGCCTGGTCCAACTCTGCCGCAGACAACTCGCCGCCGAGGCGTATCTGGTGCGTAGACCCGCCGACGCGCCACCGCCGAGCTCGAACGACGAGTTCTTCACCGCGATAACCGAATACGACACCAACAATATGTCCCGTACCTTCGCGCGGATCGATCGCGGCGACTGGGATCGGGCGGTCGAGACGCTGGCGCATGCCTCGACCGTGCACGTCATCGGGCTGCGTCGCTGTCTCGCGATCGCCTATGCCGCCACCTACCAGCTGCAACTGGTGCGCCACCGGGTCCGCCAGCTCGGGGCGACCGCCCGGGTGCTGACCGACGAACTGCGCGATATCGGACCCGGCGACGCACTCATCGCGGTATCGATCCGGCGCTATAGCAGTGACACCGTCCGTGCGGTCGAATCGGCACGCCGCCGCGGCGCCACCACCATCGCACTGACCGATGACGCGTCCTCCCCGCTGGCCCGCATCGCCGATGTGACCTTCTATACCGGGACCGGCTCGCTCACCGTTCTGCGCTCCCTGACCGCCTTCACCGCCCTGGTGCACGCCCTGGTCACCGCCGTCGCGATGCGCCTGGGATCCGTCGGTGCCGATACCGACATCCTCGACGATCAATTGCTCGACTAGTCGCGCCGTTTGCCGGTGCTGTCCCCGGGTACCGCTGGGGTATGACGCCAAGCCATGATCTCCGGGGGCTCGGATTGCCCGAAACGATCTCGGTGGCGCTGTTCGACCTCGACGGTGTGTTGACCGATACCGCGGCGGTGCACCGGCGGGCGTGGAAGGCGGTCTTCGACGAGTTTCTGGCCGGTCGCAGCCCCGGCCCGTTCCACCCGTTCACCGATGCGGACTATCTGGGCTACGTGGACGGCCGCTCGCGGGCGGACGGTATCCGGGAGTTCCTGAAGTCGCGCGGGATCACGCTGCCGGAGGGGGAACCCGATGCGGGGGAGGGGGAGCCGACCGTGCAGGGGCTCGGTAATCGGAAGAATCGGCTGCTCCTGTCGTTCCTCGAACGCGACGGGGTGCATGTCTATCCGGGGTCGCTGGCCTATCTGAACGGGGCACGCGCGGCCGGGTTGCGGACGGGTGTGGTTACCGCTTCGGCGAATGCCCATGAGGTGTTGGCGGTCGCGGATCTGACCCGATTCGTCGATGTGTGTATCGACGGGGTCGAGATCGCCGGCCGCGGCCTGCGCGGCAAACCCGCGCCGGACGCATTTCTCGCGGCCGCGGAGGCACTGGACGCCAAGCCGGAACAGGCCGCGGCGTTCGAGGATGCCATCGCCGGGGTGACGGCCGGTCGGGCCGCGGACTTCGGATATGTGGTCGGCGTCGATCGAGTGCGTGATGGCACGCAGGCTGAGGCATTGCGTCGGGCGGGTGCGGATGTGGTCGTCACCGATCTGGCCGAGCTCGGGCCACCGCAATGACTATCGACTGCCGTGGCTTCGAGATCGCGCCATGGCACTTGCGTTGGTGTGGACTGGATCTCGAGGCATTGCACCGAACCGAGTCGATCTTCGCGCTCGCCAACGGACATCTCGGGCTGCGCGGCACTTTTGAGGAGGGGGAGCCGGTCGGCAAGCCGGGGACCTACCTCAACGGCTTCTACGAGAAACGCCAATTGCCTTATGCCGAAGCGGGATACGGCTATCCGGAGGAGGGTCAGACCCTCGTCAATGTGACCGACGGGAAGATCATCCGGCTGCTCGTCGAGGACGAGCCGATGGATATGCGCTACGGCGAGGCCGTCGAACACGAACGGGTACTGGACTTCCGGTCTGGCACGCTGCGGCGCAACACGGTCTGGACCTCGCCGACCGGTCGGTGCGTACGCATCCGCTCGGAGCGGCTGGTGTCGTTCACCGAACGCGCCCTGGCCGCGATCCGTTACGAGGTCGAACCGCTCGACGACGATCTCGAACTGGTCATCCAATCGGATCTGCTTGCCAATGAACCGGTGCCGACCTCGCACAACGATCCTCGGCTCGCCGCCGCACTCGACCACCCACTGGTGGCGGACTTCTGCGCGGCCCGCGATTTCGCCGCGGTGCTCGTCCACCACACCCGGCGCTCCGGGCTGCACATGGCCGCGGCTATGGACCACGAACTCGAGGTCGACGCGACCCCGCGTTGTGGTGTGCACGCCGAGGAGGATCTGGCGCGCTTGACGATCGCGGTCGATGTCGCGAAGGGCCAGCGCGTGCGGTTGACGAAGTATCTCGGCTACGGATGGTCGAGTCGACGCTCGGTACCGGCGCTGCGGGCCCAAGTGGACGCGGCATTGGCCGCGGGCCTGGAGACCGGCTGGGATACGTTGCTGGCCAGGCAGCGCGAGTACCTGGACAACTTCTGGTCCACCGCCGACATCGAGATCGACGGGGATCCGGAACTCCAGCAGGCCGTCCGATTCGCGCTGTTCCACGTACTGCAGGCGGGTGCACGCGGTGAGACCCGCGCGATACCGTCCAAGGGGCTGACCGGGCCGGGCTATGACGGCCATTCATTCTGGGACACCGAGACTTTCGTATTGCCGGTATTGACCTACACGATGCCGGTGGCGGCGGGCGACGCATTGCGTTGGCGGCACGCCACCCTCGACCGGGCCCGTCAGCGCGCACACGAACTCGGCCACACCGGAGCGATGTTCCCGTGGCGCTCCATCAACGGCGACGAGGGTTCCGGCTACTGGCCGACCGGTACGGCGGCGGTGCACGTCAATGCCGATATCGCCGATGCGGTGGTCCGATATCTCGCCGCGACCGGCGATGAGCATTTCGAAAGAGGCTGCGGTGTCGAGCTTTTGGTGGAGACCGCGCGCTCGTGGGTGAGCCAGGGCCATTACGACACGGCGGGGAACTTCCGGATCGACGGCGTGACCGGTCCCGACGAATACTCCGCACTCGCCGACAACAACATCTATACGAATCTGATGGCGCAGCGGAACCTCGACGAAGCCGCCGAAGCCTGTGTGCGCCAACCGGATATCGCCGAGCGGTTGGCGGTCGACGCGGAGGAGATCCGCGGCTGGCGCGATCGCGCCAAATGTATGTACCTGCCCTATAACGAGGAACTGGGGGTGCATGAGCAATCCGAGGGCTTCACCGAACATGCCCGCTGGGACTTCGCCGCGACTCCGCCGGAGAAGTATCCGCTGATGCTGCACTACCCGTACTTCGATCTGTATCGCAAGCAGGTCGTCAAACAGGCCGACCTGAGCTTGGCAATGTACTTGTGCCCCGACGCTTTTACCTCCGAGCAGAAGGCACGCAACTTCGATTACTACGAGGCATTGACCGTCCGCGATTCCTCGCTGTCGGCCGCCGGCCAGTCCATCATGGCCGCCGAGGTCGGCCACCTCTCGCTCGCCTTCGACTATTTCGCCGAAGCCGCACTGACCGACCTGCACGATCTGCATCACAATGTCGCCAACGGCCTGCATATGGCCTCACTCGCCGGAGCATGGCTCTGCTGCGTCTTCGGCTTCGGCGGCATGCGTGACCACGGTGGTGAATTGAGTTTCGCACCACGACTTCCCGCGAATATCGAGCGCCTGGCATTCCGGATCATCTGGCGCGGCAGTGGTATAGCCGTCGAGATCACCGGCGATTCCGCGACTTACCGATTGCTGTCCGGAGCTTCGGTCGTCCTGTGTCATCACGGTCGCTTTACGACGCTCGGCAATGTCGCGGTGACGCTGCCGATTCCACGGCAATCCGATCGACCCGAGCCATTGCTACCCGAGGGGCGGGCGCCGTATCGGCGGGGGTAGCGGTACGAAGGAGCGGGCATGCCATCGTTCACCGAATCCGAGTACTGGTTGGGCAGACTGGTTTTCCAGCACGGTCTGGCCGTCATCTATCTGATCGCCTTCGTCGCGGCGGCGCGGCAGTTCCGGGCACTCATCGGCGCGAAGGGGATGTTGCCGGTGCCCCGTTTCGTCCGGCGGGTCGAATTTCGCCGGGCGCCCAGCATCTTTCATTTCCACTATTCGGACCGGTTCTTCGCCGTGATCGCGTGGTCCGGTGCCGCACTATCGGCCGCGGTGGTGGCGGGTGCGCTGAATCTGGTGCCGCTGTGGGCGGCGATGCTGATGTGGGCGGTGCTGTGGGCGCTGTACCTGTCGATCGTCAATGTGGGGCAGGCGTGGTATGCGTTCGGATGGGAGTCGCTGCTGCTGGAGGCCGGATTCCTGGCGATCTTCCTCGGCAATGATCGGGTCGCGCCGCCGGTGCTGGTGTTGTGGTTGGCGCGGTGGCTGCTGTTCCGGGTGGAGTTCGGCGCCGGTCTGATCAAGATGCGTGGCGATTCCTGCTGGCGCGATCTGACCTGCCTGTACTACCACCACGAGACCCAGCCGATGCCCGGCCCGCTCAGCTGGTTCTTCCACCGCCTGCCCAAACCGCTGCATCGGGTGGAAGTGGCGGCCAACCACTTCGCCCAACTCGTTGTGCCCTGGGGACTTTTCGCGCCGCAGCCGGTAGCGAGCGTGGCCGCCGCGTTCATCATCGTCACGCAGCTGTGGCTGGTGCTTTCCGGCAACTTCGCCTGGTTGAACTGGGTGACGATCGTATTGGCCACCACCGTGATCGATGTGTCCTCGGCGAAAGCGATACTGCCCGTGCCGGACCCGCCGTCTATGTCCGGGGCGCCACCGTGGTTCGCCGGTCTGGTGCTCGCGTGCACCGTCGTGGTGGTGTTGCTGAGCTACTGGCCCGCCCGCAATCTGCTTTCGCGCCAGCAGCGGATGAATGCCTCCTTCAACCCCTTGCACCTGGTCAATACCTACGGCGCGTTCGGCAGTATCGGCCGCACCCGCGAGGAGGTGGTGTTCGAGGGCACCGACGAGGAGGAGATCACCGACCAGACATTGTGGCGGGAGTACGAGTTCAAGGGTAAGCCGGGGGATCCGCGCCGATGGCCACGGCAATGGGCGCCGTATCACCTCAGGCTGGACTGGCTGATGTGGTTCGCCGCGATCTCCCCGTCCTACGCCCGTAGCTGGTTGCTCGCCTTCGTCGAGCGACTGCTGCGCAACGACCCTGCGACGCTGCGACTACTGCGCAGCTGCCCCTTCCCCGACTCGCCACCGACATATGTGCGGGCGCGAATCTACCTGTATCGCTTTGCAACTCGCGCCGAACTCCAGCAGGAGCACATGCTGTGGCGGCGCACCCTGGTCGGTGAGTACCTCCCGCCGATGGCGCTGAGTCAGTAGTAGCTACGGCCGGCGGGGCCGCCGGAGGCCGACCAGACCTCGGTGATCAGCCCAGCGGTGACGCGCAGGATATCGGTGCCGCTCACCTCGACCTGCTCGCCATCCGGTCCGGTGAACGCCGCACCGTACGGCCTGGCCACGAACCCCGTTCGGGTGTCATCCATTTCGACGACCGGCTCGCCCTGGGTGGTGAATCGGATTCCGGGACGCTGCGCGCGGAATCCGGCGACCTTGGCGGCCAGGGTCTGTGGGTCGCGGATTGTGTCGTACTCGCTCGCGCCCGGCTGGGCATAGCGGAGGGTGAATTCGGGGGCCATGATCTTGTTCGCGAGCGGCAGGTCGCCGTTCCACATCGCGGTCCATTCGTCGAACAGGGTGATGCCCAAGTCACGCACCATAACTCCTCAATAGTCTCATTGATACGGTCTCTATGGCACTAACTTATAGTCTCGGTGAGACGGTGTCAATGAGATGGAGGAGCCATGGCGGATCTGGGGCCGCAGGACCACATCGTGCTGGGGCTCATCGCCCGGCACGGACCGCTCACGCCCTACGAGCTGAAGGCCCGTCTCGAGGAAAGCGTCGACTACTTCTGGCCGGTGCCGCACGCGCAGCTCTATCGGATTCCCGTGCGCCTGGCCGAACAGGGCCTACTCGACGAGGAAACCGAGCAGGGTGGGCGGCGGCGTCGACTCTTCCATCTGACGGCCGAGGGAAGGGCCGAACTGAAGCGCTGGCTCGCCGATCCGCAGAGCCCACCCGCCGAGACGCGGGATCCGGCGCAGCTCAAGCTCTTCTTCGCGGATCTGGGCGCTCCGGGCGATGTGGTGGCACTGGCGAACAGTGAGGCCGCGGAGCATCGTCGCCTGCTCGAGTTGTACCGATCGCTGTACGCCGATATCGACGCGAGCGACAAGGTGCGCGCGCTCTCGCGTGCGCGCCTTCTGCGGCTCGGCATTCTGCACGAACAGGCCTATCTCGAGTTCTGGGAGGACCTCGCCGCCGACCCCGGATATCAGGACCGGCGGCGGAAGTAGCGGGAGTCAGGCGCGGCGGGCGCGCTTGACGAAGCGGACGCTGAGGGCGATCAGCGGGGTGAAGAAGATGACCGATAGGACCGGCGAGAGCCAGGCCATGGTGTGGATGGGGAGTTGGTAGGCCAGCAGGACGCGGACCGTGGCTTCGGCGACAAGGCCGACACCCCAGGCCATGGCCAGGGTGCTGAAGCCGCGGCGCTTGGCCGGGTTCGCCTGGTAGGACGCCTCGAATTCGGCGAGTTCGGCCGGTCCGGCGGCCGCGAGTGCCTTGCGCGCGGACAGGTAGGTCAGCGGTTTGCCGACCACGGTGCTGATCAGGAAGGCGATACCGACGATCGCGGTGCCCGCGGAATCCTTGACGATCATCATGCGGGGATCGCCGCTGATGAGCGAACCGATCAGACCGAAGGCGAAGACGCCGAGCATGATCGCGGCGAACGGCTCGAGGCGCCGCGTTCGGATCGTCTCGATGATCAGCACCGCACCCGAGAACAGGGTGCCTGCGAGCAGGCCGGTGAAGTCGCTGTAGCCGAGGCCGGTCAGCAGGAAGTACGCGCCGATGGGCACCGCGACATCGCGGGCGATCGGGGCCGATTCGCGGATCAAGCTGAAGCGCGGCGCGGCGGTCGGCTCCGCCGCGGGCTGTGCGGTGGTCGTCATTACGGGTGCTCCTAGCTGGTGATTCGGCTGTGCACTACGCGAAATGACGTTACGGATCGGCGCTCGGCTACGAATCTGCCAACCATCACGGGTCCGGCATGACAACTGTCATGCCCGGCGCCTACCGATGTAACTGCCGGATCGGTCTGCCTGCGAGCATGCGCACGAGGAGTACGGCGAAACGTAAGTGGCCCAGTGCCTCTCGCTTCGTGAAGGCTACCGACCATACCGTTTTCGTACCCGCCGAGGGCAGCGGGCGATGGTCGAATCGGTCCGCCAGCCAGTTCATGGTGACCGGCGCGCCGATGAACAGCAGCGGCATATGCAGGCTGAGGCGGTCGCGCAGATAGTGCACATGCGCGCCGCGGACCGTGTAGCGGGCAACGTGCTGGTCGATGTCGCCGACGGCGATCAGCTCATCGTTCACGCCCTGGATGACCAGCATCGGCATGGCAGGCGCCTGCACACCGGGACGGATATCGGCCATGATCTGTTGCAGGCCGGGTTCGGCGAGCAGGTCGGCGAAGGTGCGGTGGCTGTAATCGTCGACGTTTTTGCCCATCAAGCGGAACAGCAGATGCAGTGTGGTCCGCGATTCGGCATCGGTGAGCAGATCGAGGAATTCGGTCTTCACATGGGCGCGCAGGATGCGATCCAGATCCGCGTAGGCGCGGCGCAGTCCGGCCACGCACACCGTCGCGAAACCGGCGAAGAAGGTGCCGTTCAACCGCGCGAAGGCCGAACCTGGATCGCCGACCGGCGAGCCGGCGACCGCGCCGACGATATCGAGTTCCGGTGCGTAACCGGCGGCCAGTTCCGCGGCCCACGCCGTGGCGAGGCCGCCGCCCGAATAACCCCACAGCGCAACGGGAGTCGCCTCGCTCAGGCCGAGCGGTGCGAAGCGCAGGCTCGCCCGGATGGCGTCCAGGGATCGGTAGCCGGGTTCGCGCGGCACGCCGAAGTGTCCGGCCAGCCCGCCGTGATCGGGCACCGAGATCGCCCAGCCGCGGGCCAGCGCGTAGGTGATGACGGGTAGTTCGATCTGCGGAATCGAGCCGAGTGCCCGCGCGCCGCGCCGTAGTGCGTACGAAGGCAGACATTTCGAGCTGACGCCGTCGATGGCGCACTGGAACGAGACCAGCGGTCGCGGCTCGCGCGGGTCAGCGCCCCACGGCAGCAGCACCGTGGTCACCGCCGCCTCCGCGGTGCCGTGGAAGTTGCTGGTGCGGTACAGCAGCTGCCAGGCCGAAAACCGCAGTGGCACACGGCCGAACAGCGCCAGCTCGACCTTGCGTGTCCGCAGGATGGTGCCGGGGGCGAAGCGTGCGAATCCCGCGGGCGGCCGATAGAACCGATCCAGCTCCGGCTGTAGCGGCCGACCCGAACGAAACATTTCGGCAATCGGGTGCGCCGATTCCCATCCGGCGTCGGCCTGCACGCTCATTCCTGTACATCCTTTCGAGGGTGCACCGGCACGGTGTTTTATTTGAAATGACGCCGGAATACCGATACTCAACGTAGCAATGCGGAGGTGGGAAAATAATTGTCCCGAAGCACAATTGAGTCGGGTGTTTTTCTCCGACCCGCGGTGTTGCGGTGACCGCCGTCACCCGGTACGACATGAGAACGCGCAGGTGAGCAGCGTCATGCGAGATCTGCTGTCACTGCATGCCGACAAGAAGAATCCGCGAAAATCTTGTGTTCGGAGACAAATACCGAGCGGTTACGAGATTTATCGATAAATGGCCTCGTTGGGTAACGTGCAAGTCATGTCCGTTGTTCTTCCCCCGTTGTCCGGAGACGCGCCGATAGTCGCCCGACTGGTCCGTCGGTTACCCGAAATCGCCGAACGCATGCTCGCGGCGGGCCTGGGCTCCACGCCACCGGCCGCGGATCTGCCGGACGGGCATTTCACCGGCGAGGTGCTACCCGCGATCGCCGGATGCGGCCAGGCATTCCTGCGCGCGACCCAGGAGCAGCGGGTGTTCACCGGGGCCGAGGTGATCGAATTCGTCGGCCCGGTGGCCGAGCGACATGCCGAGGACCGGATTCCGTTGGGGCTGTTGATGCATGCCGTGCACGGCTCCGGTCAGGTGATCCTGCAGGAGGCGGCGGCGGTGGCCACGCCGGAGGATATGAACGATCTGATCGCCTTCGGCGCTCGGCTGCTCGATCTGCTGCGGGATATCAATGTCGCGGTAGTGGAGGCGTATACCGATGTGGAGCAGTCGATCTACCACGCCGAACGCGAGGCGCGCCGGGCGCTGTGCTCGGCGCTGTTGCGTGGCCAGCCTGCGGAGGAACTGGCCGCGCGCGCGGATGTCGTTCTCGCGGAACGCTATACGGTGCTCGCCATCCATATCCGCCCGGACGATCACCCGATCGTGGTCGCCGATCTGCTCACCCGTCGCCGAATCCGGGTGCTGCAGCGGGCATTGGACGGCATCGCCGGAACCAAGGCCTTGAGCACATTCGACGGCACGACCGGAATCGCGCTGCTGCCGAGCGGATCCGAATCCAAGGAGTACGAGCGGCTGGCCGCCGAACTCACCGAACAGTTCGGCGTCGATGTCTTCCTGGCCGAACGTCGAGCGGTCGAACGGGATCTGCTGCCGCATGCGGTGCAGGAGGCGACCGATCTGGCCGAACTGGCCCGGTTGCTCAACCGCCCGAGCGGGCTGTACGACCTGGATGATCTGCTGCTCGAGTATCAGCTGACCCGGCCGGGTCCGGCGCGGGACCGACTGGCCGACCGCATTGGCCCGCTGCTGTTGCGCTCGCACCTGTTCGAAGCACTGGAGGCGCATCTGCGCCACGGGTCCGATCGCAAGGCGGCTGCCGCCGAAGTGCATGTGCACCCCAATACCTTCAGCTACCGGCTCAAGCGCGTCGCCGAACTAACCGGTATCGATCCGAGTGAGCCCAATGGCTCGCGGCTGCTGGCGGCGGCGCTCACGGTGCATCGCTTCTATCCGGTGGGTGAGGCGGCGGAGGTTGTCGAGGGGGACTGATCGCTTTGGCGCGGGCACATCAGGCCCCGGCCACGCATCGAGGCCTGCTCGGATCCGCGCTGGGTTATCGCCGCGGTGGCGCCGCCGCCGACAGCCGTGCCGGGATGAACCGTGTACCGCGCTGAACCGTGAGGTGAGGGAGATACTTGGACCGCAACCGCCGCGGTCACGAATTCCGGGAGTTGCCTCATGTCGACGATCAACGGGTTACCCGCCCATGTATTGCTGGTGCACCTCATCGTGGTCTTCGTGCCGCTGACAGCGGTGCTGCTCATCGTGTCGGCGGTGTGGCCTGCGGCTCGTCGGCGGCTGATCTGGCTGGTCACGGCCCTGGCCGCGATCACTGTAGTGCTGACGCCGGTGACGACCGAAGCAGGTCAGTGGTTCCAGCACAAGCTCGGCGGATCCCCCGCCATCGATAAGCATGCCGACCTCGGCAACACGATGATCTACTTCGTGGTGCCGCTACTGCTCGTCACGGCGTTGCTCATCGTCGTCCACCTGCGCGACGAGCGTGGGCGTCCGGTGGGGCGCGTGGTCACCGTGCTGGCCGCGGTATTGGCGATTGCCGCAGGCGGTGCGGCGACCATCCAGGTGTACCGCGTGGGCGACTCCGGCTCGCATGCGGTGTGGGGTGCGCAAGCGCTGTAGCGCCTCGCGCGTCCAAAGATGAAGTTGTCCAGTGCAACTCGCGTAGCTTTCAAGGATGACGGTGCTAGTCGGGCTTGGTGAGGCCGAAGATGCGGGTGGCGTTGCCGGAGAGGAACAGGTCGCGGCATTCGTCGTCCAGGCCGAGGTCGTCGAGGCCCGCGAGGGCGCGCTGTGGCGGGATCATCGGGTAGTTGGTGCCGAAGAGGACCTTGCCGCGGCCGTGGGACTTCAGGTACGTCACCAGCTCCGGCGGATATCTGCGCACCGTGTAGGCGGAGGTGTCGATGTAGACGTTCGGGTATTTCGTCGCCATCGCGATCATTTCGGCGGTCCACGGATAGCCGATGTGGCCGCCGACGATAACAAGTTCGGGGAACTCCAGTGCGACATCGTCGAGATATGGAATCGGACGGCCGGTTTCGGAGGTGCGCAGCGGGCCGGTGTGCCCGACCTGCGTACAGAACGGGATGCCGAGGTCGACGCATTCGGCGTAGAGCGGGTAATAGCGCCGGTCGTTCGGCGGCAGGCCCCACAACCACGGCACGATTCGCAGCGCCTTCATCCCGAGTTCGGTGACCGCACGACGGAGTTCGCGCACCGCGACCATCGGTTTGCGCAGGTCCACCGATGCGACGCCGACCAAGCGCCCACCGGATTCCGCGACGAATCCGGCCACCTCGTCGTTGGAGATCAGCACACCCTCCGGCCCGTACCAGGCGCTGATCAATGCGGTATCGACACCGCCCGCGTCCATGGCGGCAAGCGTCGTCGAGACCGGCGGCGGCTGGTCCGGGATGGTGTCGCCGGTCCAGCGGCGCAGCGAGTCCAGCATTTCGTGCTGGAGCAGCCGTACCGTCGGATGCTGGGCCCACGCATCGATGATCGCCATCACGTCACTGTATGACGCCTCAGATAACGAAGGGAATCAAAGCCTTTCGATCGGCCGGATAGTCGGCGAACTTCTCGCGATACCACTTGTGCGTGGCGAATGCGCGCGGCACCAGATTCCCCGCAGTGATCAAGAAGATCACCACGCCCGCCAGGGACCAGGTGAGCAGGGCGAACCCGGCCCAGGCGATCAGTTCGGCGAGATACGCGGGGCTGCTGACGAAGCGGAAGCCCGCGCCGTGCGGGATGCGGTATTCGGTCGCACCCGGATTGTCCTTATCGCGCAGATTGCGCACGATCGATTCGGAGCTGACCAGCAGTGCGAAGCCGCCGAGGTAGATGACCAGACCGGTCAGGAAGCGCGCATCTATCAGCCAGTCGGTGCCGTACTGGTGCAGGTAGTCGTGGCTGAAGAGGGCGCCGTTGAGGTAGCCGTGCAGCGCTGTGACGAACATGCCCGCCGCGATCACCGAGACATTGAAGCTGCTGCGCTTGCCCGGGACCTGTCGGATCGACAGCGGGAAGAACCAGCCGCGGTTGCCGTAGTGCAGCAGCCAGATGGCCGCGAGCACCAGCGCAGTCGGCTCGAAGCGGTCGGGGCCGGTTAGATAGAACACCGCGAAGACAACCGTCGCGGGAATCTCCATCAACCACCAGCCGAGCTTCGGATTGAGGTTGAAGCCCATCTTGGTGGTACCGAAACGGCCGTAGGGACTCTGCGCGAAAAGGCCGCCGATCAGCACGAATGCCGCGAAGGTGAAGCCGATCGTCAGCCACGTGTCGTAGCCGGTGTTGCCGGTGTACCAGTCCATAGGCGTCCTTGTCGAGCAGGGCGCCGAGCACTTCTCACCGAACCCCCGGCGCCGAAATTAGAACATGTTCTACCATGTGACGCAGTAGCTAGGAGGAATTGTCATGCCGCTGGATTCCAGAGCCAAAGACCTGATCGCGGCCGTCCAGGCGTCACCGCGTGCGGTGGCGGCACACGACAAGGCGGCCTGGGTCGACCTGTTCACCGCCGATGCCACCGTCAATGATCCGGTCGGTTCCCGTCCGCATATCGGCCGCGCGGCGATCGAACGGTTCTACGACACCTTCATCGGACCCAACACCATCGCATTCCGGGTCGACCACGACTTCGTCGGCCTGTCGACCGTGGTCCGCGACCTGCTGATCCGCACCACCATGTCGACCGGCGCCACCGTCGCGGTGCCCATGCACCTGCGCTACGACCTCGTCGAGGACGACGGCGTCTGGAAGATCACCCGGCTGGCCGCTCATTGGGAGTTGGCCGCGATGATCGTGCAGTTACTGCGCACCGGACTGCCCGGGCTCGGCGCGGCGCTGAAATTGGGTCCGCAGCTGATCGCGAATCAGGGCTTCGACGGCATGCTCGGCATGATGCAGGCGCTGCGCGGTATCGGCCGATCGGGCAAACGCGCTGCGGCCCAGGTATTCTCGGCCGCGGCGGCCACTGATATCTCGCGGGTACGTCGCCTGCTCAGCGAGCGCACGATTATCGAACTTCCGGCCGGAACCAGGATTTCGTTGGAGGAGTTCACTAATCGGGCTCGGAATATGCAGTGGGACAAGATGATCGCCGCCGGACGCACGGTGAGCGCCAGTGTCCGGCTCGACTCGGCCCAAGGTGTCGCGTTCGTCGACTTCGCCCCTGACAGTCGTCGAATCACCGCTATCCGCATATTCATTCACTCGATCTAGAGGTGGTCCGCGGCGACGGTAAGCCGCCGCGGCCATCGTGACGAAGCTAAGCGGCGATCGATCCCTCGCGCGCTGGTTCGGGTATGACCTCGTCGGCGTGCGCCGCTTCGGACCAACCGGGCGGCCCGAAGATGTAACCGAGCCGCCCACGCCACGTATTCGCATGGCGCACATCGCTGATCAGCGCACCGAGCTCGTGATAGTTGACCTTCAGCGGGTTATCGGTGCCGATGTTCTTGGTGAGGCCGTAGCGGATGGGTTCGCTCTCCGCGGCGAAGCTGCCGAAGAGCCGGTCCCAGATGATGAAGACGCCGCCGTAGTTCTTATCGATATACGGCTGATTCGAACCGTGGTGGATGCGGTGGTGAGCCGGGGTGTTGAAGAGGAACTCGATCGGGCGCGGCAGCGTCCGGATGCGCTGGGTGTGGATCGGGAACTGATAGAGCAGCCCGATGGTCTGCAGCAGGAAGATCATCCACGCGGGCAGGCCGATCAAAGCCGCTGGCACCCAGGCGAATCCGCGCACGATGGTGGCCGCCGGATGCACCCACGGCAGGCGGATGGCGGTGGACAGATTGAAGTACTGACTGGAGTGGTGGACGCTGTGCGCGGTCCACAGCAGCCGCACCCGATGGTCGGCGCGGTGGGCCCAGTAGTAGCAGAAGTCGGTGACCACCAGGCCGAGCACCCACACCCACCATGTGGTCGGCGACAGGTGCAGCGGAGTGATCGCGGCCGCGACCACCACCGCCGAGAACGGAATCAGATACTGCAGCACCGGCTTCAGGAATCGGCCGAGCAGATAGGTTGCGACGTTGGAGGCCATATCCCGTCCGGAATGACCGTTGGCCGGACGATCCGGATCGCGGCGATAGTCGATCCACTCCACGAACATGAATACGGCGAACGCCGGTATGGCGTAGATGAATAGCTGCGCACCGATCACGATGGCTCCTCCGCTCTGCTGCTTCACTGCCACGTTACGGGCGCTGGCCTGGGCAAACATCGCGCTGTCGAGGGATTCGCGATCCCCCGGGCGGGGGATGCGCCGCGGCTGGCGCCCGGGCAGAGTTCGGTCCGAGGAATACGGGCGAACGCTGGGTAGGATCGCCCGCGGACGGCTCGACCCGGACTGTGCGAAGGTGGTGCGAACTGTTGGATGTGAGCAGATCGCTGGCCCGCCAATCGCTGGTGGTCGCTGGGGCGGCGGCTGCGGTCGATGCCGCGATGTTGACGGTGAACGGGATCTTCGCGGTGGCCCCATGGCAGGCCACCGCGGTGCTGATCGCCATCGTCGCGGCCGATCTCGCACTGGCCGCGCCGCCGCGCACCGCCGGTGCCGTGGCCTTGATCCAGGTGGCGCTGCGACTGGCCGAGGCCCTGGTGCTGAACCGGCACGGCTTCGCCGCACGCTTCGCCGATGTCGGATTCCTGGTGGCTGGATATCGGGCGGGCGCCTGGATGGTCGGTCCGAAGTCGGTGCTGACCGTCACCGCGATGTCCGCGGGCTTCGCGAGCGCGCATCTGCTGATCAGCAGCAATACCTCGCACGATTGGCGGCTGCTGCTGGCGTCTACGGTATCGGCCGGCGTGGTGCCGTGGCTGGTCGG
Organism: Nocardia sp. NPDC102475; assembly: GCF_055584605.1. Lineage (NCBI taxonomy): Bacteria > Bacillati > Actinomycetota > Actinomycetes > Mycobacteriales > Nocardiaceae > Nocardia > Nocardia sp. NPDC102475. The sequence continues at coordinate 56,043 of NZ_JBVJLS010000001.1, read as the reverse complement.
CCGGTATACGGCAGCGCGCGGCGCGTATATCGCCGATCTCGAGCAGCAGGCCAAATTGCGCGAGCAGGAGCAGCGGACCGCACTCGCCCGTGCCGTCGCCGAGGAACGCGCGGCCATTGCCAGGGATCTGCACGATGTGATCTCCCATCACGTCAGCGCCATCGGCATCCACGCCGGTGCGGCCCGAATCGCCATGGCCGACACCGGGAATGCCGCCGCCACTCGCTCGCTGACGGCGGTGGAATCGAGTAGCCGCGCGGCCATGGTCGACCTGCGCCGCCAGCTCGATCTGCTACACGGGCGCGAGGAGGACGGCCAGCGGCAACCCGGACTCGCCGATATCGAGGATCTGCTGGAGCGGGTACACGCGGCCGGTCTGGCCGTGGAATTCACCGTGCGCGGTGCGGCCGTCGAGCTGCCGGATTCGCTGAACCTGACGCTGTATCGCATCGTGCAGGAGATGCTGACCAATGCGTTGCGCCACGGCGACGGCGCGCACGCGCAGCTGATCGTGGATTATCAGCCGAACCGGGTGGTGCTGGAGTCGATCAATCCGCTCGCCGACACCTCCGCAGTGGGCGGTACCGCGGAGCACCGTGGCCTCAGCGGTATTCGCCAACGTGCCGAATTATTCGGCGGCGAACTGCGATTCGGTCCGGATGAGGTGCAAAACCATTGGTACACCAGGGTTTCCCTGCCGATCGGAGGTTCGTGAACGCACCGGTCCGCGTATTGATAGCCGACGACCACAGCATGTTCCGTTCCGGACTGCGCGCGGTCGTCGACAGTCAGACCGATCTCGAATGCGTCGCCGAGGTCGGCGACGGCCGCAGCGCCATCACCGAAACCGCGCGGCTGCACCCGGACGTCGCGATTCTGGATGTGCGCATGCCGAAGCTGGACGGACTCGCGGCCACCGCGGCGATTATCGCGGCGGGCGGCACCCGCGTCCTCGTACTCACCACCTACGACAGCGATGCCAACCTCTACCGGGCGCTGCAGGCGGGAGCCAGCGGTTTCCTCTTGAAAAGCCTGCCGCCGGAGGAATTGGTGGCCGCCATCCGGATCGCGGCCCGTGGTGACGCCCTGATCGATCCGTCGATGACCCGACGGTTGATATCGCGGTTCGCGGGCACGCTCGCCCCGCCCGACACCCCGCCCGAGGTCGAACAACTCACCGCGCGCGAGCGAGAAGTGTTGCTGCTCTTGGCCGATGCGTGCAGCAATGCCGAGATCGCCGGGGCACTCGGCGTCGGCGAAGAGACGGTCAAAACCCACGTATCCCGGGTACTCGCGAAACTAGGTGTGCGCGACCGCATTCACGCCGTCGTCTACGCCCACAAGCACGGCCTCGTCCCTCCACACGGCCACTAGCAGGGCCGACCACTAGTGCACTCGCACCAAGCCTGCTGGCCCGATTACCCGGACACACCGTTGCGCGTGGTTAACCTGGCGACCGGTTCGCGCGATAATCTCCAGTGAAGCCCCGGACCATCCCCTTCGGCCCGGGGCTTCGCCGAGCATTGGAACTCATCGCATGGCAGGCTGGCACCCGTGTCTGAATCGCCGAATCTCACGGGTCAGGGCCGGATTGCCTCGGTACTGCGTTTCGCGACCGAGCTTATTGCCTGGGTCGCGACGCCATGGGCGCTGGCCGGGCATTCGGTTGTGCTGGCCGTGCTTTCGGTGGTTGTACTGATCGGGCTGCCCACCGTGTTCGCCACACCGGGTGACAAGAAGCAGGTGCTCGTCGCCGTACCGGGGTGGGGCACCATAGCGCTGGTGGTGCTGCAACTGGTTGCGGCGGTCACTGCCGCCTGGGTGGCCTGGCCGGTGTGGCTCGCCGTCCTCGTCGGTGTGCTGGCGGTGCTGGCGGTAATCGCGGAGTTGCCCCGCTGGCGCTGGCTGTGGCGCGCCGGGGGCGATAGCTCGCTATCCGGTGATGGTGGCGCGGACGAAATTGTGGTCTGAGAGGCCGTCGACCGACACTACCGACGCGTCCTGGACACCTGTGCCGCGCACGATCACATGGTCGATGAACTGCGATTTGGTGCCTGAGGTGCGCGGACGGGTCGGCGCGGAGGCAGGTGGCAGGTCGGCGACGGTGAAGTCGGGGCCCAGTGCGGCTGCCACGGCAGTGCGGTCGATATTGAAGTCGCCGAGTAGCACTGTAGCGCGGTCCGGTGCGGCGAGTTCGGCCAATCGGGCCAGCTGGCGGGCGCGGCGCAGATCACCGGTCACGTGGGTTGTCACGATGACCACGCCCGCCGTTTCGACCGCCAGTGCGCCATTGCCGGGATCGTTTTCGAAGGATTCGGCCGCGATTTCTCGGCCCGCTTCGTCGAGGACCAGGACGAGATGTTCGGTGGGATCTTGCAGCGGGGTGGTTCCGTTGCGTGGTCGCGGGACGCGCGGATAACGCAAGGCATGAATGTCCTTGTCGGACAGGGCCGATCGCAGACTCGCCAGTTGGTCGCCGCTGACCTCCTGTAGCGCGATGACCTGTTCGGGTCGTTCGGCGATCCAGGCGGTCACCGCGGCAATGCGCGCCGCCTCATCGGGCCAGTGGGTCGCAATATCGGAGCCCCAATTCTCATCGTGCACGCGGTGCAGGACATTCCAGCTGGCCACTGTGATCACAGTTCACGATGCTAATCCTCATCTGGTGGCGACCGTCTTGGCGAGCCGGACGGCCTCGTCCACATCGGTGACCGGATAGAGAGCGACCAGTGGTCCGAAGGCTTCTCCACGGGCGCAATCCATTTCAGCGGTTATACCGGTCAGCACCGCAGGCTCGAAGAAGATGGGACCGAGATCCGGCCGTGCCTTGCCGCCGTAACGACCATCGCGCCTTTGGATTTCGCGTCTCGACGACGGCCCGTGCAGCAACGCCGGTGTCTACGGCATCAACGACCTCGAGGTGGCCGAAAAGCTGCTGAGACAGCTGAAATCGGTCGTGTCGGTGTGAACTGGTCTTGTTGCGGGATGGTCCCTGAAAGTGGCTGTGGCCTAACCAAGATAGGGCTGGCCGCGTTGCTCGGCGTGGTGCTGCAGCCGGAGCCGAACGGTATCGTGCACCGGCACACCCGCGAGTTCGTCCAGGCCCAGGAATCGAACTTCTGTGGATTCGTCGCTGATCGTTATTCGGCCTCCGACAACACGACCGTAGTACGTAATATTGAACTCTTGCCGGACCTCGCCATCGGCATACGCGATGATGTGCTCGGGGTCGGTATAGATACCGAGCAATCCCGTGATCTCGATATCCAATCCCGACTCTTCTTTGGTCTCCCGGACCACGCACTGTTCCAGAGTCTCGCCGATCTCCATAACGCCGCCGGGCAGCGACCAGTTACCGGAGTCGCTACGGCGCTGCATGAGAATCGCGCCTTGGTCGTCGACAACCAGCGCCGATCCTCCCGGAACCAGACTGTTAGCCTTGGGCGCGTTCGGGTCTCGGTAGTAATCACGCCGTCTGCTCATATGGAGCTCCTGGAGAGTAGGGGCCACAGTTTCCCAGATCTGTTCGACTTGATCGGCGAATGACGAGAATATTCCGTGCGGAGAAAGTTGCCTCAGGTACAGGGCCGGGTGTTGATACCCTCGGGCCCGCACCAGATAGGGGGTGACAATCATCCGATCATCGAATCGGAATACAGAGTTGTAAAGATGCGTAGTATGCAATCCGATCCGGCAACCCGCGGTGTTTGTCAGTTGGCCGAGCATACTCAGTGAATTACGGATTCGACCAGGCAGCGTTCCGCGCATCTGTTCCAGATTGTCTCGCTCGGCGACGTGATCGCAATCGGGGTCTGCGAACCCCAGCCGGACCCGAGCGCCGCGTCGGCATTTGTCGGTGATGATGTCTGCTGCGTTCGGTAGCAGTTCGAGGACGAACGGATAGGCGTAGCCGATTATGTCGATTTGTTCGGTTGCCCCGAGCAGCAGTGATATCCACAAGTCGTTTGGGATATCGGCTCGGTGGGCGTACGCGCTGAGCACTTCGGCCGTCGCGGGTGCACCGGCACTCAGGTCCGGCCGTGTCTGTGGCCACAGCGTGGTCTCGGATTCGTTCAGCGCTTAAACGTCCCCTGCGCAGTTCAGGCGTCCGTGTCGTGGTCATAGCGTCGAAACCGGCCGCCTGGAGCTGGTGAAACGCCCCAGCTTCGGGCGGGCCTGCCAACCACTGTGAAGGGGATGAAATGCATAGGCGTTCAGGGCTGTACGAGAATTCGAGTGACATGACGGACCTGGCGGGATACAGCCTGGCTGCCGTCGTTGACACTTCCGGGCACACTGGCGCTGTCTATGAACTGGAAGCGGTGAACCCGCCCACCACATGGGCCGCCGCACCGCCCGGCGGCGACCCTGCGCACGCACGTCCCGTTCATTCGCTCACTATCGCCGAATCGCAGCGAATCATGCAGCAACACAAGGATTGTCGCGCAGTAGGTTGCCCGCGTAAGGCAACCGCACTGCGTTGCCTGGCCTATGCAGGCAAGTTCGTACCCGCAGCGGTGAGTCCCCGCGAACGCGCCGCCGCCCGCGGCTTGCCATTCCCACCGGCCGAACACGATTCGCCGATGCGGGTCGGCCCGGACCTGCGAACCCTGCTGGATGTTCTCGGCGGCCTGACCGATCCCGCCACCGACTGGCACGCGCTTGCCGCTCGGCTGTCTCCGAACAGCTCCGAGTCCGGCCCACCACGGTGATCGGCGTGGAGCGCCTCCGCCTGACCGAGATCGATGGCATGCGGGCAACCTGGCGACCCGATCGCCATCGAATCCTGATCGTGTCCGTGGACGATGCCACTGGTCACTTGCCGCTGGCGTCGCTCGGTCCGGGTAACTATCCCGATCTGGTACAGGCACGGGAACGATGGCCGAATCTCACGACATTGTGGGATGCGATCCGCCGGGACTTCTGGGCCGAACTCGCCACACCACAATCACATTCACGCCCATCGGGACATCGCGGTGATCGCCGAATCCACACCGCAACCACATGCACGCTCACCAGGATCTCCTGCTCTCGACGCGATCCGGACGTGGGTGGCTGCACTCGAGGCCGCTGCCGGTCCAGGCTGGCGTGTGCGACGTGAACCCAATCCACCCTATGGCTGGAATCTGGTGAACAAGCAGGACATTGTCATATGCAGCGGTAGCCTCGACAGGCTCGAGCAATGGTTGGAAACACGTGGACACGATGCGTCGACTCTGCGTCGAACCCGCCTGGCCCGCGTCGAAACCACCCTTCGTCGAGCGGGTGGTCCAACGCCAGCTGAAGCATCAAAATGCCTGTCGTCAAGTCAGATTCGAGCTACGCCCATCGGCTGGCTGACCTTGATACGCGGCGATGAAGCATCGTCGCCCTAGGTGGCGGCAGCCGGGTCTACCTGGAGCCCAACTCTATGCTCGATGTGGGTCGGGCACAGGTGGCATCGGGCAATGCGGGCGCTGGCCAGCCGGGGTGTGTTCACCGAACGGTCCTATCGCCGCTTCGCGTTCACCCCCATGGCCGACGCCCTGCGCGCCGATTCACCGACAACCGTGCGTCCGGTGCTGATGATGCTCGGCCACCCCGCGGTCTGGGCATCCCACGGCCAACTCGTCCATGCCGTCGAGACCGGTCGATCGGGTCATGAATTGGCGTACGGGACAACCGGATTCGACTCTCTGGACTGGGCCGACGAGCCCGCCCTGTGCATCCTGCATTCGGTACGGGCCGCGATCGTCCCGAACGGCAGGCTGCTGCTGATCGAATGCGTCGTCCCGCCGCAGCGACCGCGCGCACTTCAGCCTGTGGCTCGACGTCGAGGTCATGCTGTCCATCGGCGGCCGGGAACGCACTGCGGCCGAGTACGGCGACCTGCTTGCCCGCGGCGGCTATCAGTTGCGCCGGGTGGTCGCCACGGCCGGGCATTCGAATATCGAGGCGGTACCGGTCTAGAACTCGCCGCTGGTCGCCGGGTCGGCCAGCGCGCCCTCCGCGGTCCGTAATCGGTCGGTCAGCGCCGTGAGTAGGTCCATGGACTCGGTGGATAGTCCGAGTGCCAGCTGTACCAGGCGGCGGAGTGGCAAGCTCTTGATCTGACCGGCCACCAGAAGGTCGTGGTCACCAGGTCTATCGAGGTAGTCGAGATTCACGGCGCGGTTCTCACAATCTGTCAGCTGCGTCCGGATTACCCGTCGCTCCAGCGGTTACTCGCGCTACGGCAGGTACGGCCATCGGACCTCGATGCGCAGGTCATGCGGTTGGAACACCCCGGCACTGTGACACACATCGCACAGACCCATTCGCTGTGCCGTGGTCGAATGTTTCGCGGTTGATCATGGACATTAGCGTCTAATATTCCGGCAAGCGGAGGCTACCCCTCCGATCGACCCCTACCGAAGGGCAGAACAGTGGCGTTCGCGGACTATCAGAACGAGATCTACTTCGCGGCCCTCGGCGGACATGCCCCAGAGTTCCCGATGGACTTCGCGACGCTCGAGGCGAAGGCCTCGGCCGCACTGCCCGCAACGCTGTACTCCTATATCGCGGGCGGAGCCGGTGACGAGCTGACCCAGCGGCGCAATGTCGAGGCATTCGAGGACTGGGGCGTGGTGCCGCGGATGCTTGTCGGTGCGACGGAGCGCGACCTGTCGGTGGACGCCTGGGGACTCACCTTTTCCAGCCCGATCTTCATGTCCCCGGTCGGCGTGATCGGCTTGGTCGGCGATAAGCACGGTGATATCGCGGTCGCCGAGGCGGCGGCGAAATCCGGTGTGCCCGCGGTCTTCTCGACGCTCATGGAGGATCCGCTGGAGGAGGTCATCGGCCACGCCGATACGACGCCGAGCTTCTTCCAGCTGTACACGCCGAAGAATCGCGACTTGGCCGCGAGTCTGGTGAGCCGGGCCGAGGCGGCCGGATATCGCGGCATCACGGTCACCTTGGACAGCTGGGTTCCGGGCTGGCGGCCGCGTGATCTGTCGATCGGGAACTTCCCGCAGCTGCGCGGGCACGTGCTGAAGAACTACACCTCCGATCCCGTCTTCCAGAAGATGGTCGGCTCGGACGATCCGCAGTCCATCGTGCTGCACTGGGTGCAGACCTTCGGAAATTCGCTCACCTGGGACGATCTCGGGTGGCTTCGATCGCTGACCGAACTGCCGATCATCGTCAAGGGCATCTCCCATCCCGATGACGCGCGCCGCGCGATCGATGCGGGCGTCGACAGCATCTTCTGCTCGAATCACGGTGGGCGCCAAGCCAATGGCGGTCTCAGCTCGCTGGAGACGCTGCCCGGGGTGGTCGAAGCCGTCGCCGACCGCGTGCCGGTGCTGTTCGATTCCGGTGTGCGCTCGGGCAGCGACGTGATCAAGGCGCTCGGCCTGGGTGCGACGATGGTCGGCATCGGCCGCCCGTACGTGTACGGACTTGCGCTGGGCGGGGTTTCGGGTCTGGTACACGTGCTGCGGATGATTCTGGCGGAGGCCGATCTGCTCATGGCGGTCAACGGCTATCCGGATATCGCGGCGGTGCGCGAGAACATCCGGCCGAGGCGCTGAATCACGGTGTCATCAGGCTGATCAAGAATCGGGTCAGTACCTCGGTGATCCCGGCGAGGTCGGTCTGCTCGTCACCGGTGCTCCACTGATGTACCAGCGCGAGCAGTGCGCCGAGGTATCCGGTCACGGCGGTGTGGAACCCACCGGGTGGCACGAATTCGGGTCCGAGCGCCCGCCGCATCTGGTCCTCGAAGAAGGCCGTCCACAGCGCCCGCTGCTCCAGCCTGCGCTGCTCGACCCGCTCACCGACCCCGACGACCTCCACATGCGCGATCCTGGCCACGCGGGGGTCACGCCCGATCGACTCCGCATAGGCCCGCACCGCCGCCTGCGCCAGACCGACCGCATCACCCGTCACCGCCGCCGTCGCGGCGGTGACGGCCTGCCTGGCCTCGCTCTGGATCCGGTCGTACACCGCGATCAACAGATCCTCGCGGTTCTCGAAAAGCTCATAGAACTGGCTGCGTGCCAGTCCAGCCGCCCGGCACAGCGCGGTAATCGAACTGTTCTGGTAGCCGCTCTCCCCGAATACCGTCACCCCGGCGGCCAGAAACTGCTCTCGCCGCTGCGCACGGCGGTCGGCGACGGGCCGTCCGTCGTACATCCGCGATGAGCCGCCAGCAGTCATCCGAGGACAGTACCGGTCTTGCCGAGCGGTGTGCGCCGCACGCGGAGTGCCACTACCGTGGGGCGGCGAGTCCGGACCCCGATCGCTGGAGATGAGCGTGCCTGTATCGACGATCGATCATGTGGTGGCGCCGAACGCGGCGCCGACCGAGCCCGAACGCCGCACCATCCCCGCAACCGCGTTCTGGGTTATCTCGATCCTCGGAACGGTCGCCGGTGTGTACTACATCCACCAGGTGCGCGAAACGATGCAGGTGATGATGCATCTGATGGATCTGAGCGTCTATCAGATCGCCGGGCATCGGGTGGTCGACGGCGCCTCCATCTACGACACGCCACTGCTGGGCCACACCCGCGGCGTCTGGGAGTTCGTCTACACGCCGTTCGCCGCGCTGCTGTTCGTGCCGCTGGTCAATCTGCACGGTGACGTCTTCACCTATGTCGGCGCGTTCGGCAACTTCGCCATGCTGACGGCGTCGGTGTGGGCGGCGCTGTCGATGCTCGGCTATCGGCGCGACCTGCGGCTGGTGCTGCTGGGCGTGCCGATTGCCGGACTGCTGATGTGGTGCGAGCCGGTGCGCGAGACCATGGCCTTCGGTCAGATCAATATCTTCCTGCTGTTGCTGGTCATCGCCGATATGGCACTGCCGGATACTTCGCGCTGGAAGGGCGTGCTGACCGGGATTGCGGCAGGCATCAAACTCACCCCCGCCTTCTTCGTGGTCTATCTGCTGGTCACCCGCAGGTATCGGGCCGCCGTCACTGCCATGGGCGCGTTCGTGGCGACCGTTCTTATCGGTCTCTCGGCCATGACCAAGGATTCGCTGACCTTCTGGAGCGGCGCATTCGCCGACCCCAAGCGCGTCGGTGTACCGGAGAACCCACGCAACGAATCTCTGCGCGGCCTGCTCGCGCGGACCGTCGGCGTCGAGGGTGTGCACCAATTGCTCTGGCTGGCAGGCGCTTTCGTCATCGCGACGGCCTGCCTGTACCTGGCACGCCGACTGTCGTCGACCGGATACGAACTGCCCGCGGTGGTACTGGTCGGACTCACCACCACCGCCGTGTCTCCGTACAGCTGGGTTCATCACTGGGTCTGGCTCGCGCCGCTGCTGGTCTATCTGGCTGATCTCGCCCTGCGCAGGCGCGGTGTGGTCGCGTCGATCGGCCTGCTCATTGCGGTGGCGGTCGCATCGGGTGGTGTGATCGCCTTCTTCGACCCGACGATGAGCAGCATTTACGACTATCCCGCGGGGAGCCACCTCGCGACATTCGTCCACAACGGATACATCTGGCTGACACTCGCATTATTCGCGGCCGCCGCCGTTCAGCTGCGACGTTCGGCACGTGACGCGCTACCCGCCGTGGCGCGATAACCAGCGTCAGGACTCCGATGCGGGAGCCTCCGCCCTGTCCTGTTCTGCGACCGCCGCGGCGTGTCTGGCGCCCGAGCCCCAGCCGACGTGCAATTCGCTGCGCATGCGGTCGACCATATGCGGATAGTGCAGCTCGAATGCCGGTCGCTCGGACCGGATTCGGGGCAGTTCGTAGAAGTTGTGCCGCGGCGGCGGGCAGGTGGTGGCCCACTCCAGCGAGTTGCCGTAGCCCCACGGATCATCGACGGTGACAACTTCGCCGTAGCGGTAGCTCTTGAACACGTTCCAGATGAACGGCAGCATCGACGCACCGAGGACGAATGCGCCGATGGTGGAAACCGTGTTGAGCGCGGTGAATCCGTCGCCGGGCAGGTAGTCGGCGTAGCGGCGCGGCATGCCTTCGGCGCCCAGCCAGTGCTGCACCAGGAAGGTCAGGTGGAAGCCGACGAGTGTGGTCCAGAAGTGCCACTTGCCGAGTCGTTCGTCGAGCAATCGGCCGGTCATCTTCGGGAACCAGAAATAGATGCCCGCGAACGTCGCGAAGACGATGGTGCCGAAGAGCACGTAGTGGAAGTGTGCGACCACGAAATAGCTATCGGTGACGTGGAAGTCGAGCGGCGGGCTGGCCAGGATGACCCCGGACAGGCCACCGAAGAGGAACGTCACCAGGAAGCCCAGGGAGAACAGCATCGGCGTCTCGAAGGTCAGCTGGCCGCGCCACATGGTGCCGATCCAGTTGAAGAATTTCACGCCCGTCGGCACCGCGATCAGGAACGTCATGAACGAGAAGAACGGAAGCAGCACGGCTCCGGTGGCGAACATATGATGCGCCCATACCGCCACCGACAGCGCACCGATGGACAGCGTCGCATACACCAGCGTCGTGTAACCGAATAGCGGCTTGCGGCTGAATACCGGGAAGATCTCGGTGACGATCCCGAAGAATGGCAGCGCGACGATATACACCTCGGGATGTCCGAAGAACCAGAACAGGTGCTGCCACAACAGGACTCCGCCGGTGGCCGTGTCGTAGATGTGCCCGCCCAGGTGACGGTCGAAGGCCAGCGCCATCAGCGCCGCGGTCAGAATCGGGAAGGCGAGCAGGATCAGGATGCTGGTGACCAGGATATTCCAGGTGAATATCGGCATACGGAACATGGTCATGCCGGGGGCACGCAGGCAGATCACCGTGGTGATCATATTGACGCCGCCGAGGATGGTGCCGACACCGGAGACCGCCAAGCCCATGATCCACAGATCCGCACCCGCTGTCGGTGCGTGCTCGATGGTGCTCAGCGGGGTGTAACCGGTCCAGCCGAAGTCGGCGGCGCCGCCGGGCGTGACGAAGCCGGCCGTGGCGATGGTCGCGCCGAACAGGTACAGCCAGTAACTGAGAGCATTGAGCCGGGGGAACGCCACGTCCGGCGCACCTATCTGCAGCGGCAGCACGCAGTTGGCGAAGCCGAACAGGATCGGGGTCGCATAGAACAGCAGCATGATCGTGCCGTGCATGGTGAACAGCTGGTTGAACTGCTCGGTCGACAGGAACTGCATACCTGGGCGGGCCAGCTCGCCGCGCATCAGCAGCGCGATGAGACCACCGATGAAGAAGTAGGTCATCGCGGTGGTCAGATACATGACCCCGAGCACCTTCGGATCGGTGGTCGTGATCATTTTCCAGAAATAGGAGCCCTTCGGTCCGACCCGCTGTGGATAGGGCCGAACTACCTCTAGTTGAGTAGTGGTACTCACGGGCCGTCGCCACCTTCCGATCGCCGAGCAGCCTTGTCCGGATTATGCGCCTTTTCTATCTCCGACGTGCGCGGTTTTCCCCATTGCCGCCGTAGTGTCTGCTGCCACGGTATGAGTCCGGCTGCGACCACGGTGGGATGTGCGCCGGTCACGCGCGCCGTAGCTTGGAAACACGTAATCGCCGGACGCGGGGAGCGCAATGAGAGCTTGATGCGATGGGCGATGCCGCACGGCACGCCGGGACTGTTTCTTCGGCTGCAGGCGCCGAAGGGGAGATGGTCTCGCTGCTGGGCTCCGCCAACCGGGATCCGGCGGTATTCGCGGACCCGAACACCTTCGATATCGACCGCCCGAATGCGAAGGACCACCTGTCGTTCAGCAGCGGTGTGCATGCCTGCCTCGGCGCCGGCCTGGCCCGGATGGAGGGCGCGATGGCCCTGCGGACTTTGTACGAGCGGTTCCCGGGTCTTCGGATCGTGGGTGACGCGCCGCACCGTGAATTGGCGAATTTGCGTGGCTACCAGCGTATTCCGGTTGCGTTCGGTTCGGCCCGCACACAAGATCCGGTGACGCTGTGAACGCCGCAAGCGTTGGTGTGCCGCATATCACGAGTAACGGCTAACGCTTGGCTAACGATTGTCCGGAGTGTGGGGACGCACATGGTCACCGCATTCGGATCGAGCCGCAGGGAGGGCATTGCCGATGGATACCGCAACGGCCCCAACGTTTTTCGAAGATGTCATCGAATCGCTGGACGCACTGCCCGGCTGCACCTTCCGCTTCGACAATGTGCCCTGCCGACATCGCGCCGAATGGCATATCCGCAAACGTCCCTGCTGCCAGCGCAGCGGCGTCGACCTCATGTGCGACACCTGCTATTTCCGCATCCATGGTTTCTTCGCCATGGGCGTGCGATTCCGTTGCGCCGGTTGCGGTGCGCTCTCGGACACCTTCGGTGCCATGTATCCCGTCGCCGTCCGGCTGTGACGCCTGCCGGATCCGCGATGTGAGCTGCGTCGCATCGTCTGCGGCCCGGGAACCAGCATCGGGCCGCGGCCGACCTGTGTGCGAGGGCCGGCTCCTCCATTGCCCATTCGGTACCGAGGATTGGTGGAATACGTGCAGGTCAAGCGCTCGCTCGACCACCTCTTCTGGCTGATCGCGGCGCTCGTCGCCGGTGCGCTCGCGCTGCTCTCGGTGCTCGCGGCCGGCGATATGCCCTACCGGTCGGCGGGTATCGCCTATCCCGGGTTCCTGGATGTCCTGCTCTATGTCGCGCTGCGGCTGGTGGCCGCGCTGGCGGGCGCGCTCACCCTCGGCGCGTTGATCTACGCGCTGTGCTGCACCGTTGTCACCGCGCGCGGCCGGGTCGACGTGGACGGGTATGCCGGGGTCCGGGTGGCGGAGCGGGCGAGTCCGGTGTGGCTCGTCTCGGCGCTGGTCCTGATTCCGGTGAGTGCGGCGAATGCGGGTGGGCTGTCGATGAGTGCCGTGCTGGAGCGGGGCGCGATCGGCGCGCTGATCGATGCGAGCGAGAAGCCGAAGGCCTGGATCGTGGTCGCGGTGCTGGCCGGTGTCGTCGCGCTGGTGACGCGGCTGACGTTGGCGTGGACCGGACTGGTGGTGCCGACCGTGCTGGCGCTGATCGCGGTACTACCGCCCGCAATGGTCGGCAATGCCGGGGAGGGGCCGAATCACGACTTCGGCACCGGCGCGATGATCATCTTCCAACTGGCGGTCTCGGTGCTGCCGGGGCTGGCGTGGTGTGTGGCGGCGCAGGTGCGGCGCAACGGTTTCCAGGTAGCGACCGCGGTTCGGCGATACGTGCTCATCGGGTCGTTGTGTCTCGCCGCGGCCACGCTCAGCGGGTTGGTGCTCGGTGCCATCCTGTTGCCGTGGTCGGCGCTGTTCAGCACCGGCTACGGTCGACTCGCCGTGGTGGTCGTCGTATCGGCGGTCGCCATCGCGATCATGCTGAGAAGGGTTACCGCCGAACATGTTTCGAGCACCGTGATCTCAGGTACCGGCACGCTGTCCGTAGTGGCGACGGCCGCACTGGTGTCGATGGCCGTCCAACCGGCTCCGGCCTTCGCCGATCGCTCGTTCACCGCGCAGGAGGTATTTCTCGGTTTCGATCTGCCGGGGCAGGCCGACGTCTGGCGGCTGATGACCATGTGGCGCTTCGATATCGTCCTCGGTACTGCCGCTCTGGCCGGTATGGTGCTGTACGCCACCGGGGTGCTGCGGATGTGGCGGCGCGGCGACACCTGGTCGCCATGGCGCACGCTGTCGTGGACGACTGGCTGTGCGGCCCTGCTGATTTCGACATCGTCGGGCATCGGCACCTACGGCTATGCCATGTTCAGCATGCACATGATCACGCATATGGCGCTCAATATGTTCGTGCCGGTGCTGCTGGTGCTCGGTGCGCCGGTGACTCTGCTGTTGCGCACCGTCCCCGCCGCAACCAAGGACGCGGTTCCCGGTGTGCGCGAATGGGTGCTGTGGATTCTGCATTCCCGCCCGACCGCGATCCTGGCCCACCCCGGCACCGCGATCACGGCATTCGTGCTCTCGCTCTACGGCCTGTACTTCACGCCGCTGTTCCAGAACCTGATCCGCTACCACTGGGGGCACGTCTTGATGAACGTGCACTTCCTGATCATCGGCTATCTGTTCTACTGGGCCATCATCGGCATCGACCCGGGTCCGCGCCGCCTGCCGCATCTGGGTCGGCTCGGTATGTTGTTCGCCATCATGCCTTTTCACGCCTTCTTCGGCGTCGCGGTGATGTCGATGAACACCGTCATCGGCGAGCGCTTCTACGAACAACTCCAATTGCCCTGGCATATGGACCTGATGGCCGACCAGCGGGTCGGTGGCGGCATTGCCTGGGTCTCCGGCGAAATCCCGATCCTGCTCGTGGTCGGTGCGCTGCTGACCCAGTGGGTGGCCCAGGATCGCCGCACCGCGGTGCGCACCGATCGCAAGGACGACGAGTACGGAGACTCCGAACTCGCCGCCTACAACGCCATGTTGGAGAAGCTGGCGCAGTCGCGTCGCTGATTCAGCGCGCGAACCGAACCCGCCGCAGCCGCAGGCTGTTCGAGACCACGAAGAACGACGAGAACGCCATGGCCGCACCGGCGATCAACGGATTCAGCAGGCCGAGTACGGCCACGGGGATGGCGACCACGTTATAACCGAAGGCCCACACCAGATTTCCCTTGATGGTGCGCAGGGTGGCATGCGCGAGTCCGATGGCATCGGCGACGGCCGCGAGATCGTCGCGGACCAGGATGACATCGGCGGCCGCGATCGCGACATCGGTACCCGCCCCGATGGCCATGCCGAGGTCGGCCGTGGCCAGCGCGGCGCCGTCATTGATGCCGTCGCCGACCATGACGATCCGGCGGCCCTGCTCCTGCATGCGGGCGATCAGTTCGACCTTGCCCTCCGGAAGCAGTTCGGCGACAACCTCATCGATGCCGATCTCATCCGCGACCGACTGTGCGGCATAGGCATTGTCACCGGTGAACATCATGACGCGCAGACCGAGCGCGTGCAGCCGGGCGATGGCATCGGCTGCGGTGTCCTTCACGGTATCGGCGACCGCGATCACCGCGTGGGCCGCACCGTCGATCACCACGAGCACCACGGTGCGTCCCGCGCGTTCCTCTCGGCGCACAGCACGACTCAGTGTCTGCGGCACATCGATACCGCGATCGTTCAGCAGACGCAGGCGGGCGACCATCACCTCGCGACCCGCCACCAGACCGCGCGCACCCAAACCCGGTAGCGCTGTGAAGGATTCGACCTCCGGAAGGTTGTCGAGCACGGTCCTGGCGTGCCGGGTGATGGCTGCGGCAACGGCATGTTCGGAGGCCGACTCAACCGCACCCGCCAGTCGCAGCACCTCGTCCTCGGTCACCGAATCCGTCACTGTCATCCCGACGACGCTCATCACGCCGTTGGTGACGGTCCCGGTCTTGTCCAGCACCACCGTGTCCACATCGCGAGTGGCCTCGAGCGCCTGATGTCCCTTGATGAAAATGCCCAGTTGCGCACCGCGCCCGGAGGCCACCATCAGCGCGGTCGGGATCGCCAGCCCCAGCGCGCACGGACACGCGACAACGAGCACCGCGAGGGCGGCCGAGGCGGCCCGGTCCACACCGGAACCGAGCAGCCACCAGGTTGCGAAAGCGCCTGCCGCCACGGCAAAGACGAACGGCACGAAGACCGAGGAGACCCGGTCGGCCACGCGTTGCATGCGCGCCTTCCCGGTCTGCGCCTGCTCGACCAATCGGATCATGCCGGAGAGTTTCGTATCCGCGCCCACCGCGGCCGCCTCCACGATCAGCCGACCGGTGAGTGCGGTAGTGCCGCCGATCACCGCCATCCCCTCGGTCACCTCGACCGGAATGGATTCGCCGGTCATGGCGCCGGCATCCACGCTCGACTCGCCGGAAACCACGAGACCGTCGGTGGCGATGGTCTCACCGGGGCGAACCACGAACCGCTGGCCCTCGACGAGTTCGCCGATGGGGACCCGCATTTCGCGATTGTCGCGGGTCAGCACCGTGACCTCGCGGGCGCCGAGCGCGGCGAGCGCCCGTAGCGCACTGCCCGCCGACCGCTTGGCCTTCGCCTCGAAATACCGTCCGGCGAGCACGAATGTGGTGACGCCCGCGGCGGCTTCGAGGTAGATCGAATCGCCGGACCAGAACGCGTCCCATACGCCGTCCGGGATGTCGGTCCGGTCCGCGTGCAGGAACATGGTGTCCAGCGACCACAGCGTCGCGGTCGTCACGCCGACCGATACCAGCGTGTCCATGCTCGCGGTGAAATTCTTCGCACCCGCCAACGCTTTTCGATGCAACGGCGCGGCCGCCCACACCACCACCGGCAGCGCCAGCACGGTCAGGATGATCTGCCAGCCGGTGACCCTGGTGGCCGGGACCATCGCGAACATCACCGACAGATCGGCGAGGGGAAAGAACAGCAGTAGCGCGACGACCAAGCGGCGGAACAGATCCCGGACCGCCGCATTCTCGGGGGCGGAGGATACGGGTCCGGTGCTATCGGTGATCGGCTCCGCGCCATAACCCGCCGCGACCACCTCGGCGCAGAGCTGGTCAGCCGAAATATCCTCGGCCGCATCGACGGTGGCGATGCCGGTCGCATAGTTCACCGAAGCGAGTACGCCGTCGACCTTGTTGAGCTTGCGTTCCACTCGGTTCGCGCAGGCGGCACAGGTCATTCCGGATACGGCGAGCGAAATGCGAGTGGTCGCAGCCTCGGGACGGGTGGCGAGATCAGTTGTCATGATTCCGTTCGGTCTCAGGCGGCAGGATCTTGGGTGGAGCGGAGATGGCCGGTGCGGCGGCCGAATCGCGCGCCGGGCGGCAGGACGAGTTCGGTGGGTGCGGGATTGCTGGTCCGGGCCGGCGGTGAGGTTTCCGGGCGGCGGGTGCGATGCACCACCACGACCAGCACCAGCGCGGCGACCAGAATGCCGTGCGAGAGCACCCGGGAGATCGGCACGACACCGGAATACAGATCACCGATGACAAAGGCGGTGAGCGCTGTCACCAGCACGCCGAGCACCGGGAGCACACCGGAGGTGGCGGACGGCCGCAGCGCGCAGTAGATGAATCCGATGCCGATCGCCAGGCTCCATGCCGTCGACTCGTTCATCAGGTGCCGGGTCATTTCGGCGCCGTGGTGATGGGTCATACCGAAGTCGAATCCGGCGAACTGACCGATTGCCAGCCCGCACTGCACGACACCGAGCAGGCCGAGCAGCAGCCGGGTCCACTCGGATAAGCCGATGCCGGGAAGTGATGTCCGCCACCTCGATCTGCGCGGGCGCTCCAAATCGGCGGCGGCGAAAATAGCGTCGGTGAGGTCGGGTGCGTACGCCGAACCGCCGCGCAGCAGGCGCGAGGTTTCCACGGCGGCCGCGTACCAGGAACAGCACTGCGCGCACTGTTCCAGGTGTTCGTCGACGCGCGCCGCGGGCACGGTTTCGCGTTCGCCATCGATCCGGGCCGACAGCGCGGTCCGGCATACCTTGCACTCCACATCCAGATTGTCGTCTGCCAGAACCACAAAGTTCCCAGGGGTTGCGCACGGGTTATTCTCGAGCCCATGCCGACGCCCGCCGAGGATGACGAGACGACTCAGCTGGCACTAGCGGCGGCGCGTGGGGATCGACGAGCCCTGGAAGCTTTTATCCGGGCCACCCAGAAGGATGTCTGGCGGTTGCTGGCCCATCTCACCGAGCTGTCGCGTGCCGATGATCTGACTCAGGAGACCTATCTGCGCGCGTTGGGCAGCATCAAGCGCTTCGAGGGTCGTTCCAGCGCCCGGACCTGGTTGCTGTCCATCGCGCGTCGCGTCGTCGTCGACCAGGTGCGAATGGCTGTGGCCCGGCCGCGTATCGCGCAGGGTGTCGATTGGGTGGCGGCGGCCGACCGTCAGGTGGGGCGGCACGATGGGCTCGCCGACATTGTCGAACTCAAACTGTTGCTCGAGGACTTGTCCGTGGAGCGGCGCGAGGCATTGGTGCTGACGCAGGTGCTCGGGTTGTCGTACGCCGAGGCGGCGGCGGTGTGTGGGTGTCCGGTGGGGACGGTGCGGTCCCGAGTAGCACGCGCCCGCGAGGAGCTCGTTGCCGCAACGCGCTTCGGCGGTAAGCGCCGCGCGAACGGTTGACGGGCTTCCGCTGGGTGCGAATCCTCAGCGAGGACTGGCTGTTTCGCGGGCGGCTGAAGACTGTGCGGCGTGATGCAGTCGGTCGTCGGTAGGCGGCCGCGCGAACGGCTGACTTCCGGCTTCCGCCGGCTACGAATCTCCACCGGGGCGCGGCTGTGTGCTATGCGACCAAAGGCTCTGTGGCGTAACGCAATCGGATCGCCGGTAAATGGGAACGGTTGACTTCGGGCTTCCGGTCAATATGAATCCGCACGGGGAGCGGCTGTTTGGCGGGCGGCCAAAGGCTGTGCGGCATAATGCAATCGGACAACGCCGTCATCGTGTAGCTCGGCAGTGGCGTTGACACCGAAGACATCCCGCAGCAGCTCGGGCGTCATGACCTCGAGCACCGCACCCGCCGCGACGACCTTCCCGTGATCGAGCACGACCAGCTGATCGCAGCAGCGCACGGCCAGACCCAATTCGTGCAGCACGGCCAGCGTCGTGATGCCGGTCGAGCGGACCAAGTCGAGCAGTTCGAATCGGGCGCGCACATCGAGATGGTTGGTCAGTTCGTCGAGGACGAGCAGGCGCGGTTGCTGTGCGAGCGCCCTGGCCAGCAGCACTCGCTGACGCTCACCCCCCGATAGCGAGCCGATCGGGCGTTCGGCGTAGTCGGTGACACCGGTGCGCGCCATGGCATCCGCGACCGCCGCATGATCGGCGGCGGTATCCCGGCTGAACAGCGCATGATGCGGATTGCGGCCGAGCCCGATCAGCTCGGCAACCGTCAATTCCGGTGCGCCCGAACCATTCTGGAGCACCGCAGCGGTGGTGCGCGCCGCCGCGCGCACCGACATCGCACGGATATCGGTGCCGTCGATCAGCACCGTGCCGCGCTCCGGCCGCAGCGAGCGATAAATGGTGCGCAACAGCGTCGTCTTCCCGCTCCCGTTCGGCCCCACCACCCCGACGAACGCCCCCGGCGGCGCATGCAACGTCACCCCATCCAGCACCCGTGCACCCCCGAATGTGATCGTCACCCCCACCATCGACAACTCGGCGATCCGGGCGCCCGGTGTCTCCATCGGGCACCCAGTGCGCGGGGTGCCCGGTGTATGGGCGAGGTGCCCGGTCATGCGGGGCCTCCTTCGCGCCGGAGTAGCCAGAGGAAGAACGGCGCGCCGAAGGCAGCGGTGAATATGCCGAGCGGGAGTTCGTTGGGGGCGTCGATGGTTCGTGACAGCAGGTCGACCAGGACCAGGTATGCCGCGCCGAGCAGAGCGGCAAGGGGGAGTACCCGACGGTGGTCCATGCCGAAAGCCAGTCGTATCAGATGCGGAATCATCAAGCCTACGAAGCCGATTCCGCCCGCCACCGCGATCAGCACGCCGGTGAGTAGGGAGGCCAGCACCAGCAAAATGATCCGGGTGGTGCGGACATCGACGCCGAGCGCGGTCGCCTGTTCATCGCCGGTGCCGAGCACATTGAGGCGTCGACCGAAGGTCAGCACAACGGCGACGACCACGAGGACCACGAGCGTCACCGGTCCGAGCCGGGACCAGCTCGCGCCGGAGACACTGCCCATGGTCCAGAACATCACCGCGCGTAGCTCGTTCGGAGTGGCACGCAACTGAAGGTAGTTCGTCGCCGCCAGCAGTAGGTATCCGACGGCGACACCGGCGAGAACCAGACGAGTCGGAGCCAGGCTGCCGCGCCGCTGTCCGAGTGCGAAAACCACTGCGGCGGTGCCGATTGCGCCGATGAACGCGGCGGCCGAAACGCCGATACCGCCGAGTGCGGCACCCGCGGTGACGATCACGGTCACCGCGCCGAGCGAGGCGCCGGAGGACAAACCGAGCACATACGGGTCGGCGAGCGGATTGTTCACCAGCGCTTGCAGAATCACGCCGGAAATCGCCAGGCCGCAACCGCAGAGTGCGGCGAGGATGACCCGGGGAAGGCGATAGTTCCAGACGATCTGGTCGACGGTGAACCCGACATCCGGTGACTTACCCGATAAGTGGGCGAGGACGACTCGGCAGGTATCGGCGATCGAGACCGTGACCGCTCCCGCACCGATGGATACCAGCATGACCACGAACAGGATTGTCAGCGAGACGGCAATCGCTGAAGGCAGGGGTATCGTCGCCGGTAACCGCCGTCGTCGAAGCGTATTCGTCATGCGAACTGTTCGGGGTGTACGAGTCTGGCGATCTTGTCCACCGCGATGTCATTGCTCGGTCCGAGGTAGATCGAATCCGACAGCACCGTGTAGTTGGTGTTCTTGCTCGCGGTCCACTGCGGGAACTGCTCGAGGATCCGCTTGGCCGCGCCATCGATATCGGGATTGCGGTAGTCGACCACGATGAGTCCGTCGATCGGGGTGACGGCGAGCTGTTCCTTGCTGATCGTCACGAAAGTAGTTCCATCCGTCCGATTGAACGGATTCACCGCATCGGCCTGTTCGATAATGTCGTTCCAGATGCCGCCCGCCGCAACGGCCGAAAAGTCGCCCCCGTCGCCCATACCCATCCCCGGGAAGATGAGCAGCACATTCTTCTTGGGCTGTCCGGCCACCCGCACGGATGTCTCGGCAACCTTGCGCTTGATGTCATCGATGAGCTTCGCGGCGCGATCGGGCACATCGAAAATCGTGCCGAAATCGCGCAGCATCGCGTAACTGTCCTCGATGGACGGCATGCCGGTGACCGCGCCGGTCACACCGCAATTAGACCGGGGCACATAGGTATTGGCACCCGCACTGGACAGCTCGGCGCGGGTTGCGAAACCCTGATCGGCGGAGAAGCCGCCGCCTCCGGTGGAGATGACGAGATCTGGATGCTGGGCGAGCATGGCCTCTCGGGGGATGTCCTGCAGGTTGTTCGGCGTGATATCGCCGGTCGGCAGGGCCGCGATGGCATCGGCGCGGCCGGACACATCGGATGAGCCGTAGGACTGGGCGTTGGCGACGATACGGTCCGCGACACCGAGCGCGACCAGCGACGAAACCTCGCCGATGGAGCCGCCGTTCATCACCACGACCCGCTTCGGTGCCTCGGTGAAGGTGTAGCTCTTACCGCAGTTCTCAACGGTGACGGGATATTTCGTGACGCCCTCGGTCGCGGCCGCGGGTGCGGTGGGCACGGATTCGGTGACTGTGGTCGAACATCCGGTGACAGCGATGGTGCCAACGGCCAAGGCCAGCAGTGCTGTGTGCTGCATGAATACTTAGTCGTACGGTGCCACGCCTTGGTTCCCGGAAATTTTTCGCATCCGTTACCGTGCGACGCGCAGGATCCCTGTACAGACCCGGCCGACCCTGCTTGACTTGTGTGACAGGTCCGACCGGACCGCAGGAGCCAGCGCATGTCGACCCATTTCGCTTATCCGGCAGGTAGACCCGCTGACCGTGACAAAACGGAACACGGTGAGCGCGTCGATATTTCGACCGTGCCCGGAGCTCGGATCATCCAATTCAGGGTGAGCCATCCGCGTGGAGATGTCACGCTGGTGGTCGTCACGGGTGAGGTCGATCTGTGGACCGCGCCGCGGCTACGGGACAAACTATTGCGCGCCTTCGGTTCTCGGGGCTCGATCATGGTCGTCGACCTGTCCCCGGTCACCTTCTTCGCCGCCGCCGGACTGGCGACCCTGATCGAGGCCCAGGCGGCGGCCGAAAAGGCCGACCGCCGAATGGTTTTGATCACCACGGTGCGCTGTGTCGATCGGGCCATCGAGCTCACCGGACTCGCCACGAACTTCCGCCGCGTCGGCTCCTTGGCCGCGGCGCTCGCGGACCCTACACCGGGATGTGCCGGCCCCGATGTAGGGTCCGCGTGATTCAGCGGAACCGCGCCTCCACGCGGGCACGCGCGTTCGCGATCCGTTCCTGTGCCAGCGCCGCCCGCTCCTCAGCCTTGTCGAGACGGCGCAGGGCCCTGTCGACCCGCGGCTGCGCCTTTTTCGCACGCCGCTCCGCCTTCTTGGCCAACCGTGCGCCGCGCTTCTGTGCCTTTTCCGAGATTTCGGCACCGCGTCCGCGTGCGGTCGAGGCGAGTTCCGGCCCGCGTTCCCTGGCGAGTTCGGCGATCTCGGCGGCGCGGTGCTGGGCCATTTCGGCGATCTCGGCGCTGCGGTGCTGGGCAATTTCGGCGATCTCAGTGCCGCGGTGCTGGGCCATTTCGGCGAGGTGCGCACCGCGTTCGCGTGCGGTCGAGGCGATTCCGGGCCCACGTTCCTTGGCGAGTTCCGTGAGCTCGATGCCGCGGTGCTGGGCCTTCTCGGCCCACCGCGCGCTACGCTTCTGTGCTTTGCCCGAGAGTTCGGCGCCGCGTTCGCGTGCGGTCGAACTGAGTTCCGGGCCGCGTTCCTTGGCGAGTTCGGCGAGGTGCACACCGCGCTCGCGCGCCGTCGCGGCGATTTCCGGCCCGCGTTCCTTGGCGAGCTCCGCGAGTTCCGCCGCCTTCTCGGCCCACTTCGCGCCGCGTTCCTTGGCCAGCTCGGCCCATTCCGGACCGTGTTCCTTGACCGTCTCCGCGATATCGGAGCCCCGCTCCTGCGCGACGTCGCCGAGTTCGCGGGCCCGTACGGCGGCATCGTGTGCGCGGCGGCGCAATGCGTCGCCGGTGGCCGAATCCGTTGCGGTGAACGGCAATGCGGCCGAAACCGCCGCCGTGGCATTGCTCGCGGCACGTCGGCCACGCCAGCCCAGCGACGGCCTGCCCTCGGTATCCGCGCTGGCGATCATCAGACCGCCGAGCAGACTCACATCCTTGACGAAGGCCTTGCGCTTGGCCGCCTTGCGTTCCGGATCCTTTTCCGCCCAGAAATCCTGTTCGGTGACCGTCGCGGGAATCACCGTCGCGGCCAGGGTGAGCGAGGCCAGGCGCGGAAACTTACCGAGGGCGAGCAGCACACCGGCCGAGACCTGGGTGAGCGCATTGATCCGTACGAACGTCCCGGGATCCGCTGGCAATTTCGCGGCGATATTGTCGGGCAGCGACTGCTGTCCCTGCTGGACCAGGGCCGATGCCGCTTGGGTGCGCGGCTCGGGGTGGACCAGCGCGTCGACCCCGTCGGCGACGAACGCGGTCGCCAGCAGTGGTCGGGCAAATCGGCGTAGCAACATGACGTCCCTTTCCTCGATGGCTGAGGTTCGGGTAACCGCGATCGGCGCCGTCAAACAACAAGATCAACACCCGGAATCAAGGTTTGACCGGGTGTTCTGTCGCGCCGAACGGCCGTACCTCCGGACTGGACAGAAAGGTGGTGATGATGTTCGTTACGGTCTCTGGATCCTCCACCATAGGCAGGTGACCGCATTCCGTGAGCTGAATTCGGGTGTGCGGATGCAGTGTGTCGTCGAGCCGGGTGCCCGCGCGTGCCGACAGGATGCGGTTCTGCTCGCCCCAAATGGTGCAGATCGGCGGGAATCCCGGGCCGGGGGTGAAAACATCGAGGTCGGCATAGGTCGGGAAGTCCTGCACCAGGCCGTGCAGCGCCTGCAACCGGCCCTTGTCGCCCCAGTACGCCATGAGACGCGGCGAGTGGTGCAGATCGCGCCGCCGCCCTTTCGCACCGAGCTGGTCGGCGACGATCCGGGAGATGACCGCATCCGGCAGCGCCACCCGGCGGGCCACCGGCGCCAGCGGGAGTCTGGCATCGACCCAGGCCAGTCCGGACTGGCGTCCGGCGAGCATGGTGTTCCAGGTCAGGGGGTTGCACAGCACCAGAGCGCGCACGTTGTCCGGATGCGTCATCGCATAGCGCAGTGAGGTGGCGGCCCCCAGACAGTTGCCGATCAGCACGACATCGGTGAGTTCCTGTTCGGCCAGGAAGGCCTCGAGCATGCGCACGTAATCGGCCAGGTGATAGCCGTCCGCGGGTTGGTCGGATTCGCCGTAACCGGGCAGATCCAGCGCGAATACCTCGTGCTCGTGCTGCAATTCGCCGACCTGATCGTCCCAGATGTGGCGCTGGGCGCCCGCATTGTGCAGCAGGATGACCGGTGCGCCGCTGCCGACACGGTCATAGACGACATCCCGACCGCGATGCGTGAAGATCGCCACGCCGCCTCCTTGCGAGTGGATAGGCGAACACCTGTGTTCGCCAGTAACACTTAAGGTAGCGCGGATCCGGCGGCGAAGCGAATTGTCCAGCGGTCGGTCGGTACGGCCAGGTCAGGCACCCGCCCGGAGGAAGCGACCCGTGCGGCGGACACCGAGGACCGGTTCCGCCACGCCTCCGCCGAAGACGTACTCCCCGCCGACGAGCACCGCGACCACCGTCGCGTCATTGCGGTTGACCATGCGCGACAGGTTGTCGAATACAGCGATCTGTGCTTCGGCGTAGGCCTCGACCGTCTCGTCCAGATGTGCGGGATCGATCACGACCAGATCGGCGCGGTCGCCGGGACGCAGATGGCCCGCGTCGATGCCGTACCAATCGGCGAGTTCACCGGTGACGCGATGCACCGCACGTTCGAGTGACAGGAACGGATGACCCGCGCGCTCGGCGTCGTACACCCGGCGCAGGAACCGCAGCCCGAAGTTGTAGAAGGCCATATTGCGCAGATGCGCGCCCGCATCCGAGAAGCCGAGCTGTACACCGGGATCGGCGGCGAATTTGTCCAGCACTTGCGACCTATGATTGGAAATGGTTGTGCGCCAACGCACTTTGCCGCCGTATTCGACAACCAGGTCCAGGAATGCGTCCACCGGATGCAGGCCACCGCGATCCTGTCCGACCTGACCGAAGGTCTTGCCGACCACCGAAGCGTCCGGACACTCCACGATCTCGGCGTCGAAGAAATCGCGATGCCACACCCGCGGCCCGAACTTCTTGTCGTAATCCTTGCGGAATCGGCGTCGATAACCTTCGTCGCGCAGTAGCTCCCGGCGCTGCTCCAACTGGTTGGACAGATGCAGTGCCGCCGCGCCCGAACCGAATTCCTCGAAGACCGGCAGATCGATACCGTCGGAGTAGACCTCGAACGGCACCGGCAGATGCTGCCAGCGGAAGTCGCCGCCCAGCCGATTGAGCACCCGCGCGATCAACGGAAAGATCTGGGCGACAGCGGGAATTGCCTTGATATCGGCCGCGGACAGCAGGCTGACCTTGAGCGGTTTGCGGAAGATGCCCAGGCTGCTGGCCGCCATCGCGACCAGACTCTGCGGCCGGGCCACATCCGGACCGCCCTGTAATGCCCGGCCGCGACGGCGCAGGATCGCATTGAGCCTGCGCCGTTCCCGAGAGGTCGCATAGGTCGAGGGCAGGGTGCGAGAGCGGCAGACCTCGCCGTCGAGCTTGTCGAAGAGCAACTGTTGGGAGGACATGCCGACGAAGCCCGCGTCCAATGCCTCATCGAGTTTCGCTGCCATGGCGGCCAATTCGGCATCCGTCGACCGAATCTCCTTGCGGGTGGCGCGATCCAGTCCCATCTCGGCAGCCCGGATATCGGAATGTCCGATGAAGGCGGCCAGGTTCGGTCCGAGCGGAAGTGCCTCCAGTGCCTCGACATATTCGTGTGCAGAAGTCCAGGACTTGATTTCGGCCATCGCCTCGATGACGTGTTTGCGCGGGATGGCCTCCACCCGGCCGAACAGATCACCGGCGTCCGATGCGTCGACGTGCACCGTCGACAACGAGCACGACCCGAGCAGCACGGTGGTGATGCCGTGTCGAATGGATTCGGCCAGCGCCGGGCTTTGCAGCACCTCGACGTCGTAGTGGGTGTGGATATCGATCATGCCGGGAAGCACCCATTTCCCGGCGGCATCGATGACGTGCGGGCAGTCGGCCTCGTCGAGCGGTTCGGCCGAAACTGTGGCTATAGAACCTGCCCGGATTCCGAGATGGCGGATGGCCGACGGCGAGCCGGTGCCGTCGAACCACCGTCCGCCTTTGATGATCGTGTCGTACATGACTTCACTCCGCGGCGGAATCGGACAGGGCTTCGGCGATCCCGGCTCGCACGACCTTGCCGGTCGCGTTGCGGGTCAGGGGCGTTGTAGTGATCCGCCACTTCGCGGGCACTTTGTAGTACGCGATGCGCTGCTTCGCGAATTCGGCCAGCTCCTGTTCCGTTGTGGCGGAAGCATTCTCGACGACAACCAGGGCCGCGATCACCTGGCCGAGATCGTCATCGGGCAGTCCGACGACGGCTGATTCGCGGACGGCAGGATGTTCGTCCAGGCACTGCTCGACCTCGGTCGGGTAGACATTCTCGCCACCGCGCAGAATGAGATCCGAACGCCTGCCGGACAATCGGAGTCGGCCCTGCTCCAGGACCCCGATATCGCCGGTGCGCAACCAGCGCTCGGGCGTGATGGCGGCTGCGGTCGCGGCCTCGTCCGCCCAATAGCCGAGCATCACATAGGGGCTGCGTACCCAGATCTCACCCTCGACGCCCTCGCCGACGGGTTCGCCGAGCGCATCGCGGATCTGCAGGTCGACTCCGATCACCGGGCGGCCGACGGTATCCGGGAAGGCGGCGAGTTCGGCCGGTGCGGCAATGGTCGCCGCGGTACTGCATTCGGTCATGCCGTAGCTGGTCACCAGCGCGGTCTTGGCGACCGGAAGTTGTTCGCGCAGTTGCTGTTGCAGTGCCGCCGAGGACGGCGCCGAGTTGAGCGAGAAGGCGGCCAGCGAGGTCAGATCGTACTTCGACAGATCCACTTCGAGCAGGCGGCTCGCCATGGTCGGCATCGCACCCCAGTTGCTGATCCGCTCCCGTTCGATCAGCCGCAGTATCCGCTCGGCATCGAACGCGCCCTGATAGATGACGGCGGTATCGCCGGTCGCCATGCGCGGCAGCACCAGATTGTGCAGGCTGGCGATGTGGAACAGCGGGGAGGTGAGCAGGAAGCGGCGGCCCTTCGGACTGCCGTCGTCGGCGCCGCCCTGGAAGGCTGCGGCGAGTGCGTCGTTGAATCGGTGATAGTCGATGACCGCCACCAGGTTTCGATGCGAATGCACCGCACCCTTGGGGCGGCCGCTGGTACCGCTGGTGTAGAGGATGACCGCGGGATCGTCCTCGTCCACCGGAGCATGCGGTAGCTCGCCGTCGCCGAATTCGGCGATCAGTGCGGGCAGGTCGTGCTGCATGGTGAGCACGGGGATCCGAACGTCGAGCTGCGCCACCTGACCCGCGCGTTTCGCATCGACGATCAGGACCTTCGGGCTGGTGTGCTCGAGGCCGTAGGCGATTTCGCGCGGCATCCACCAGGCGTTGTAGCCGACCGCGATCGCACCGAGCGTCTGTGCGGCCCAGAACGTCACCACCCATTCAGGGGTGTTGGCCGCGAGAATGCCGATCCGGTCGCCCTTTTCGACGCCGTACCGGTCCCGCAGCGCACGTGCCAGCGCGCCGACGGCCGCCGCATGCCCGGCATAGGACATCCGCCGGTCCTCGGTTACCAGGTAATCGCGATCACCCAGGGCGACCGAGGCCGCGACCACTTCGCGCAATGAGCGCGCCCGGTCCTTGATCACCGGAATCGGCGCGCCGAGTACATCTTCGACCGTCATCTCGAATGGTCCGCCGGGACCGGTCAGCCGCGCAACGGCCTGTGCGGCCATTGCCTGCGGATCGAAAGGCTTTGTCATAGAAGGAACTTCCTCATAGTTCAGGGCACAAGTACGGCGCGGCCGGTAATGAGCCCGCGCTCCAGTCGGTCGAGGGCCGCGCGGCCGTCCGCCAGATCGAAGCGTTCGGTTTCAACGGTCAGCCGACCTGACTGGGCCAGGGCAACGGAGTTGATCAGGTCGGATTTGGTGCCGCCATATGACTTTCGGATCGAAGCGCCCCACGGCCAGCCCGGCCCGCCCGCCGGTCCAGCCGTGATCTCCGGTGCACCGCCGCCGAGCCCGATCATGCGGTACGCGCCATTGGGGGCAACCGATTCCACCGCCAGCCTGGCGGTCGCATCGACACCGACGAAGTCGAAGACCGCGTCGGCACCACGGCCATCGGTGCGGTCCAGGATCTCGCGCGCGGTATCGGCGCCGGAGAGCAAACCCTCGGCCGCACCGCAGCGAGCGGCCAGAGCTAGTTTGTCCTCGCTCACGTCAATGGCGATTACGTGCGTCGCGCTGGTCGCGGTGAGTATCTGCACCGCGACATGGCCGAGTCCACCGATCCCGATAACCACCGCAACAGAACCGGGGTACAACTGCTCACGCGCGCCGTTGATGGCGTGATAGCTGGACAGCGCCGCATCGGCCAGTGGCGCGGCCTGCAGGAAATCCAGCTCCCCGATGGGCACGAAAGAGCTTGCGGGGATGCGGATGTACTCGGCCATACCGCCATCCGGACCGAGTCCGGGACACGGCGGCATGGCAGTACGTCCGGCGGCGAGGCACACATTCTCATTGCCGCTCACACACTCTCGGCAGACGCCGCACGACCAGCACAGATAGACAATGCCGCGCTCACCGACCACCCGACCGCCGACATCACTGCCGACCGCCTCGATGGTGCCCGCCACCTCGTGCCCGAGCGTCAGCGGATCCTCGCGCATCTTGAACGGAATATGCAGCACATGCAGATCGGAATGGCAGATACCCGCCGCACCGACGCGCAGCAGTAGATCCGTCGGCCCGATCGCGGGCACCGCGACCTTGCGCAGTTCGAGCACACCGGGTTCGGTGAGCTGCAGTGCCCGCATCATCCGCGCACCACCGAAAACACCGCGCGCAGATAGGTATTCGCACGATCGGAGCCGATGAGTCCCGGCGCCATCTTGTTCATGGTGTAGGCGAAGGTGACTCGATGATCGAGATCGTTGACCACGATGGCGCCGCCGAATCCGGCCCACCAGCAGACCTTCCCGTCGGGCACCTCCGGCGCGGTCTGCGACTGGGGGAGTCCGTAACCGAGGCCGAAGCGCAGCGGCAGCAGCAGCGCCAGATCCGCACCGTCGGATTGCTGTTCGAAGATCAGATCGATTGTCTTCTCCGACAACAACCTTCGCCCGCGCAGCGCGCCACCGCAGGCGACCAGCGACTGCACCGCCGCCACCGAATGCGCATTGCCGTGTCCGTTCACCGCACCGATCTCGGCCCTCCGCCATGCGGCACTATTGGCCTCCGGAATATCGAGCAGGGGACTGGTGAGCGTCTTGACCAGGATGCTGTCCTGATCGAGCGCGGCCATATCGAATTCCAGCAGCGGCGGCGGGACGAGTGGTGCGATGCGGTGATGATTTTCGGGTGCGGTGCCGATATGGAAATCGGCATCGAGCGGTCCGGCGAGCTCTTCGGCGAAGAACTCGCCGAGGGTGCGGCCCGTAATTCGACGGATCACTTCGCCGACCAGATGCCCGTAGTTCAGTGCGTGATAGCCCGATGCGGTGCCCGGTTCCCACCACGGCGGCTGGGTCGCGAGCCGCGCGCTCGCCGCCTCTGCGTCGTATATATCGGCCAGCTCGATCGGCCGCTCCCAACCCGAGACTCCGGAGGTGTGGCCGAGTAGATGGCGAATCTCGATATCGCCCTTGCCGTTCGCGGCGAATTCCGGCCAGTAGTGTGCGACCTTTTGCTGCACATCCAGCTCGCCCCGGTCCACCAGCAGCAGCGCCGACAGCGCGGTCATGGTCTTGGTGATGGAGAAGACGTTGACCAGGGTGTCCTCGGTCCAGGGCACGGTCCGCTCGAGATCGCGGTGCCCACCCCAGATATCGACGACCGGTTCGCCGTCGACGGTCACGCAGATCGATGCCCCGAGCTCCTCGCCCGAAGCGATCTGGTCAGCCAATTCTTTTCGCACACCGGCGAATTCGTCCGTACAGAATCCTGACGTCGTCATCGCGCCGCCCTCACGCGTTCTCGAGCGCCCTGGCGGGCACCGGCAACGCATTGCCAGCGGCAGCCGCCCGCTTTGCGCCCCTCGCCATTTCCCGATTCATATCGCGTACATAGGGCTCGAACTCGACCTGAATCGTATGCCGGGGCGAGTTGTAATACCGTCCGGTGCGACGCTGTTCGGCCGCCGCGATCTCGGCAGTCATCTCCGTCTCCGACGGCGGCAGGTACTTACCGGTCAGATAGGCCGCGACCAACTTGCTCTGCTGTTCGGCGAAATTCACCAGCGTCGGCAGCGGTTGGGCCAGACCGAGGTAGAACAGATTGTCCACACCCGGCTTCATCATCTGCTTGAAGAGCGGGATGCGGTTCTGCTCGTCCGGCACCAGCTTCGGATCCGAGAAGAACGGGAAGCTGATGTGATAGCCGGTGGCACAGACGATTACGTCTACCTCCTCTGTGCTGCCGTCGGCGAAGCGGACCTGCGGCCCCTCCAGTGCCGTAATGGCCGGTTTGAAGGCGATATCGCCGCAGCCCGCGCGATGCAGGAACTCCTCACTCGCCGACGGATGTGCCTCGAACGGTTTGTGATCCGGTTTCGGCAGTCCGTAGAACTCCATATCGCCGCGGAACTTGCGCACGAAGCGCTGCTTGAGTTTCAGGCTGACCTTGCGCGGAATCCACGGCGGCACACTCTGTTTGTCGCCGACCTTGCCGTTCACATACTTCGGCAGCACCCAGACCCCGCGGCGCGCGGAAACGGTGAGCCTCTCGGCGACGAAGCGCTGCGACAGTTCCGAGGCGATATCCAGACCGGAATTGCCCATGCCGACAACCACGACCTTCTTACCGCGCATATCCACCGGATCGAACGGATCGTTGTAGGCGTGACTGTGGATCAGCACGCCGTCGAATTCGCCAGGGTAGTCCGGAACGCGCGGATCCCAGTGGTGGCCGTTGCAGACGACCAGCACATCGTAAGCCCGGGTGCGGCCATCGCTGGCGGTGACCAGCCAGCTGCCGTCGTCCTGCCGCTCGGCCGCGGTGACCTTGGTATTGAACAGGATCTTGTCGCGGAAGCCGAAATGGTCGACGTAATCCTTGAAGTACTGGAACAGCTGCGAATGGTGCGGGAAGTCCGGCCATTCCTCGGGCGCCGGGTAATCCTCGAAGGCGAGCCGGAACTTGCTGGTGTCTATGTGCAGCGACTGGTAGCAGGCCGACATCCCATTGGGATTCTTGAAGTACCAATTACCGCCGACCTCATCGCTCGCCTCGAAGACCTCGAAGGGAATATCGAAGTCCTGCAGGCGTTTTGCGGCGGTGATTCCGGAGGGGCCCGCGCCGATGACGCATACCCGGGGCAGATTGCTGTGAGTCAATTCCGTAGTCCTCGTCCGAAGGATTGCCGTCACGTGGGCGGCACCGGATCCGGTGCGGCGAACCATCCCGCGCCGCCTGCGGCACGTGGAGTGACGTAGGCAACAAATTAGCACTGGCTAGACTTGGTGTCTAGTGAATGACATGATGTCTACCATGCCGACCAAGTCGAACCCGCCCGGACTGAGCCTGCGCGACGAACAGAAGCTGCAGACCCGCGCCAGACTGATGGACGGCGCCAAGGCGCTGTTCACCGAACGGGGTTATGCGGCGGTCCGGGTCGACGACATCGCCGCCGCCGTCGGCTGCAGCCGCGCCACCTTCTACCTGCACTTCAGCAGCAAGCTGGAGATCCTGCGCGCCATCGCCGAACAGAGCACCGCGCCGACCGCACTGCATTTCTACGAGGATCTGGACCGGGTACTCGACACCGGCTCCCGCGCGGAATTCGTGGACTGGGTGACCCGCGCCATCGCCTGGTTCCACGAATACAAGGACCTGCTGCCCGCCTGGGACGAGGCCACCGCGTTGGAACCGGAATTCCGTGAAATCGCCCGCCACGGCATTCTGGCCCTGCCCAATGCCATGACCTCCTACCTCGCTCGCTGGCCCGAAGACCGTCGCGACGAGGCGCGCCTACGCGTGGAACTCCTTGTCGCCCAACTGGAA
The DNA here is from genome assembly GCF_055584605.1 of Nocardia sp. NPDC102475. Lineage (NCBI taxonomy): Bacteria > Bacillati > Actinomycetota > Actinomycetes > Mycobacteriales > Nocardiaceae > Nocardia > Nocardia sp. NPDC102475. The sequence goes on along the minus strand of NZ_JBVJLS010000001.1, from coordinate 24,185 downwards.
CGCTTCTTCACCCGCTGGGCCATGCAAGGCACCATCGATGTCTCCGCCGAGCAAGCCGCCGAAGTCCTCACCGACATCTGGTTCCCGGCCTTGCAAGCCCCCGAACCGACCTAGCTGCTGGGCGCGAGGTTCCGTCGAACGTAGTTGAATGGTGGTCGCCCACGCCGCATTCGACCGCCATATCACTACGCTCGGCGAGCTGTCGGAGGCGGCACTAGCGGCGGCCGCGGAAGGTGCGGCGCAGGTCCTCGGTCCAGAGGTCCGGGATTTCCCAGGGGATGAAATGGCCGCCCTGGTCGTGGGCGGTGAGGTTGACGTCGTTGTACCAGGGGCCGCGATCGCTGGCGCGGAAGTGCTCGACGCGGTCGGCGGTGCTGACACCGGGTGGGTTTTCGTAACCGACGAAGGTGATGCCGGTGGGGGCCTCGACGACGGGTTGGCGGTCGTGGGACGGGGTCCAGGGGTACCGATTGTTATTGGCGTAGGTGCGGATCGAGGTGCCGATGGAATTGGTGACCCAGAAGATCATCGCGTGGGTGAGCAGATCGTCTTTGCTGAAGACGGTTTCGATATCGCCGCCGTCGTCGCTCCATGCCATCCAGCGCTGGAGTATCCAGGCGAGCATGCCCGCGGGTGAATCGGAGAGGCCGAAGGCCAGGGTGCTCGGTTCGAGGACGTGCGCGGCGAGGTGGACGCCGAAACGGTGCTCCAGCTCGATGATTCGGTCGTAGACATCCTTGGGCAGTCCGTCCGGAATGGGACGCCCGCCGGTTAGGTCCCAGCCTCGGTCACCGTTGAACAGCGTCAGCTTCTGGCCCGAACCGATGTGGATGGCGTACAGCTCATCGGCGTATTTGTGGCCGAGCTGACCGGTGACCAACGCGCCGACATCGCACCCTGCGGCGGCGTATTTCGGGTAGCCGAGGGTTTCGGTCATGAGGGTGTGCCAAAGGTCGGCGACCTTCCAGAAGTTCATATCCGGATGCTTCGACAGCGGACTGGAGAAGCCGAAACCGGGGAAAGACGGCACGATCACATCGAAGGCGTCGGCGGGATCGCCACCGTACGCACCGGGATCGGCGAGCGGATCGATGACCTTGGACCAGTGCCAGAACGTCCACGGCCAGCCGTGGGTGAGGATCAGCGGTGTCGGATTCGGGCCGACACCGGGTTTGCGCAGGAAATGCACCGGGACGCCATCGACGTCGACGAAGTAGTTGTCATAGGCGTTGATCGCGGCTTCGGCCTTGCGCCAGTCGTATTCGTGCTGCCAGTACTCGACGAGTTCTTGCAGGTAGCCGCGGTCTACGCCGTAGTAGCGGTCGTCATTGCCGACATCGTCGGGCCAGCGCGTCAGCGCGAGCCGCTGCCGCAGATCGGTGAGCACCGCATCGGGTACGTGAATCGGTGACGGCTGGAGCGGGAACGGGTCGGCGTGGCTCAAAGATCTCTCCTGCACCGCTTCGCGAATCTCGGATGCCTCGACCGTAGCACTGGCGAATCGCCAGTCCCGCCGCCGGTCAGGGCTCGGTGGGCGACTCCGCGTCGGGCGCTTGGGCGTCCGCCTTGGTCGGCACCGCGACCGGCCGCAACAACACCCAGACCAGGAAGGCGAGCGCCACCGCTCCCATCCCGAGGCCGGCCCAAAGATTCACATTCACCCCGCCGGTCTTGGCTTCCTCGGCCCCGGTGTCATGAACCAGTCCGGTCACAACCAAAACGACGGCGTAACTGCCCAGCAGCGCGCCGACAATGGTGCGGATATCGAAAAGCATCGACCGGCCTCCTTATCCGACAATGATATTCAGGGCGATGACCAGCACCAGCGCGATCCCCGCGAGCAGTACCGGCCGCTGATACCAGGGCAGACTCGCCTCGTCCGGATCGTGCCGCAGTTCCTTCGGCGTCTCCGAGTACACCAGCCCGACCAGTTCGGCATCCGGCTTCGACTGCGTCACCTGGGTAACCGCCACGCTGACCACGATATCCACGACGAACGCCACCCCGGCCGCGACGAAACTCGAACCCTGGCCGGACAATTCGAAGACATCGGTTTTGTGCAGGATGAAAACCACAATGGCCGAGGCGGTTCCGGAGACCAGCCCCATCCAACCCGCCGTCGGCGTCATCCGCTTCCAGAACATACCGAGAATGAACGTCGCGAACAGCGGCGCGTTGAAGAAGCTGAACAGCGTCTGCAGATAATCCATCATATTGCTGAAATTGCCTGCGATGAACGCGGTTCCGATCGCCGCGACGGTCGCGCCGACCGTGGCCAGTCGACCGACGCTCAGGTAGTACCCGTCCGGCCGATCCCGCCGCACATACTGCTGCCACAGGTCATAGCTGAACACCGTATTGAAGGCGGAGATATTGGCCGCCATACCCGCCATGAATGCCGCAAGCAATCCGGCGAGCCCCACGCCGAGCAGCCCGTTCGGCAGCACATCCTTCATCAGATACAGCAGCGCCTGGTTATAGGTGGCGTCACCGGAGTATTTCGAACCCGCCGTCTCCGCCGCCTTGTACTCGCTCATCTGCGGTACCAGCACCGCGCTGATCATGCCGGGAATCACCACGATCAACGGAATGAACATCTTCGGATACGCGCCGATGATCGGGGTGCGCCGCGCGGCCGAAATGGAATGCGTCGCCAGTGCGCGCTGCACCTCGACGAAGTTGGTGGTCCAGTAGCCGAACGAGAGCACGAATCCGAGGCCGAAGACTATGCCGACCACCGAGAGGAAGTTATTGGAAAAACCGCTGAGCGCATTGCCCGGCCAGGATTCCAACTGCGCGCCACCGCCGGGGGATGCGGTCACCTTGTCCCGCAGCCCATCCCAGCCGCCGGCCTTGTGCAGGCCGACCAGCGTCAGCGGCAACAGCGCGGCGACGATCACGAAGAACTGCAACACCTCGTTGTAGATCGCCGCGGACAATCCGCCGAGGGTGATATAGGAGAGCACGATCACCGCCGCGACGATCACCGACACCCACAGCGGCCAGCCGAGCAGCACATTCAGAATCGAACCGAGCAGATACAGATTCACCCCGGCAATGAGCACCTGCGCGATCGCGAAGCTCAACGCGTTCACCAGATGTGCGCCGGTACCGAAGCGCCGCCGCATGAATTCCGGCACACTGCGCACCTTGGAGCCGTAGTAGAACGGCATCATCACCACGCCGAGGAACAGCATGGCCGGCACCGCGCCGATCCAGAAGTAGTGGAAGGTGGGGAAGCCGTATTCGGCGCCATTGGCCGACATGCCCATGATCTCGACCGCGCCCAGATTGGCGGAGATGAAGGCGAGACCGGTCACCCAGGCGGGCAGCGATCGTCCGGACAGGAAGAAGTCGATACTCGACGAGACCCGCTGCCTGGCCAGCAGACCGATACCGATGACGAAGACGAAATACAGCGCTACCAGCGCATAGTCGACGGGCTGCGCGTCCAGGCGCAGCGTCGTCTCGGCGTGTACCGAGACGGCATCCAGCGCCGATGTGAAAACGGTCGAATCGGCAAGCGGCACAGCGTCGTCCCTCCAGGCGATGAAACCGGACGTCTCGCGTTCTACTGTGCGTGATTGTGCCGCACGCGCGCGGCACAATCACGCACAAAAGTTGGACGGTTGCTCAAACGATGCGGTGCGCACCAGCACCCGGGACGACCACGAACGTGCGCGGTGCCTCGAAACCCGATCGCGCGAACCGATCTCGCACCGCGTCCGCGACCGATGCGGTGTCGTCTCGATCGACCAGTGCGATCACGCTGCCGCCGAACCCGCCGCCGACCATGCGCGCGCCGTGCGCCCCGGCGTCGAGCGCGGCGGATACCGCGGCGTCCAGTGCCGGTGTCGAAACCTCGAAATCATCGCGCAGCGACTCGTGCGCCGCGGTCAGGATCGGCCCGATCTCACGCGGATCCGCACCGCCTCGCAACTTTTCGGCAATCATGAGAACTCGCGCATTCTCGGTCACCACGTGTCGTGCCCGTCGCCGCAGTACCGCATCGCCGATGCGGTCCACGGCCGCCGGCGATTCGATATCACGCAGCGCGGGTACGTCGAGTGCCGCGGCGGCCGCCTCGCATTGGGCGCGCCGTCGCGCATAACCACCGTCGATCAGTGCGTGCGGCTGTCCGGTATCGATCACCAACAGCTCCAGCCCGAATCGATCGAGATCGAACGGAATCTGTTCGTGCGCGACACCGTCGTGCGCGACCAGTCGCCGCACATCCAGGAACAACGCATGTCCCGCCGTGCACAGAATCGATGCGGACTGATCGAGCAGCCCGGTCGGCACCCCGGCGTAGTCGTTCTCGGCGGCGCGGGCCAGATCGATCAACTCCCGATCGGTGACGGTGGGCGCGAACAGATCTCGCAGCGCGACCGCCACCGCGCACGACAGTGCCGCCGAGGACGACAATCCGGCGCCGATCGGGACCGCACCGTCCAACTCCAGGTCGATGCCGTCGCGCGCATATCCGCGCAGCGCGAATTCGGACACAACGCCCAGCGGATACCGCGACCATCCGGGCACCCGATCCCGTTCGGTGGCAAGCTCGCTCACCGCGACCAGCACCGTCTCACCCGGCCGCTGTCGCGAGACCACCCGGACCCGGCCGTCGGTTCGCGCTTCCGCCCGACACTCGACTACCAGCGGCAATGCGATGGGCAGCACGAAACCGTCGTTGTAATCGGTGTGTTCACCGATGATGTTGACCCGCCCCGGCGCCACCCACTTCGGCACGAATTCCTCGCTTCGTCACGTTGCCAGTGCCCACGCATGTCATCCCAGCGACCCTGGGCACCACACCCTACGAGACACGCCGCCGGAGCACGTCTTTCACCCCGCTCGGATGCGTGATCGATCGTTCTGACGCACAGTCGATTTTGACGCAATACCGGCCTAAAAAATCCGGCCGATGGTTATGGGAGGGCATTATGATTCAGACAACCCCACGCGGCGGCCTACTCGGGCTGCAGTGGATCGATCGACTACTCCCGCCCATGGGCAGGCCGGACCGCGGCGATCAGCGTGACTCCGGAGCTCCACTGACGATCGAGATCGGCGCGGCGACGGGGGTCGGCCCGACGGCTATGTCGGCCTTCGATGCGGCACTGCGTGACCTGGGAGTAGGTGATGCCAACTTGATCCGCCTGTCATCGGTCATTCCACCGCGCGCCGTTCTGGTCCGAAACGGTCGCGTCCGCAAGCCGATTCCCTGGGGTGATCGGCTCTACTGTGTCTACGCCGCGCAGCATGCGAATGCGGCGGGCGAGCGCGCGAGCGCGGGCATCGGCTGGGTGCTGCGCGACGACGGTTCCGGCGCCGGACTTTTCGTCGAGCACGAGGCGGAGACGGCCGCGCAGGTCGCGACGCTGATTCGCGCGAGTTTGACCGATATGACCCGCAACCGGCCGGAACGGTTCGGCCCGGTTCAACTCTGCACCACCGAGGCTCGCTCCGATGGCACGCCGACCTGCGCGCTGGTGCTCGCGGCGTACCACACGACACCGTGGGGTCAACAATGACAGCATCGCGCAGCGATTTCATGGGGGGTGGTGGTCGGGCGACGGGTGGGCTGCCTGAGCTGAGAGTCACGATCGAATCGACCATTCCGGACGACCGCATCGATATGTTCCACCTGCTGTACGAGGAGGCCTTCGGACCCTTGCGCACCAAGGCCATTGCCAGGCAGGTACTGCATCGATCCGAATTCCGCGAGGAGATGATCGACCCGCGGGTCGCCAAACATGTGGCGCGCACCGTGACCGGCGAACCCATCGGCGTGACGACGCTGACCAAACATCTCGAGACCGTCCCGTGGATCAGTCCGGAGTATTTCGCCGCCCGCTATCCCGAACATGCGGCGCGCGATGCGATCTATTACGCGGGTTTCACCCTTGTTGCGCCAAGTGCCCGACAAGGGGCGGCGTTTCATGCCATGATCAAATCAGTTGTCCAGGTATTGGTGGCCGAGCGCGCGGCGGTCGGTTGGGACATCTGCTCGTATAACAACACTCGGTTTTCCTTCGCCGACAGCATTCGAGCGGTGCTCGATGAGCAAGAGGCGAACGTCGAAGTCGCGGTGGAGGATTCGCAGACCTACTACGCGGCGCGATTCACTGGGGATGGAGCGACCAAGGGGGGCTGATGACCGTCCGCGAAGAGCAGCCGACCATCGTTCGGCACCGCCTCGAAATGCGGTGGTGCACAGTACTTCTCGCGCTGACAGCAGTCGGTCTCGTGGTGCTGCTCTGCATCGACGTCCGGCCGTTGTCGCTGCTGACCATGGCCGCCGTGGTGCTCGGCGCGCTCACCATGATCTGTATCGGCCTGCGGCGATATCGTCCCGAGCGGCCGGTGCCCTGGTATCTGCTCTCGGCATCGGCCGTGCTGTTCGCGGCGGGTACGGTCATCCGCGAGGTAGACGGCCACGCGCTGCACCCGGTCGACGACCTGTTCACTCTCGCAGGCTATTTCGGCACCGGGGTGGCCGCGGCGCTGTGGTTGCGCCCGCGCCAGGCCCGGCCCAACTACGATCTGCTGCTCGACTCGGCGCTCATCGGACTAGGCGCACTGCTGGCCTCGTGGACATTTCTGATCTCACCGATCCTGCAGTCGCACGACACCACCGCGAACACTCTGGTGGCCGCGACCTATCCGGTGCTCGACGCCCTGCTGCTGACCCTGGTCGCGCATTCGATGGCGACCGCGACCCGTTCGGAGACCTCGCTGCGTCTGCTGCACGTCGGGTTGATCGCCGTGCTGATCGGCGATTTCGGGTACAGCCTCGACGCCGTCGGTCGCGCACCCGTCGTGCACGAGTTGCTGCTGGTGCCGTTGCTGGTGGCCTATCCGATCGTCGGTGTCGCCGCGCTGCATCCGACCATGGCGAGTCTCGGTGCGCCCCGGCACATCCACCCGCACCACTCGCGGCAGCGGGCCAGCTTCATCGCCGTCGCGTTGATCGTGGCCTCGCTGATTCCGGTGGTCGGCTCCAGTCTGGACACCCTCGATCGGGTGGTGGTCTCGTCACTGTGCGCGCTGCTGCTCATCGGCGTGCTGGTGCGCAGCGAGCGCGCGATTGTCCGCAGTGCGCGCAGTGAACGGCGTGCGCAGTATCAGGCCGACCACGACATGCTCACCGGCTTGCTGAACCGGTCCGCGCTGCTGCGCGCGCTGAATCGCAATCAGGAGCACTGGATCGAGCAGCCGCTGTGTCTGCTGTTCATCGACCTCGACGGCTTCAAGATGGTCAATGACAGTTACGGCCATGCGGTCGGCGACGAGCTGATCGCCAATGCGGCATCGCGGATCCGGCACATCATCCGGCGCGACGATGTGGTGGCCCGTTACGGCGGCGACGAATTCGTGGTGCTCGCACCGCTGGATCGACAGGAGGCCACCATGCTCGCGGAGCGACTACTCGGCGCCTTCGTTCGGCCGTTCGAGCTGAGCGCGGGCGAAATTCCGATCACCGCGAGTGTCGGCCTGGCCTGCAGCAGCCCACGCAGCTCCGACGACACCATCTACGACCTCATCCGGGACGCGGATTCGGCGATGTACCACGCGAAGGAGTACTCGCTCGGCTACGCCTTCCACGACGATCTGCGCCACGGTGCGGAACCGCGACACAACACCGCCGACTCGGGACGCCGGATCTGGCGCCCGAGCGGCCGCTCCCATAACGCCAACGGTAAATCCGCCAGCACCGCGGTCTAGTCCGAGAGCTCGTCGAGCAGTCGCCGCGCTTCCTCCAACTCGGCCTGTAACTGCTGCACCTTGGACTCCTGGACCACCCGGGCCGCCTCCAGGATTCCGGCAACCACCTCGGCCACCTCCGGATGCAGCACCTTGGCCGCCTGCGCCACCGCGGAGCTGGTCACCGGCAGACCGCGCACGGACTTCTTCTTGCCGCTGACCACGTCGACCGACCATTCGCCGTCCGCGGTACCGGTGAGCGTCACCGTGACCTCCGGCGCCTTCGCCTTGCTCCGCGCGGCGGTCGTCGCCTTCGCCGCGGGCTTCGCCGCGCCCGCGGGTGTCGCGGATTTGGCCGGTTCCGCCGCGGCGGCAACGGGTTTCGGGGCCGGGGCGGGCGGGGTCGGGCTCGGGGCCGGCCGGGGGGCCGGTGTCGCGGTGCTCGTCAAGGTCGACGGCTGGGTCACGATGGATTCCTTCCTGGTTGTCGACTTCGGCTGGGCAGAGCTTGTGGTTGCCGCCTTATCCCGTGGCGGCTTGGTCAACGTGACTTCGGTCGGAGAAAAGGACAGTACATCCTTCGATCCGGTCGGCTTGACCCGCAGGAAGTCACTCTCGGATCGATCACCTATCTCGACCACCTTGCCGGACCGTCCTTCCGGCACGCCCACCGCGGCCGCGGTGAACCACACCATCGGCGGGCGGCCGCCGGCGATGTCCGTGGCGATCTGCTGAATCTCAGTGTCCGACAACGGCTGTGGTTTCGTTCGTGGGGACGGCATGGTGAACTCCGAGCGGTATTCGTGGATGGCTGCGTGCACAGATGATGCCGCACACCACCGACAGATTCACAGGCCACCACCGAATCCACCCACGATCAGCCAAAACTCCAAACCTCAGCGAACATGTAGCAACCATCCTGCCGCACGTATTCGGATGGTCGCAGACGCCCGTGTTCCGCGATCCGCATGACCGCGACGATCTGCGTCCGGGCAGTCCATGGCCGGACCAGACGAGCGCCCCGCCCGCGATCGGGTGGGGCGCTCGTATTTGGTGTGCGGCAGTGCTGTTGGTTATTTTGCGGGTGGGGTGAAGGGCTGGTTGACGGTGGTGAGGTACTGGAGAGAGGCGCCGATGGCGACCGGGGCGGTCACGAGGATCTGGCCTGCGAGTACGCCTAGTGCGCCGATGGCGACGATGCCGCCCAGGCAGCCGACGGCGGCGGCGGGGATGAACGGACCGAATAGGCCGACGATGGTGGCCGAGGCGACGGTTGCACCGGCGATACCGCCGAGTACGCAGCCGATTGCGCCGCCGCCGATACCACCGACCAGGGTGCCGATGGTGGCGCCCATGCCGATGGTGCTGGTCATGCGGGACCAGGCGGCCTGTTCGCGATCATATTCGGTCTTCCAGGGCGCCTTGTCCTCATACGGCAGTGCGACCGGCTTGTAGGTCGCGCGCGCGATGTCGAGCTGCGGCGTGAGAGTTGCTGTGTTATCGGCGATTTCGGCTGCGACCGGGAATTCGAATTCGTCGACCCGGAAGGTGAGCGGCGTGCCCGCGACGGTTGTTCCGTTGGCGGCCTTGACCTTCAGCGCGCCCTCCTCGACGACCAGCGAACCGGAATCGGTGGTGATGATCGACTGGGTGTCGGTGGCCTGGGCGGTGAAGTTGATCGGGTCGGCGGCCTCGATCGGTTCGGCGGAGCTCGCGCCAGCGGCGATCCCCACCGCGGTCGTCATGAACGCGGCGGCCAAGGCGAACTTATTGATCTTCATGAGATGGTGAATCCTGTCTGTTCGAGGCATGGCGATACAACGGCCGTACCTCTGACGTTCGGTAGGTCGAATTGGTAACTGCCGGAGCCCCTCACGCCCCGGCAGTTCCAGTTGCTGCGTTCCGCGCGCTCTCGCCCGCCGCGCATGACCTGGCGGCGTGATGACACGTGCGCGGCACGTGAATCGGTGTGCGGGAACATCCCGCGGCACTAGGCCGTGGCGCGCTTGCCGACAACCAGGCCGACGATGATGTCGACGCCGAGGAAGGCGAGCAGGCTCAGCCCGACCAGCGGCACGAACCAGCCGACAACCAGCGCGGCCGCCACGATGGGCACCGCGAGCCACGGCGAGGTCTGGCGCAATGCGCCGCGACGTGGTGGCCGCCCGATGGCGAACCGCGCAGCACCGCGGGTCGGCCGACGCTTCCACCACATCAGGTAGCCGAGCACGAGCACGACGATCAGCCCGATCATCACCGCGAGCAGCAGCAACTGGTTGAGCAGCCCGAACATCAGGCCCATGTGGAATTGGATGCCCCAGTTGGTGAGCTTGGCCATGATCGGCCAGTCGGCGTAGGCGAGCTTGTCGGTGACCGCGCCGGTCGCACCGTCCACGGCGACGGCATCGACGGTGTAGGTGCCGGGCATGCGCCGTTCCTTCACCGCGAATGCGGCCCCAGGTTTGGCCGGAATGGCGATCTCGGAACCCTGGGTGACGCCATTGTCGCGGGCCGCCGCATAAACCCCGTCGAGCTGCGCGATCCGGGTCGGGACATCGACCGGCGCGGGCGTATGGCCGCCGCCGTGGTGCTCGCCGTCGGCGTGTTCCTGCGTGGCCGCACCCGGCAGTGCGGTGCTCACGGCAGGTGTGGTCCAGCTGAGCTGCTCGCGCAGTTCGTCGATGTTCTCACCGGCATAGGTCGACCAGGTCATCCCGGTCGCCGACAGCAGCAGGATCACCGGCATGATCCAAATACCAACGGCCCCATGCCAATTCATCGAACGACCGCGACCCTTTTGGGAACCGTCCGGTGCCAGCAGCCAGGCGGCGGAGTTGCGGTTGCGGCGTCCGCGCACCCGACGGATCCACAGCACCAGTCCGGCCAGCGCCACGACCCACAGCCAAGAGGCGGCGAGTTCGCTGTAGATGCGTCCCGGCTCGCCCAGGTGCAGATCCCGATGCAGCCTATCGATCCAAGTGCGCATCGGAAGCGCACCCGAACTGCCGTAGACCACATCGCTGCCGACCGGCTGCGCGGTATACGGATTCACGAATACCGCGCGCCGTTCGGACTCGCCGAGCGACGGGTCGTCGAACAGTACGCGGGTGGTGTCGTCGGCCTCGGGTGCTGGCGCCACCGCGACCAGCTTCAGATTCGGCTGGGTGGCGACGGCCGCGGTGACCTGTTCGGACAGCGGCCGCATCTCGCCGTTCGTCTCGACCTTCAACAGGTCGTGCGAGGTAATCGATTCCAGGGTCGGGGAGATGGCGTAGAGCGCTCCGGTGACCGCTGCGATCAGGATGAACGGTGCGACGAAGATGCCCGCATAGAAATGCAACCGCATCGCGAGTGGATAGAGGCCGTTGCGCGACCGTATTTCCTTTGCCGGAGCCGACGATTCGGCATCCGGCGGACTGGTGTCGGTAATACTCATGGTTATTCGTTTCTGGAGTTCGGAAGAACCCGGGAATGGTCGGGCGCGCGACAACGCGATTCGCGAGAAATTCGCATGACGCTGCGAAATCTCACCAGCGAAAGATGTTGCGCGAAAACGACGCCGCACGAGCCGAGCCCATGCACCGGGTACGGAAAATCAGCTACCGAACGCCAGCGGCGGACCGCGGGTGCGCAGCGATTCCGCGGCGAATATGCGTAGAATCACACGATCGCGATGCGTCAGGCGCAGCGGCACCGGCCCGGGTATCGCGGGCGGGTGATACCGCATCGGCAGCACCCGCGACAGCACCGCACAACCGATCCGATACGCGGTCTCCGCACCTCGGATCACCACCGCCGCGAGCATGGCCGCGACGAGGTGCGCGGCGACCATACCGGGCGTGAGCTGGGCATCGCCGTGATGCATATGCCCCGAACCCCAGCCCATGGTGATGTGCCCGAGCAGCTGACCTGCGACGAGCACCGAGATCAGCCCGATCGAGGTATCGCGCAGCGGTGCGAGCCCGGCGACCAGTGTGCCGACAACAGCGGAAGCGGCAACGAGGAGCGCGAGCGTGGTACTGCTCGGCGGCATCCCATCGGCGGCCCACCCGTGTGCCGCAACGGATATGGCACCGGAGATCGAACCGGCGCATGCGCCGCGCACCCGCGCGACGGCGCTGCGATGCCCCGCAGCGGCCGGGCCGAACTCGATACTCACGCGCTGATGATAACCGACGAATTACCCGCCGATTCCCACCCGAGCGGCAGCCGGGATGTATCGAGTTTCCAGCTGGAAGAAAAGCAAAAGCCGCACACCTGGCGAATTCGCAGGTGTGCGGCTCGGCCTCGAATCAGTTCGCGTCGATTTCCATCTCGATCAACGGCTTGCGCAGCAACTTACCGGTCGCATTGCGCGGCAGCTCATCGAGGAAGACCACCTCGCGCGGCACCTTGTATCGCGCCAGATTCGCCTTGACGTAATCCTTGATCTCCTGCGCATCGCGCTTGGACTCCGGACCGGGAACGACGAAGGCGCGCAACCGCTTTCCGAATTCGCGATCGTCCACGCCGACCACCGCGGCCTCGAAGATATCGTCGCGGCCCGCGATCAGGTTCTCCACCTCCAGCGGGAAGACGTTCTCGCCGCCGGAGACGATCATGTCGTCGTCGCGGCCGTCGATGTAGAGCAGGCCGTCGGCATCGAAATGCCCGACGTCACCGCTGGACATCATGCCGTCCACGATCTCCTTGGTGCGGCCGTCGGTGTAGCCGGTGAAGGCGAAACCGTTGTCCACGAAGATGGTCCCGGTGACATTCGGCTCGGTGATCGGCTTGCGGTTCTCGTCCAGCAGCACGATCCGGATGCCGACCGGCGCCTTACCCGCGGTGGTCGGGGCCTTGCGCAGATCCTCCGGGGTCGCGACGGTCATGACCGCGCATTCGGTGGAGCCGTACAGGTTGTAGAGGCTGTCGCCGAAGTAGTCGAGGGTGCGGGTGACCACATCGGGTGCGATGGCCGAACCCGCCGCGAAGATCACCTTGATGGTGCGCGGGTCGTACTTGGCCAGTACCTCGTCGCCGAGATCGAGGATGCGCTGCAGCATGGTCGGCACCACGACCAGCGAATCCGCTTGGTACTGCTGGATATTCGCGAGCGTCTTCTCCGGATCGAACCGGCGCTGCTGGAAGATCACCCGGTTGCCGAGGGCAAGGCCCAGGGTGAACTGGGAAAGTCCGGTGCCGTGGAAGATCGGCGCGGCCATGATCATGGTCCCGTTATTGGGCAGCGGCACCCGATCGACGAACTGGGCCGAGGCGAACGGGCTGACCCGGTCGCGCGGCGCACCCTTCGGCGTGCCGGTGGTGCCGCTGGTCAGGATGACCATGCCGCCGGGCTTGACGGGCGCGGGCAGCGGCGCGGTGGAGCGGGCCTTGATCAGCGATTCGATGGTCGAGACCGACGGATCGACATTGTCCTTCTCGTCCACCCAGGTGAGCACCCGGGGGATCTCGGCCGGGATCGCGCTCATCAGGTCGAGGAATTCACTGTCGTGCAGTACGGCCTTGACGTTCTCGCGCGCGGCCACATCGGCGAACTGCGGTTTCGCGAAGCCGGTATTCATCAGCACCGTGCGCACGCCGAGTTTGCCGGTCGCGAGCAGGCTCAGCACCATGCCGCGATGGTCGCGCGCCAGCAGCGCGACGACGTCACCAGGCTTGATTCCCTGCGCTTCGAGCCCGCGAGCCAGGGCGCTGGACTGCTCGTTGAGCTCGCCGAAGCTCACCTCGCCGCGCTCGTCGACGATGGCCGCCGATTCCGGTCTGGTCTGCGCCGCGTGCATGACGACACCGGCGAACGGGCCGAATTTGAGCACATTGAACGCGGACCGTGCCGCGTGATCGGGTCGGAGCGGATTGAACAAGCGCCGCTTGACCATGACATTCACGCCCTGGGCGAAATCGCCCGCCTTCCGGACGGAGTCATTGAGCGCAGGCAGGGATAGGGACATTCGTCAACGCCTTCCGCGGTCCACCCACCGGGACCGGGGGTGGTGTGGACCGCAACTTCGAGATCCAGTGCTGCCGCTAACAATAGCAAGCATCTGTGACTCGCTGTGTCACGTATCTCAGTTGTCCCTAGGGCCCCCGGCCTAAGCGTTGACTTCGTACTCCACGAGCACCCGACGCAGCAGTTTGCCGGTGGGGTTGCGGGGCAGATCGTCGAGGAATATCACCTCGCGCGGTACCTTGTAGCGGGCCAGATTCTCCTTGACGTAGGCCTTGATCTCCTCGCCGTCGGGGGAGTGACCGGCCTCGGGGACCACGAAGGCGCGCAGGCGCTTGCCGAATTCCACGTCGTCGACGCCGACGACGGCCGCATCGAATACGTCCGGCCGCTCCAGCAGCAGGTTCTCGACTTCCTGCGGGAAGACGTTCTCGCCGCCGGAGACGATCATGTCGTCATCGCGGCCGTCCACCATCAGCAGGCCGTGCCCGTCGAAGTGGCCGACATCGCCGCTGGACATATAGCCGTCGATGATCTGCTTATGCCTGCCGTCGGTGTAGCCCTCGAACGGCGCACCGCTGCGGATGAAGATGCGCGCGGTGGTGTTGATCGCGTTGACCTGCTTGTCGTTGTCGTCGTAGAGCCGGACCTCGCAGGTGATCGGCGCGCGGCCGACGGTGCCCGGTGCGATGGCCAGATCGTCCGGGTTCGCGACGGTGGCGACGGCGCATTCGGTCGAGCCGTACAGGTTGTACAGGACCGGACCGAAGATCTGCGTGGCCTTGACGCACAACTCCGGCGAGAGCGCCGAACCCGCGAGCAGAATGCATTTCAGCGAGGTGGTGTCGTACTTGGCGCGGATCTCCGGAGCCAGTTCGGTCATCCGGTGCAGCATGGTCGGCACCGCGACCAGCATTTCGGCCTTGTGGTCGGCCACCAGCTTCAGTGTGGCCTCGGCGTCGAAACGGCGGCGCACCACCACCTTGTTGCTCATCGCGGAGGCCACCAGGTAGGTGCCGAGGCCGGTGCTGTGGAAGATCGGCGACACGATGACCTGAGTTCCCCTGACCGGGAACGGGATTCGGTCCACCATCTGCGCGGTGGCCAGCGGGGTCACCTTGCTGCGCGGTGCGCCCTTCGGCAGGCCGGTGGTGCCGCTGGTGAGGATGACGAAGCCGCCGGGCTTGGACGGTGCGGGCAGGTCCGCGGTCGAGTTGGCGGCGATGAGATCGTCGAGAGTCTGTGCGCCCTCGGGCAATTCGGTGCCCTCGTCGACCCAGGTCAGGTAGCGCGGCAGATTCGGCGGCAATGCGTCGAGCAGGCCAAGGAACTCGCTGTCGTGCAGGACGGCCTTGACCTTCTCACGCTCGCAGACCTCGGCGAACTGCGGTTTGGCGAAGCCGGTATTCATCAGCGCGACCCGCACGCCGAGCTTGCCCGCCGCGGCCATGGCCAGAATGAGACCGCGATGGTCGCGGGCAAGCACACCGACCACGGACCCCTCGGTCAGATTCGCCTGTCGCAGCCCACGCGCGATCGCGGTCGACTGCTCGTCCAATTGCCGGTAGGTCAGTTCGCCGCGCTCGTCGACCAGCCCCGGGGCATCGGGCACGATGCGGGCCGAATGCCGGATCAAGGTCGCCTGCGGCCCGTAGACCCGCGATTCCTTCACCGTCCGCAAGGTTTCCAGCGGCTTCTTGGGATCGCTGACCCCGCGTGCCCGCAGCACCCCGAATGCCTTCACAACCTCCAGCGCATGCGCCAACTTCATCGTCGACCACCTCTACCAGCAACTCGCGTCGGCACTCGCCCAAGCGATCTGAACAATCGTTCTGTCTGACCAACCGTATCAGCGCTATGACTCACATCACATCCAAAGAGGCTCCCGCCACCGGTTCCGCCTGGTCTTGATCATCTGCGCGCGGTAGCCAGCGCGACGAGCAGCGGGACGACCCGATTCGGGGGGACTTCGAAGTGGCCGTGGCCCACGGTGTGCAGCCAGCCGGTCGCTGCTAGTTGACGGAGGTGGTGGTAGATCTCGCCGGAGGTGCCCACCTCGCCGAGGTTTGTGAGTTCGGCGGCGGTTCTGCTGCCCCGAAGGATCTCCCGAAGAATGCGCAGGCGGACCGGACTGCCGAGGGCGGCGAGGCATTCGGCGGCATCGTCCCAGTCGTAGCCGACGATGTCATCGGTGCTGAACTGGACCTGCCAGTCGAACTGTTCCGCGCTGGGTAGTACGCCCGAACCGGCGAACATCACCCCGCCATTGCGCTGGTCCGCATTCGCGAACTCCTCATGGAGCCGCCGCAGCGCCCACCCGCCCTGCGCGGCGGATCCACTCGCTTGCCCGCTGCCATCCTTGATGAGGTCCTTGGCCGCGAGTCGGCGTTCGAGCTTCGCTAGTCGGTCCTCCACGCTCACGAGCGCAAACATACGGAGTTACGTAATTGCTGGCAATGGTTAGTCGATGCGACGCAAAAGCCCGGCACGGAAATCCGTGCCGGGCTCGCGTGCCGGACAGTCAGTTGTAGATCGATCCGAAGGACGGGACCGAGATGGTTGCGAGTTTGTACTGGAAACCGTCCGGGTTGGCGTCGCTGACCGGGACGGGCCAGCGGTGCAACAGGGTGCCGTAGACCGCGCCGACGATGACGCCGCCACCGGTGTCGATCGGGCGGGTGCGGATGGTGGTGTCGACCGCGGCATCGTTGTGCTCGGAGAGCACCTCGGTGCCGCTGCGGCCGTTGGACAGATTGATCCACAGGACCTCGAGCCTGGCCCCGGCCTGATTCGGTGCGATCGTGCCCGGCCCGCCGAAGAATCCGAATCGCAACCCGTCGTAACCGAGGGCGATGCCGGACCCGTAGACGCCCGGCCCGTCACCGCGTCCGATATCGGATTGCGCCGGGATCTGGAACGGCTGTGCGGGCACTGCCACCTGGGTGGCGACCTGCCCGGATGCCACCAGCCGGTCCACGGCCTGTTCGGCGGCGGGATTGCCGCCGGCGGCCTTGCGCAATTGCTGCGTGGCCGTATTCCAGTCGATCGTCGTCGGCTCGGCCGCGGCATGACCCGCGAATACGGCGACGAATGCGGTGGTTGCCGCGATTGCGGCGGTGAAGCGACGTATCAAACCCAGCCTGTGCATAACCAGTCTCCTGTGGGGGTTCTTGGTACTGCTCGTGGAATTCGTCCGCTGAATCTCAGCTCGCCAAGATACCGTGTGCCACTTCACCGATTGCGGTGGGTGCCTCGAACCCGTTGTGGATAGAAAAACCGGTGCGAGTCACTCGCACCGGTTTCCCTTGTAGCACTTACTAGTTCGGCATCACTTCAGCTCGGCGCTGGTCTTGCCGAGGATGCGGCGCGCCACGATGAGCTGCTGGATCTGCTGGGTGCCTTCGAAGATGTCGAGGATTTTGGAGTCACGGCCCCACTTTTCGAGCAGTGTGCGCTGGGAGTAGCCGATGGTGCCCGCGAGTTCGACGGCCTTGAGGGTGATGTCGGTGCCGGTGCGGCCCGCCTTCGCCTTGGACATCGAGGCTTCCAGGGAGTTCGGCTTCTTGTTGTCCGCCATCCACGCCGCGCGCAGCGACAGTAGGTACGCGGCCTCGTAATCGGCCTCCATCCGCAGGAATTCGGCGGCGGCCGCGGGCTGGTTATTGGCCGGGATGTCGTAGGACGGCTCGATGCCCGCATCCTTCAGGATGGCCCGCAGCTCCTCCAGCGCCGCCCGCGCGACACCGACCGCCATCGCGGCTACGAGGGGCCGGGTGTTGTCGAAGGTCTGCATGACCCCGGCAAAACCCTTCTCCACGTTGACTTCCGGGCTGCCGAGAATGTTGTCCTTCGGAATCCGGCAGTCCTGCAACAGCAGTACCGCGGTATCGGAGGCCTTGATGCCGAGCTTGTGCTCGAGCCGGGCCACCGAAAGACCGGGAGCGTCGCGCGGCACGACGAACGACTTGATCGCCGCGCGGCCGAGGCTGCGGTCCACCGAGGCCCACACCACGATGTGGGTGGAGCGCTGACCGGCGGTCACGAAGATCTTCTCGCCGTTGAGCACCCATTCGTCGCCGTCGAGTACGGCGGTGGTGGTGACGGCGGCCGAATCGGAACCGAAGGACGGTTCGGTGATCGCCATCGAGGCCCACACCTTGCCGAACCGCTTCAGCTGTTCATCGGTGGCAACGGCCGCGATGGCCGCGTTGCCCAGCCCCTGATAGGGAATCGACAGCATCAGGCCGACGTCGCCCCACGAGGTCTCCAGCGCGTTCAGCAGCGCGGACATATTGCCGCCGTTGGTGTTTCCGAGCAGTTCGGTGGCGTGCTCGTCCCCGTCGGAACGGCCACCGGCCGCGCCGCCGATCTTCTGGGTGCCGGAGTCGGCGAGGCCTTCGACCATGGCGGCCATGGTGTCCAGCTCGACCGGGTAGTCGTGTTCACCGAGGTCGTACTTGCGCGAGATCGGCCGGAAGATTTCCTGGGCGACCTGATGGGCCTGGTTGGCACTGGCCCGCAGCTTCTTGGGGAGTTCGAGATTGATCATGGTGATGTCTCCTGGAAGTAAGGAACCAGCCGGTCAGACGAGCACGACACCTTCGGCGACGCCGATGGCCCGCAGATCGCGGTACCAGCGCTCGACCGGGTGTTCCTTGGTGAAGCCGTGGCCGCCGAGCAACTGCACGCCGTCGAGACCGATCTGCATGCCCTTGTCGGTGGCGAGCTTGCGGGCCAGTGCCGCCTCGCGGGCGTAGGAAAGCCCCTGCTCCGCACGTGACGCACCCCGCAGGGTCACGAGTCGCAGGCCGTCCAGTTCGATTGCCATATTCGCGACCATGAACGCCACCGCCTGCCGGTGCGAGATCGGCTCGCCGAATGCCTCGCGCTCGTTCACATACGGAATCACGTAATCGAGCACGGCCTGTCCGGTACCGATGGCCAGCGAGGCCCAGCCGAGACGGGCCAGACGCACCGCGTCGGCGTATTCCTCGGCGCGGGTCTTGGCATCGCCGTCGCCGAGGATGGCGTCCGTGCCGACCGCGACATCGTTGAGCAGCAGGCGACCGAGACCGGCGGCACGCAGACCCATGCTCGGATCGGCCTCCACGACCAGACCCTTGCTGTCCGACGGCACGATGAACAGGGCGGGGCGGCCGTCGAGCTCGGCGGCCACGATGAATAGTTCGGCATCACCGGCGGCCGGGACCAGGCTCTTCACGCCGTTGAGGCGGTAGCCGCTGGGGGCGCGGGTGGCCTTGGTCTGCAGGGCGAACGGGTCGAACAGCGCGCGCGGCTCGTTGATCACGACCGAGGCCTGCGGCACATTCTCGCCGGTGAAGGCGGGCAGGTAGGTCTGCTGCTGTGCGTCGGTACCCCACTGGGACAGGGCGACCGCGACACCGCTCGGCGCGAGAATCGGCAGGGCCAAACCCATATCACCGTGTGCGAGCGCCTCGGCGACGAGCGAGTTGGTGACCGCGCCGCGCTCGGCGGCCGCGCCTTCCAGCTCCTCGGGCACATTGATCAGGGTGATGCCGAGTTCGGCGGCGCGCTCGAGCAGGTCGCGCGGGGCCTTGGCGGCGTTATCGGCCTCGTAGGCGGCCGGGCGCAGGATCTCGGCGGCGAATTCCTTCACCGTCTCGACGATCATCTGCTGCTCGTCGCTCGGGGTCAGGTCGAAGAAGTCCCTTTTCTTGGACTCGTTGTCCGCCAAGCGTTTCGGCGCACCGCCACCGGCGACCTTGCCGAATGCGCGAGTGGCGGCACCGAGGGTGCGGAAACCGGTCTTGGTGCCTTCGTAGGTGACCCGCTCGATCGGCTTGCGCAGGTTGTACTTCTCGGCGAGCTCCGACCCGGTAATGGTCGTCATCACCCGCATTGCCGCGCCCATCCAGTCCCGTTTGGGGTGGTTCAGGCCGACCGCGGACGTGTCTGGACTTCGCTTCGTTGCGCTGTCTCGAGTGCTCATCATCACCTGTTTTCCTCGGATGGGTGGGGTGAGGTCTGGTCCCAGCTATCTTACTCCTGAGTAAGGCTATCTTACTCCAGAGTAAGAAGTGCGTCGAGCTGCAGCATACGCCGCCGAACTGTGTCAGGCTGGACGAGTGCCCAAAGTCGTCGGACGACCGTTGTCCGTCGTCGCTGCGCTGTTCGCCGCACTACTCACCGCATTCGCCACGCGCTACGGCTATCACCGGGACGAGCTGTACTTTCTGGCGGCGGGCCGGCATCCGGACTGGGGCTACCCGGATCAGCCGCCATGGACTCCGCTACTGGCCCGCGCGATGTCCGCAATCGATGCCGACTCGTTACTGCTACTGCGACTTCCGTCGATCTCGGCGGCGACATTCGTTGTCGTCGCCGCGGGGTTGATGGCGCGCGAGCTCGGCGGTGGGCGCGGGGCGCAGGTGTTGGCGTCGGTTGCCGTCGCGAGTGCGGCGATGGTGCTGGGGGTCGGTCATCTGCTGAGTACCGCGTCGTTCGATATGGCGGCGTGGGTGTTGATTTGCCTGCTGGTGCTGGGGCTGCTGCGTGGTGCGGACGGGTGGGGTGCCGATCGGGTCGGGCCTGGCTCCGAAGCGGTTGGGGGTGGTCGTGCGGCGTCGGATGAGCGCGAGGGTGCGGGTGCTCGCGTGGGGCCAGATGGGCACGCGGGTGCCGGTGGGGTGGGGGCGCGGTGGTGGCTCGGGGTTGGGCTGGTTGTCGGGATCGGGTTGCAGAACAAGGTGCTGCTGATCTTTCCGGTGGCGGCGCTGGTGCTTGCGCTGGTTCTCGTCGGCCCGCGAAAGATATTCGCCACCAAGTACTTTCCGATGGCGGTCGGGTTGGCGGTGCTGATCTGGCTGCCATATCTGCTGTGGCAGTGGCGCAATGGTTGGCCACAGTGGGAGATGAGCCGGGCGATCGCGGGCGGGTCCTCCGGAACGTCGGATTCGCCGGTGATGTTCGTGCTGTCGCAATTCGGGCTGATGGGCCCATTGCTGGTGCCGCTGTGGGCACTCGGGCTCTGGCGACTGTGGCGAGATCCGCGTCGGCGCGCGTTTCCGGTCGCGTATGCGGTGCTCTTCGTGGTTTTCCTGGTCAGCGGTGGGAAGGCGTACTACCTCGGCGGGATGTACCCGATCCTGATGGCCGCCGGTGCGGTACCGGTCGCCACTTGGCTGGGGCGTCGGCGAATCCGCTGGGCAGCAGTGGGTTCGGTCATCGCGCTGAATGCGATCGTCTCCGCGGTGCTGTTCCTGCCGGTGCTGCCCGTGGCGGTACTGAAGGATTCGCCGGTCCTCGCGATCAACTACGACGCGGGCGAAACCATCGGCTGGCCGCAATTCGTGCGTCGAATCGCCGAGGTGCGCGCCCCACTCGGACCCGATGTCGCCATCCTTACCGACAACTATGGCGAGGCGGGCGCGATCGAACGCTTCGGCGGCGAGTACGGATTGCCGACTCCGCACAGCGGTCACAACTCCTACTGGTGGTGGGGCCCACCCAGCGATACGGCTACCGCGGTGATCACCGTCGGCTTCGATCGTGACCACCTGACCGGGTACTTCGCCGAAGTCGAACCCGCCGGTCACATCGACAACGGTCTCGGCATCGACAACGACGAACAGGGCCAACCGCTGTTCATCTGCCGCAAACCGCGAGCACCCCTCTCCGAAATGTGGCCTGCGGCGAAACATCTGAGCTGAGCGGTCCGGATAAGCCATCCATGAGCCCGACGGCAACGAAGACCGATCGACGCCTGTCTACACAGGTGCCGTCCACAGCACTCGGCCGTGTTTCCGCCGAGGCTGAATGCCGCAGTACTAGTAAGGAGATGTCATGGTTCTTCGCATTGTCGATCAGCTCGTCTCCGGGGTCCTCAATATGATCGCCACGCTGTTCGTTCCGTGAGTCGAGTCGCCCGGGGCGGACGGTCCGCCCCGGGCAACATTCCAGCGCGGCTGTTAGGTTGTGCCGCATGGCAAGACGGCCGCGTAGTCGGCGACTGAGGGCAACGCTGCTGACTGCGGCAATTACCGCGGGCATCGTGTCCGCAGGAACAGCCGGGGCGGAGACGCCTTCCGGGTCGTGTGCGGACGGCTGGGACGTTTCCACGATCGTCAGCGGGGTCGGCAATCTGGAGAATCTCGATACCGACGGGGCCGGCGGCTTCTATGTCACCGGAATCGTCGACGGGTACCTTGCCCATATCGATGCCGCAGGCAAGTTCGCGAAGCTGGTAACCGGTCTGGATCACCCGGCGGGTGTGCGGGTTGTCGGACGGTCCGTGTACTTCGTCACTGGCGACGGTGTGGCGGAGGCGCCGGGCACCTTGCGGCGCTATGACATCGACACCGGTGCGGTGACGATTCTGCTCACCGACCTGAACGGTCCGAACGGACTGCTCGAATTGCCCGACGGCGACCTCGTATTCGCCACCATCGGTATCAATGGGCCGCCGACCGGCATCTCGCGGTATCGGCCCTCGACGGGAGAGTACACGCGGACCTGGTCCAACGTGCCGTGGGCAAATGGGCTGGCGCTGGCCCCCGACGGCAAGTCGATCTACACCGACAATATGACCCTGCGCGTCTTCCGCGTCCCGCTCGACGATCCCGACAACGCGACGGTCGTCGCCGGTGCTCCCGATCTGGTTGCGCTGCTCGACGATATGGAAGCGACCCGCGCGGGCCAACTCTTCGTCGCCGACCACATCCAGGGCGCGGTCTACCAGATCGACCCGGCCACCGGCGCGGGCTGCACGATCATCACCGGCCTGATCAAGCCCGGTCCGATGCGCAACCCGCCGGACGGCGCCACCTCCGTGCGGATCGCTCGCGACGGTGACGGGTGGGCACTGTTCGTCACGAGCATGGACGGAACCTTGCGTCGACTACGTCCGCCCGCGGGCATCGACCTGACGCCGGCCGATTCGAGACGATAGAAAGTTTCTCGAGGCTCAGTTCAACCGGGTAAGGACAGCGTCGTGGAGTAGGGAATTGGTGGCTATGGCGTCGCCGCCGTGGGGACCGGGGGTGCCGGCGAGGGAGGTGAAGCGGCCACCTGCTTCGCGGACGAGGATGTCGAGGGCGGCCAGGTCCCACAGGGAGACTTCGGGTTCGGTGGCGATATCGACCGCGCCCTCGGCGAGCAGGCAGTAGGTGAAGAAGTCGCCGTAGCCGCGGACCCGCCATACCGCGTCGGTGAGTTCGAGGAACTTCTCGCGCAGACCGCGGTCGCGCCAGCCTGACAGGCTGGAGAAGGCCAGGCTGGCCGAGCCGAGCTCACCGACCGCGGAGACCGAAATCGGTTTCGGCGCATCGGAATCGACGCCGGCCCAGGCGCCGGAACCGGCCGCCGCCCACCACCGTCGCCCCAATGCGGGTGCGCTCACCACGCCGACCACCGGAACGCCGTCCTCGAGCAGCGAGATCAGCGTCGCCCAAATCGGCACCCGGCGCACGAAGTTCTTGGTGCCATCGATCGGATCGATCACCCACTGCCGCCCGCTGAACTCGACGTCACCGCCGAACTCCTCACCGAGCACCGAATCCCCGGGCCGCTTCTGCCCGAGCACCTGGCGTATCGCCTTCTCCACCGCCAGATCCGCATCCGACACCGGTGTCAGATCCGGCTTGGCGTCGACCCGCAAATCCAACGCCCCGAACCGCGCCCGGGTAATCCCATCGGCCTCATCGGCCAATCGCAGCGCAAGTTCGAGATCGGAGGAGTAGTCAGCCACCCCCGAACCCTATCGCCCATCCCCTGTCCCGCCAGACGCATCCCCGCTGTCGCATGAGCAGTGCCCACCTCGCATAGGACCTACCTTGTGCGAGGCAGCCACGCGAGGTGCCCGCTATGCGGCGGCGGGGACGGAGCGGGCGGCGGCGAGGGCACTTGCCCACCAGTGGAGTTGGTCGAGCATGGACTGTGCGGCTGCGGCGGGTTCGGTCGGGTCGATGAGTTTGCCTTCGGCATCGAAGAGCAGGTAGTAGCGAGGGAAGCTGACGTAGTTGCGGACGGTGTGGGCATTGAGTTCGTTGAAGACCTGGCGCAGGTGTTCGATGGCGAGCAGGCCGCCGCTCGCGCCGCTGTAGCCGACGAAACCGATTGCCTTGCTGTCCCATTGGGTGAAGTGCCAGTCGATGGCTGCCTTCAGCGCGGCCGGGTAGCTGCGGTTGTAATCCGGAGTGAGGATCACGAATGCATCCGCTTCACCGAGCCGCCTGCTGAGGTCGGTCATCGTGGCCGGGCGCTCCGGGTCGGGGTCCAGCGCCGGGGGAACCGCCGGCAGTGCCAATGGCAGATCGGCCTCGGCCAGATCGATCAGGTCGATCTCGAACTGTCCGTGCCGGGTGGCCTCCTCGATGAACCAGTTGGCCACGGTCGGCGCGAAGCGTCCCTCCCGGACGCTGCCGATGATCACCGCGAGCTTCAAGGACATGGCGTTCTCCCTAAGTTCGTTGTTGTCTGGGGTTGGTGCCCTGGATGCCCAGAGCGGTGGGGTGTAGCTGATGGCTTTCTGCCTCGGTCGAGGCTCCGAAGG